>DASVNP010000352.1:0-58851 GCA_036383775.1 Paraburkholderia sp. | reverse complement strand
CAATCCGGCATCCGGATTCTCCCAGGATTCTTCGCCCACATAACCTGGAATGGAGCGAGCCGCCTCCGCAATTTGCTGGTCGAGGCGATGAAATTCTTCGTCGTACCGGCCGGCTCGGAAGATAAAGGTGGAAGCGAACATGGGGTGTTTCCAGATGAGGCAAAGTACCCATCGCATTTCGCGTGGCCACGCACGCGTGCGATGGGACGCCAATGTATTGACGGCCTGTTTTTCGATGAGCATCGAGGCGTAAACCGCACGATGCACATGTCTTGCCGAACCCGGCTTATTGCTGCTTTTGTTGGGCGCAGGCCAACATTGCGTCGCCGATTTCGTGGCTATCGCGCGCCCTGAGCGTTTCGGCCGCGCCGCGGATATCGCGTTCTTCCTTGTTCTGGCTGAGCTTGCGTTTGCCGACAAGCCGCGTGATTTCGATTTCGATGCCCACGATCGCCGTGAGCAATCCTTCCAGGTAGTCGGCCGGAGCATCACCCATCTTCCACGGCGTTGGCTCGTTCGCCTCGTGGGTGCGCGTCAGTTGCGCGACCAGGCCGCGCACGAACTTTTCGTCGTCCCGGATGCGGATGCGCCCGTGCGCATGCACGACTACGTAGTTCCACGTGGGCACCTGCTTGTGGTGCTCGTGCTTGCTCGGGTACCAGGTGGGCGAGATGTAGGCATCGCCCGCACGGAAAATAGCGAGTACCTCGTCGCCGTCCGCCACGTCCTGCCACAGTGGGTTCGCTCGCGCCACGTGTGCCTGCAGCGTGCCGGGCGTGCCGTCGCCGGTGAGTAACCGGAATGGAATGTGATTCGCGTCCAGTCCGCTCTTGCCGTTCGTGACGAGCGTGCCGAACGGGTGCTCCGTGATGAGCGCATGCAGGACTTCTGGGTTTGATTCGCTGAAATGGGCGGGCACGTACATCGTGGGGTCCCTCGCTGGCAAGTTGACGGAAAGGGTCGTGGACTCGACCTTCGCATGCGGCCATTGTTACTGTAATCTGGTTTATTCTACAGAGCCAGTTTAGACATATTTCGCAGGACCAGAATCATGGCGAGAACGACCCGTGTTGTGGAGATTCCATCGATTGGCGCATTGGATCGGGCCGCCGGCAGCCTGACCCGGCAACTCGCGCAGGCATTGCGCGACGCGGTTCGCGACGGCGCAATCCAGCCGGGCGACCCTTTGCCGTCCACCCGGCTGCTCGCCAGCTCGTTGGAAATCGGCCGCGGGACGGTGGTGGAGGCGTACGAGCAGTTGATCGCCGAAGGCTTTCTGGAATCGAAGGGCAGGGGCGGGACACGGGTGGCGCATGCGCTCGCCGAGCCGCCGCCGGCGCGTGCGCGTCAATCGGGGCGGCGCGAAGACGTTCGGGCCGAACTGCCGGAACGGGCCGAAATGTTTGCCCGGATTGCCCGCGAGTTCCGGCCACTGCCGGCGGTGCCGTTCGCGATCTCCGTGCCGATCGGCGTGACGGCGCCAGCCGACATCTGGCGCCGGCTCGGCAACCGGCTGCGTGCCCGCGGGCCGGGCGCCCCCGCCGGCTACGCTGATCCGTTCGGGGCATGGCCGCTGCGGCAAGCGATTGCCGACTACGTACGCAAATCGCGGTCGGTACGCTGCGAGCCCCATCAGGTCATCGTGACCAGCGGCACGCAGCAGGGACTTTTTCTCGCCTGCCAGGTATTGCTCAGCGGGCGCGACAAGGTGTGGGTGGAAAATCCGGCTTATCGCGGAGTCACCGCCATACTCGAAAGCGCGGGTCATCAGGAAACGATGGTCCGGGTTCCGGTCGACGCCGAAGGCATCGACGTCGAAGCGGGCATGCGCATGGCGCCTGAGGCGCGCGCGGCATTCGTTACGCCGTCGCATCAGTATCCGTTGGGGATGCCGTTGAGCATGGCCCGGCGCAACACGCTGCTTGCATGGGCACGCTCGAACCGCGCGTGGGTCGTGGAAGACGACTATGACAGCGAGCTACGTTACGAAGGTTATCCCTTTCCCTCGCTTCAGGGCCAGGATCCGGACAGGGTGGTGTATCTCGGCACCTTCAGCAAGGTCCTGTTTCCTTCGCTTCGCCTCGGCTTCGTGATTGCTCCCGATGCTCTCGTCGATTCCTTCTGCGGCGCGCGCGTGCTGATGGACCGTCATCCGCCGAACGCGGATCAGCATGTGCTCGCCGCCTTCATGGCCGAGGGCCATCTGGAGCGGCACATTCGCAAAGTGCGCAAGGTGTACGCCGATCACCGGCAGCAGTTGATCGCGACGCTCGGCGCTTTGCTGCCAAGGGAGCTTGCCTGGCTCGAACCGGGTGACCAGGGCATGCATCTCGTTCTGTGGCTGGCGCGGGGGTTGGACGATCGGGCCATCGCTGAGCGGTCGGCGCAGGAAGGCGTCGCGGTGCGCGCGGTGTCGCCGATGTACGACGCTGGGACGGAACGTCCGGGCCTCGTATTGGGTTTCGGGGGATTTACTCAGGCTCAAATGCGCGCGGCCGCGGAGCGCCTCGCCATTGTTATCAGCGACGCGAAAAGACCGGCTGGACGGAAACGCGCTTCGGTCTCGCAGAGCGTGCGCACGGGCGGATAACTCCGTTGCGCGGTGACGCGCGGCACGATGTCAGCCCTCGTCCAGATCGATCGGGACTTCCAGTCCGACTTTCACGCGGCTCATGCTCACCAACGTCTTGAACCGCTTGACGTTGTTGTTCGAGAAGAAGAGCTCGCGTGTAAGTTCGGTGTACTGATCCATGTTGCGAACGGCGAGAATCAGGACAAAGTCCCATTCGCCCGCCACGTAGTAACACTGCTGGATCTGGGGGCAGCGTGCGAACGTGCGCTTCATCGAGTCGAGCAGATCGATCTGCTCGCTCTCCACCTCGACAGTCGTCACGACAGTGATCGGATGATCGACCTTTTCGGGCGACACAATGGCCGCGTAGTGGTCGATCACGCCGTCATCCGCGAGGCGCCGCAGCCGGCGGTTCACTGCGGCGGTCGACAGATTAACGCGGGCACCCAGTTCGTTTTGGGGGATCTGGGCGTCGCGCTGCACCTCCATCAGGAGCTTGCGGTCGAACGAGTCGAGGTTTGTCGCCATGTACGGGAGAGCCTGAATAACGATATTTTTTTGCGTCACAGGCGGCCATTATGAGACTTTTTCACGGCTGTCGCGCAATATCATTTCTGCATCGACGGCGTTTGCATCGCCACCTTCTTGTTTAGGGGCCGCTTTTGGCCCGGGAGCACCGTCACATGCTGATCTCCAATCCGCGCGCCTTGCGCGGCGCCTATCCTGAAGCGCTCGGACGCATCCTTAACGTCAAATCCGGTGACGAAAGCCGTGCGTGGTTTTCCAACTGGGAGCTGATCAACAGGGAGCCCACACCCCTGTGGGATCTGCCCGGCGCCGCAGCTCAGCTTGGCCTCGCACGGCTGAGCGTCAAGGACGAGTCGCTCCGCTCCCCGTTGTCCAGCTTCAAGGCATTAGGCGCGCCGATCGCACTGGTGCGGCTCATCATGCGCCTATGGCCCATGGAGTGTGTCGACCCGAAGGCGCTGATTCAGGGGCAGTGCCGTGAGCGGGTCGCGAACCTGACCGTGATTAGCGCCACCGACGGCAACCACGGCAAGGCGCTTGCTGCGGCCGCGCAGTCGATTGGATGCCAATGCGTGATCGTCCTGCATGCGAAGGTCAGCGTCGAGCGCGAGCTGGCGATTGCAGCGTACGGCGCACGCATCGTTCGTATTGCGGGCAATTACGACGAGTCGGTCGAGCATGCCTCGCAGCTTGCAAAGAGCAACGGCTGGCACGTGGTTTCCGATACGTCGTACGAAGGATACGAAGCCATCCCGCGAGACGTCATGCAGGGCTACGGCACCATTGCGGCGGAGTTGATCGAACAGTCGGGCACGCAGTCCGGTGAATGTGCCTTTACTCACGTATTTCTGCAAGGCGGCGTGGGCGGGCTCGCCGCAGGCGTGGCCAGCTATATGTGGGAGCGCTATGGCGAGCGCCGTCCGCGCTTCATTGTCGTGGAACCGGAACAGGCCGACTGTCTTTATCAAAGCGCGATCGCCGGATACGCAACACGAGCGACAGGGTCGGTCGATTCTGTCATGGCGGGCCTCGCCTGCGGTGAAGCGTCACCTCTGGCGTGGCAGATCCTCGAGGCCTGCGTGGACGATTTCATGCTCATCGAGGAAGATCAGGCAGTCGCGGCCATGCGAGCGCTCGCCACGGGCGTTGACGGTGATGTGCCCATTGTTTCCGGCGAGTCGGGCGCCGCGGGCATGGCCGGCGTCACGAGCCTGATGGCTAACGTCGATCTGGCTCAGGCCGTTGCGCTAAACGGCGATTCGCGCGTCCTGCTCATCAGCACGGAAGGTGCAACGGCACCGGGCGTTTATGCCGAACTCGTCGGCGAGTCTGCAGACGCGGTGGCGGCGCGCCGTGACGAGCGAATGAATCAATTTGCGCGGTAATCGACACTGCGGGAATACGCTGGAAACCACAGCGCCAATCGACAAGGACGGGCTCATGGAAAGCACACTGCAAGGGCAGCTCAAAAGTTGGCGTCAATATCTGCACCAACGCCCCGAAACCGGATTCGAAGAGTTGAAAACGTCCGAGTACATCGCGGGCATCCTTAAAACGCTGGGTCTCGAGGTTCATCGAGGCATTGGCGGCACCGGACTCGTGGCGAACCTGACGGTGGGCGACGGCACGCGTGCGATAGGCCTGCGAGCGGACATGGACGC
Organism: Paraburkholderia sp.; assembly: GCA_036383775.1. Lineage (GTDB taxonomy): Bacteria > Pseudomonadota > Gammaproteobacteria > Burkholderiales > Burkholderiaceae > Paraburkholderia. Next base: position 54,090 of record DASVNP010000352.1, on the reverse strand, counting down.
TCTGAACATCGGCGAGCAGGCGCCCGGCCGTGCCCATGCTTCTCTCAACGCCGGAAAAATGCACGCTTGCGGGCACGACGGGCATATGTCGATGATTCTCGGCGCGGCCCGCCTGCTGGCCGAGCGTCGCGATTTCAACGGCACCGTGCGCTTCATCTTTCAGCCGGCTGAAGAGCACGGCCGCGGCGCCAAGGCGATGATGGCGGATGGCCTGTTTGCGCGCTTCCCTGTCGATGCGATCTTCGGCGCGCACAACATGCCGGGCATGCGTGCGGGCACGTTCGCAACTCGCGCCGGCGGAATCATGGCAAGCGAAGACAACTTCGTTATCCATATCAAAGGCAGCGGCACGCACGCGGCGCGGCCGCATATGGGAGTGGATCCGATCGTGATTGCGTCGCAGATCGTGCTCGCTCTGCAGACGGTGGTGTCGCGCAATCTGGATCCTGGCCTTCAGGCAGTGATTTCCTGTACGGAACTGATCACGGATGGCATCCGCAATGTGATTCCCTCGAACGTCATCATCAAGGGCGATACACGCAGCTATTCAAAAGAGGTGCAGTCACTGCTTGAGACGCGCATGCGGGAAGTCTGTGAGGGCATCTGCCGGGCGCATGGCGCGGAGTGCAGTTTCAATTACACCCACGAATTTGCACCTACCGTCAATTCGGCGCAGTTTGTGGACGTCGCGCTCAGGGCGGCGCGGAACGTGGCGGGAGAGTCGGCCGTGAATGCGGACGTCCAGCCCATGATGATCTCCGAGGACTTCGGGGCTTTCCTGCAGGTCGTTCCCGGAAACTTCATCTTTATCGGGAACGGCGACTTACCGGAGTGCGGCGGCATTCCGCTGCACAATGCAGGCTATGACTTCAACGACGACATCCTGATGACCGGCGCGCGGTATTTTGCGGAGATCGCCCGTCTGGCGTTGCCAGGCCGCTGAGGTCGGACTTTGACTGGCGTGATATCGCCGGCAGCGTTACCCCACGCGTCGCATCGTTCATTCGGACGATTTCGCTGAACGAGTGCCCGTCTATCGTCGTTGGCATTCTGGCTCCATCCGGTCACCTATCGTGGTCGGATTCGGCGACTGCGTGAACGGGGAGGGGTGGATGAGGTTGCTTCAATTCACAGGCGCCGACGCCGGGGCGCGTGCCCGGAGTGGGGCATGTGCATTCGCGCGAACGCGTGATTGGCTGTCACGCGCGGCCGTGGCCCTCGTATTGACTGCCGCGATTGCACCGGCGGCCGATGCACAGGAGGTGGCCGTCGACAAGCTGATCGGCGCGGCTTACAACTACGCGTTCCCGCTGTTCAAGCTGTCGCAGTATCGCTGGACCGCGCTCGCAACGACCGATGCGCGAACCAGCACCCGAATCAACGAGTTCGCCCATGCCCGGCGGATCGCGACACCCGATGATCGCTGGGCCAATTCGCCCATCGTCGACGCCTTGTATTCGACGGCCTGGATCGATCTGGCGCACGGGCCGGTCATACTCGATACGCCTGACACGGGCACGCGCTACTTCGTTCTCACGCTGATCGATTTCTATTCGAATACGTTCTTCTATGCCGGGCACCGGACAACCGGCACCGCGCCGCAGCGCTATTACGTTGTTGGACCGGATTGGCACGGGACCGTCCCCGCAGGGGTGCAGCTCGTGCGCGCGCCGACCAATGATCTCTACGTGAATCTGCGTGTGCAGGTTGACGGCCCAAGTGACACTGCGGCGGCCAACGCGATTCAGGATGGTTTCAGAATCACGCCGGTGACGCCGGGCCGCATCGCCGATGAGCCGGCACGTGTCCGTCCAATGGCGCAGGGTCCGCAGAATTTCCTCGCGGTCGTCAACGAAATGATGGCGCTCGACCCGCCACCTGCAAGAGACCATGCACTCATCGAGCAATACCGGCGCGTCGGCATCTGTGGCGCCCAATGCACATGGGACCGCCTGCCGGCCAGCGTTCAGGCTGCGTGGCAGGACCGTTACCCGCACCTCGAACAGGAATTTCTGACCACGTATCTCGCCGCAGCTCGCGCGCATGGCTGGATCGACTACAACCCGCCCGGCTCAAAACTGGGAACCGACGAACAACGCGACTATGACCTGCGCGCACTCGCGCTTGCCATGGGGATGGGGATCCTCGGCGTAAGCCGTGAAGAGGCAAACTACTGGATCACCTTTCGCGACGCCGACGCCGCTGCGCTGCTTGGCGGCCAGCGATACCGCCTGCACTTGCCGCCGGGCGGCATCCCGGCGCGGGCGTTCTGGTCGGTGTCACTGTATGCGGTCGATAAGGACGGGCAGTTCCTTGCCGCCAATCCCATCGACCGTTATCAGATAAGCAGCCGTACGCGGGGGCTCATCGTCAATGCGGATGGCAGCGTGGATATCTGGTTGCAAGCCCGGCGTCCGATGGATGCGCAAGCCGCGAACTGGCTGCCGACGCCTGCCGACGGGCGCCACTTCACGTTGTTTGCGCGCGCGTATGAACCGACGGGGGGCGTGCTGGCCGGTACGTTCAGAATGCCGCCAGTCGAGTTGCTGCCTTGACCGCCGCCGGTCATCGGGCGTCCGCCATGCAGCTGTCATAGTCCGCTTGCTGTCGGACGTGACTTGTGGCTGCTGGTCGCTGTGTGGCAACATCGTGGGCGTCTCTCAATCACGTCAGGCCTCGCGCAGGCCCGCGCACTTCAGGAGAACCCATGTTCGACCACGTTAAATTCGGCGTCACCGACTATGCAGCGAGCAAGGCGTTCTTCCTCAAGGCGCTGGAGCCGATCGGCGTGGCAGTAGTCGGGGAGGGGCCGCCGGCGTACGGTGTCGAGCTTAGCCCACCGAACAAACCTTCGTTGTGTCTGTTCCAGACCGAGGAGAAGCCGGCGCATCTCCACCTGGCGTTCACGGCCGACAATCGCCAGCAGGTCGACGCGTTCTATCGCGCGGCGCTCGAGGCGGGCGGCAAAGACCATGGTGCGCCTGGTCTGCGTCCGCACTACCACGCGAACTACTATGCAGCCTTTGTCATTGGTCCGGACGGGCACAACATCGAGCTGGTTTGCCACCAACCCGAGGCGTGACTTTTTTGTCACGCTAACGCGCGCGCCCACGCGGAGCACCCTCGCCACGGCCCAGCCAAAAAAATCGCTCAACTCGCGCCGCGCATCGCCGTTAACCCTGACGATATCCCACGCCAATTCGATGCGTGACGTCGCGCTCTGCGCGACGCACGGTTTCGAATCGTCAGGGTTCGGACTGCAAGTTGCCAGGGCTGGCAACACCGTACTAAGGACGCCTGTACTGCATGGCGTGCGATCGAACAAACATCTCTCATGTTCGTCAAAGGACTTTGTTCCGCGCTCGTCGCGGTGATGCTGAACGCAGCGGCTGCGTCCGTTTGCGAAGCGCAATACTCCACCGGCTGGATCGCCAACACGCATGGGACCGCCACGACGCGGGTCGGCAACGTGGCCCGCTCCATGTGGGTGGCACCGGAAGGGGTGATCTATACCGCATCGATGTGGGACGAAGACGAAGGCGGCATCGCGATCTATCAGAACGCACGCAACCTCGGTTCGATCGGCTCGCATGCCGAGTTTCAGGGTGGCGCGATCACCGGCAACTCGACCTCGCTGTTCGCCGCGCTGCAGTTCAACGCCACGTATGGAAGCGGTAAGGTTGGCCGGTACAACCGCGTAAGCCGCACGCGCGACCTGCTCATCACGGTAAGCGACACGACCACCGAACGCCTCGCGGATGTGGTCACCGGACTCGCGACCTCCGGCTCGCTGCTCTACGCGAGCGATTTCCGAGGCAACCGCGTGCGCGTGTTCACGACGTCGGGTGTCTGGCTGCGCGATATCAGCGTGGCCTCGCCGGGCGCGCTGGCGGTGGACGCGGCCGGCAACCTCTGGGTCGCGCAACAAAGCGTGGGCGCCGTGATCGAGTTCGGCCCGACCGGCGTACGTGGCAACACCATCCAGCTGGCGGCCAAGGCGCAACCCTCATCGCTGTATTTTGACGCGACCACCGGGCAGTTATGGATCGGCGACGAGGGTCCGGATATGAACATCAAGATCTATGAAGTGTCCGGCGCACCTTATGCTGCCGGTACGTTTGGTGTTCAGGGCGGCTACCTCAATACGGTCACTGGCATCAAGGGGCAGGTGGGCGACCGGCGCTTTACGCGTGTCACGGGCATCGGCAGGGATTCCGCGCGCAATCTTTATGTCCTGAACAACCCGTGGGGCGGGTCGTGGGACCTCGGCCGCAACGGCGGCACCGACATTCACGCGTACGACGGCACCGGGGTCCTGCGCTGGCAGCTCCAGTCGGTGAATTTTGAAGGCAACGCCGCACCGGACCCGGCCACGGACGGAGCGATCTTCTACGGCGGAATGAACATCTATTCGGGCAGCGTGGGCGGCACCTACATCGCTAACACGATCGATCCGATCACCTATCCGTCCGATCCGCGCATCAATCTCGCCGACCACGAACGCGGCGAACATTTCGCCCAGCTTGCCAGCGTGGGCGGGCATCGGATACTCGTCGCGGGGAGCCAGAATCCCGATACCTTCTACTTTTTCCACTTCAGCCCCGGGAATGGGTACATCGCGATTCCCGATAGCACGCTGCCGGGAGCGTCCTTCGGGACAATGGCGAAAGTCCGCAATGGTTTCTGCCTCGATAGCAAGGGCGATATCTGGGCGGGGCTCGACAAAACCAATGTCATTTCTCACTATCCGCTGACCGGCTTTGATGCGAAGGGCAAACCGGTTTGGGGTGCGGCGATCGCGATGCCGATTCCGCCCACGATCTCGCAACTGACGCGGATCATCTACCTGCCCGAGAGCGACACGATGATTCTCACGCAAGGGCCGGCCGGAAGCACGGACTGGAGCGCGGTCGGATCGCGTGTCGAGGTGTATCACGGCTGGATGGCCGGCAACAGGACCACGCCGAACCCGGTGATCAACATCACGAGCGCGAATGCCAAATCGATTGTGGCCGCCGGCAACTATCTGTTTGTGGGCTACGTCCATACCGTGCCGAATGTCGACGCATTCAACCTCATCACGGGGAAGCTCGACACCACGTTCATCAATAGCAATCCGAACGCAGTCGACGTGGGCAACGACGTGGACTCCATGTACGGACTTCGGGCATATCGGCGTTCGACTGGCGAATATGAAGTGACGAAGGACAACTACAACGACGCGAGCGTTGTGGTGTATCGCTGGACGCCGCCTGCGTCGGCTGCGAGCGGGGTGGGGGCGGCGAAGACGGCGGTGGTGTCGCCCTTTGGCGTGAAGTGAAGGGGCGCCTAAGGTTGGACTGAACCAGGGGGCGTTCGGCCAGCTTCAGACGATCTGAGCGCGGCCTCGTGGCGCCCCATGCCAAACATGCTGAACGCGGCGACGATAGCGGGAATCGCGACCAGGACAAACATAATGGGCAGGCCGAGATGCATCGCTAACAGCACGCCGCCGGTCATCGAGCCCACGATCGAACCCACCCGGCCAATGCCAAGTGCCCAACTCACACCGGAGACGCGGCTCTCGGTTGGATAGTAGGCCGCCGCCAGTGCATTGGCGCCGGTCTGCGCGCCGCCCGTCGCAAAACCCGCCCCAAAGACGGCGAACACCAGCATCGGCAACGACGATGCGACGCCGATCAGCAGGATAAACATGGCGGCAATCAGGTAGGAACCTGCGAGCACCAGATAGGGACTGTGCCGGTCCATCAGGCGGCCGATCAGCACGGCGCCGACCGTGCTACCCAGCGGCAGCGCTGCGGCGACCAGGGCAGTCTTGCCCAGGGGGATGCCTGTGCTGTTAATGACGGTCGGCAGCCAGCTGGTGAGCAGGTAATACACCAGCAGACTCATGAAGAAGGTGAGCCAAAGGCAGACGGTGCCGACGATCACGTCGTTGCCGAAAAGGTTGCGCACCGGAGAACCCTTGGCCCTGTTCTCGGGAACGGTGAACGTTGCATGGTCGAGTGCCTCTTGCGGCGCTATGCGCTGGAGCGTGCGTGCCACTTGCTCGCGCTTGCGGCCGTTCAACGCGAGGTACCGGACAGACTCGGGCAGAAGCCATACCAGAACCGGCACCAGCAGCAACGGCATTGCTCCGCCGAATAACAGCACGCCCTGCCAGCCATGCAGGGGCATGATCTGCGAGGCAACCAGGCCTCCGGATGCCCCGCCTAACGTGAAGCCGCAGAACATGCTCGTCACCAGAAGCGAGCGCTGTTTCTCGGGAGCGAACTCGGATGTCATCGCAATGGCCGTAGGCATGGCTCCGCCAAGACCCAGGCCGGTCAGGAATCGCAAGAGTATGAGTTCGCGCAGGGAAGTCGCGTAGGCAGACCACAGGCACAGGACGCCGAAAAGCGCGACTGAAACGCAAAGTATGGGCTTGCGCCCAAACCGGTCGGCCAGCGGACCGAACAGAAGCGCACCTATCATCAGGCCAAACAGGCCGCCGCCGAACACAGGCGCCAACTGAAGCGCGCTCAATGCCCATTGCTTCCTGATGGCAGGCGCAATAAAGCCGATGCTTGCCGTATCGAAACCATCGAACGCGACTGCCAGGAAGCAAAGCGCGACGATCATGAGCTGATACGTCGTCAGCTTGTGCGAGTTGATGAAGTCCTGAACATCGACTGTTCTGATCGTCGCCATGGCGTTCTCCCTGCCGTCGCGAAAGCGGGGCCGTGTACCTGGGTTGTTCTTGCGTCAGGTTTGAAATTCTGGAATGTTGGGTTTGGCGCCCCACATGCAAAAACCGGTCGGATCGAACGGGAACTGGCGGGGGCAGTAAGTCGCCTCCTCGTCCTTCCTGATCAGACGAACACCGGTCGAATATTCGTAAGTCATTCCGTCAGGCCCCTCGAAGTAGAGAAAGATGGCGCCCGAGGTAGGATGCCGTCCCGGTCCGAACCGGATGGGTATTCCCTTTTCACGCAGGGTGTACCAGGCACGCATGACATCGTCGATGCTCTCAACCTGGTGATTGATATGTTGAATGCCGGCGAACGAGGATGGAAAGAGGGCGATCCGGTGATGCACCTCGTCGATTCTCAGCAGCGGCGCAGGTCCGATCCGGTCGCTCACGCGCGCATTGCACAGTGTGGTCCAGAAGATCTCGTCGCGCCGGGGATCGCTGCTGCGCAGACCCACGTGGCTGAAGCCGGTGATTCCGGCGTCGCGTGATGGGAAATAGCGGCGCCCGCTATGCAAGGCGCCGAACACCAGTTCGATCCGGTTGCCCGACGGGTCCTTGAAACTGATGAAGGCGCGTACGCGACGCTGATCGCACTCGTCGCGACTACCGGCGTGTACGCTAAAACCGTTCTGCTCCAACACCGTGCCCGCATCCTCGAGCGCCTCGTTCGTGACGACATCGAAGGCGACCGTATGGTCAGCCGGATCGCCTTCGAAATAGACCAGCGTGTGATCGCGTTCATCGGAGCGCAGGTAGACCCAGCCACTCTCGCGGCGCACCACCTGCAATCCGAGGATATTGGCCGCATACTTCGCCGCGGCGTCGACGTCACCGGTACCGAGTCGAACATACCGGAGTTCGTGCAGATTGATCATGAGCGGCACCCTGCGATTCCCCTATCACCAAGGATAGGTGCGTTACCGCTGAGGGTGCACAATTTTCGTGGATGCCTCGTCCTTCTGCGACACCGTTGTGTGGGTTGTGTGAACTTCGAACGCGGAGACGATGCCGTCAATCATTGCCGCGATGCGCGCGGTATGCCGAAGGTCTTGATGCGTGACGAGCCAGATTTCGTAGACCGCCCCACGTGCGGGTTCCGGCCATAGCTGCACGAGGCCGTCGTGTTCGGCCAGATGGATCGGAAGCTCACCGATGCCGAGGCCGGCCTTTACCGCGGTACGCAGCATGAGGCTGGAATTGAAGGTCGATACGATGCGCCCCGCGTGTATCGGTTCACCAGCCAGAGTCTGAGATCGATTGCCGGTCCAGTTTCCCTGATAGACGACAAGATCGTGGCCCGCGAACGCGGAGCCAGCGGCCGGCTTGCCGTACTGCTCGAGATAAGCAGTCGATGCAAAGAGCGCCATGGGCCAGCGAGCGAGGCGCCGCGCGACCAGATCGGGGTTGTCCGGCCTGACGGACCGCACCGCGATATCCGCTTCGCGCTTTGCCAGATTCAGCATGCGCGTCGACGTATCCAGCAGGACACGCACGTCGGGATGCGCAGCATGCATGCGTTCGATGGCGGGAAGCAGGAATTCGAGCGCAATCGAGTCGGTGCTGGTGACTTTGACGTCTCCCGCAAGCCGTGTATCTGTGCCTTGCGTTCGTCTGACGAGTTCGTGCGCGGAGTGTTCCATTTTCTCCGCCGATCTCAGCGCCGCTTCGCCTGCGGCGGTCAACGCGTAACCCTCGGAGGTGCGCAGGAAGAGCGTTGCACGCAGGGCGTGCTCCAGTGCCGCGATCCGTCTGCCGACCGTCGCCTGATCGAGATTAAGCGTTCTGGCCGCGCCACGGAGCGTTTTTTCGCGCTCCACCGCGAGAAACACACGTGCGTCATCCCAGTTCATCGTGCCACCCTCCTGATGCAAATTTGCATCTCAGGATGTGAATATTGCTGCACTTATTCATCAATGTCGATGCCTATACTGAACGCAAGAGTTCCTCGTTCAATGATCCGCCTGGATCAGTCGAGCCTCATCAATTGAAGGAGTGGTATCCATGTCTGCTTCGACTTATCGTGTGCCGTCGTCCATGACGGCGATTGAAATCAAAGAGCCTGGCGGTCCTGAGGTGCTGGTGCCGACTACGCGCCCGGTGCCGACACCGGCAGCCGATCAGGTTCTGATCCGCATTCACGCGGCTGCCGTGAACGGCCCAGACGTTTTCCAGCGCAAGGGACTGTACGATCCGCCCCCCGGTGCTTCGGACATTCCGGGGCTGGAAGTGGCAGGTCAAGTGGTTGCCGTTGGCGCCGACGTGTCCCAATTCCGGATCGGCGAACTGGTATGTGCATTGATTCCTGGCGGCGGCTACGCGGAATATGCGGTCGCGCACGCCTGCAACACAATGCGTATCCCCAAAGGCCTGACGTTGGTGGAAGCGGGGGCCATGCCCGAAACGTTTATGACGGTGTGGCTGAACCTGTTTCAGCGCGGCAAACTGGCTGCCGGCGAATCGGTGTTGATCCATGGCGGCGCGTCAGGTATCGGCACCACGGCGACCATGCTGGCGAAGGCATTCGGCGCGGCGAAAATCATCACGACAGTGGGCTCGCAGGCGCATCGGGAGGCCAGCCTGGCGCTAGGCGCAGACCTGGCGATCGACTACCGCGAGGAAGATTTCGTCGCCGAATCGAAGCGCTTTACCGATGGAAAAGGCGTCGACGTGATCCTCGACATCATTGCCGGCGACTACGTTGCCAGAAACTATGACGCTGCGGCTATGGACGGAAGAATCCTCCAGGTGGGCGTGATCAAGGGGCCGGCGAAGGATCTCAACGTCTTGCCGATGCTGACTAAACGTCTGACGCATATGGGCTCGACATTGCGATCGCGCACATCCGCGGACAAGGCGACCATCGTCAATGAACTGGAGCAGCATGTCTGGCCGCATATCGAGAGCGGCAAGATCAAGCCGGTTGTCTACAAGACCTTTGCGCTTGCCGACGCTCGCGGCGCGCACGAGCTGATCGATTCCGGCACGCACTTCGGAAAGATTGTTCTTACGACAGGTGCCGAACTCATCGATTGAAGGCTGCGTTACCGGCAAAACGGAGGGGGTAAGCCGTTTGCCGGTAGTTGTCCGCACCCTTATCCGCACCCGCGCGATCAAAAAATCGACCGCCCCGTATGCGAATCTTGGCTTCAACGGTACCACGCCAGCGATCACGGGGCGCCCGTCCTATCACCCAGGCGTGATGCTCAAGATCTATAGTCGGCCTTGTCGCAATTACGACCTTTCCGAGGTAACTGCGGCGAAGCAATTCGCTCCGCATGTGCCGCTTCACATCTGCCGGAAGATGTGTGCGTACTGTTTGCTCACTGCGATCGCGCCATTGTGGCCGCGCAGCTTCAGCGACATTTTCCCTAGCGTGCTGACGGATGCGCTCTCCACCTGGTCGACGTTCACCACGGTGCTTCGGTGCACCTGCCAGAAGCGCGCCGGGTCCAGTTGCGAACACAACTCCTTGAGGCTCGTGCGGATCAACAGTTCGCCCGTACGCGTCGTTACGACGACATACTTGTCGGCGGCCTCGAAGTACAACACCTCTTCCACCGGTACTATCCTGATATCGCTACCGCTGGATGCGCGCAGATAGCGTAGCGGCGCGCTGCGGCCGCTGTCCTGCGCGCGATTCTCCAGCTGGGTGCTGCGCGTGATCTGCTCCAACTGGTAGAGCAGTCGCTGCAGATGAGCCTGCATCTGGGCACGCGGCATCGCATCCGTTGGCGCGCGCGCAAGCTGCACGCGTAACCTGTCGATCGTGCGCGCGAGCCGCGTGGCATCGACGGGCTTCAGAAGATAGTCGATCGCGGCGGCATCGAACGCGTCCAACGCGTATTGATCATAGGCGGTCACGAACACGATCTGCGGCGGCGCCGCGAGCTTCGTGCACGCGCGCGCAACGTCGAGACCGGTCGAGCCCGGCATTGAAATGTCGAGGAACGCGACGTCCGGCTGCAAGGCGACGATGCGCTCGATGGCAACCTGGCCGTTACCGACCGTCGCGAGAATCTGCAACTCCGGCCAGGCCGCCGTCAGCTCCCGCTCAAGCGCGGCTGCGATGAGCGGTTCGTCCTCGGCGATCAGCGCGGTCGGCGCGTGAGACACCTCCGGCGAAAAGGCCTTGCCGCTATCGTTTTGTGCCGCAGGGCCGGGCTGGCGGATCTTCATGGCCTCACACTCTCTTGCGGATGACGGGCATTGTCCACCGGAAGCAGGATTTTCGCGATGGTACCTTGCGGCACGTTCTCGACGAGCGCCAGTGAAGCGCGCTCGCCGTAGAGTGCCGCAAGGCGGTCCCGCACGTTCGCCAGTCCGATGCCCGTGCCCTGCGTCGCCGGCGTCGCGCCGAAGCCTGGCCCCGTGTCGGCGACGATGAGCTCGACGTGCTGTTCGCCGCGCTTTGCTTTCACCTCGATCCGCCCACCTGTCACCGCAACCTGAACACCATGCTTCAGTGCGTTTTCGACGAGCGGCTGAAGCAGCATCGGCGGCACCGCGAGGTTCGCGCAATCGGCAGGGAGATCGAGCGCATAGGCGAGTCTCGGGCCGAGGCGTATTGCATGGACGGCAAGCATCGAATCCAGCACTGCAAACTGATCCGCAAGCGTCTCGCTTTCGGCCCGCGACGCTTCCAGCGTTGCCCGCAAAAAGCGGTTGAGGCTCCCGAGCAGTTCGCGTGCGCGCGGTGGATCGGACACGATCAGGCTATCCAGGGTCGCCAGCGTGTTGAAGAGAAAGTGTGGTTCGATTTGCGCCTGCAATGCCTGCAAGCGAGCGCCCAACGCGGTTTTTTCGGCGGCTTCCCGCAGCCATGCAGTTCGGGCCACCTGTTCGCTCAGACCGGCGATCCGGGCTCGCGACCAGCCATACCAGGTGACCAGCAGCGTCGCGACCAGCGCGATCCAGCCCGTTGTGGCGAGGTCTTTGGGGGCGAACGTCTTGCCGATGTCGAGGCCCAGCAGCGCGCTCGCGATCACCCGTCCGCTCGCGGCACCAGCGATGATTGCGCCAACCATCACGACGGCAAGCTTTGGCGCGGTGAGTGCGTTTTTCCGCTGAAGACGAAAGCGGCCGACGTGGAGCAGCAGCATGATCGACAGCCCGATCGCCTCGCTGAAGACGAGGTTTTCGCCAAGGCCTTTGCCCATGCCGACCACGGTCAGGCCCGCCGCAATCAATGCGTTGCCGATGACGACGAGCACGGCCTCGCGCGCATATTCGGCCAGCAGTTGTTTTGCCGGGACGGGTAACCCGGCGGACGCATCGAAGAGTTTGGCGTTACTGCCACGAATCATGCGATCCACCCTGTCACAATGAGATTCAGCAGGCGGTGCGGGGTAGCCACTGCGGCGATACCGGCCATGACGAGACCGATGAACGACCCGCGCATCGCGAGCTGGTGACCACGCACGTTGCCTTGCCGGATCGCCCAGATCGCCCGCCCGACGCTGACGATTGTGAGCAACGACAGTCCGTGCACCCAGGAAAAATGTCCCGGGTCCAGTTCACGGATGTCGAACGAACTGAGCGCGGTAGCGAACATCGTCACTGCCCAGAGTCGGCCGAGCCACTTGTGGCGCGGCGTCCCCTTTTGGGCCAGAAGCACGGCTATTCCGAGTATGACAGAAAGAGTTGCGGTGGCGATATGCGCGACGATGATGGCAGGCATGCTGGCTCTCCCTGCAGGACGAGCGGACTCGATGTCTGCAGTTTGTGCGGCGCATGGACTGTTTTCGAGGAGCATGCGACGAACCCTGCGGATTGCGTCGCGAGTGGTGCTTATTGCAGCGCGAGACGAAGATCGGTCAGGGAGCTCCTGCGGGGTATTCGGGTGCGCGTGCGATAGGTGGAGGGCGGGTGTGGCCAGGCGGTGCCAATCGCGGGGTTACCCAAATGAGAGGTGCAAAATGCATTGGGCGGCAACCTTCAGCGTACCAACACCAACCCGATGAATCCGCATTTCGCCACCGGGGCGCTGCTTATTGACAGCACTATTTTGCCGTTCCACATTAGCTGGCGTTAATCGTTGGCATGTCCGCCCGAACGCGAGAGAAATAGGACCGAATTTGTGATGTTTCGTGATTCATCGGGATCGAGCGCCGCGCCCGATGACGGCCTCAGGCGCTGGGAGGAAGAGGCGGCACGTTGCTGTGTCCCGCTGGTCGTCACTCACGCCGCCGATCTGACTCTATCCGGCTCGATCCAGAGCACGTCGATTGCCGATGCTTGTGTATCCCTGATCGCCGCGGAAAAGCACATTGCTGAACACGATACGAGCTCTGTCGATCGCACCGAAGGCGAGTACGTGCTTGCATGCCTGCAACTGAAGGGAGCGGGCGAGCTTGCTCAGGACGGACGGCGCGCTCCGGTCCGCAACCTCGATTTTGTGTTTTTCGACTCAGCAAGACCGTTTCATTGGACGTTCGCGGAACCATTCGAACAGATCGTCGTGCGGTTTCCCAAGTCGCTCGTGGCCCTCCGGATGCCGCTACAGGGAGGTTTCGTCGCGCACACGATTTCTGGCGCGCAGGGGCTTGGACTGCTGGCAGCGCAACATCTGATCACGCTATGCGCGGAACGGGACCGGATCGCCGCGTCTTCAAGCGCACCACACGTCGTCGCGGGTGCGGCGGACCTGCTCGGTGGACTCATCGCGGAGTCCATGCAGATACGGCCGGGGCCGCGGACCAACCTGCATCTGATGCATCTGCAGCAGGTGCGGCTGTTCATCTCGAACCATCTCCAGCATCCGGATCTCGACGCGGAGATGGTCGCGTCCGCGCTCGGCATCTCGACACGCTACCTGCATCGTCTGGTTCAGAGTGAAGGGACGTCCATCGGGCGGATCGTGTTGGCCGAACGGTTACAGCGGTGCGCGCAGTGGCTGTCCCAGAGGAGCTACGCAAACCGCTCAATCGAACAGGTCGCCGCGGCGTGGGGATTTTCGAGCGCGGCCCATTTCAGCCGTACGTTCCGCGCTCAGTTCATGATGTCGCCGCGCGAATATCGCGCGATGCATCAGCCCGCGTCGCGCTGATCTACTGCGCTGTCCCGGTCTGAAGCCGACGCCGCATCCCATTTCGCCGGTTGTGATCCGTTCGTCCTCGCGCTTGAGAGACTTGCGTCGGCGGGATGTTCCACGCAGCGCCTCGGCTGGTCGTCGAACCACAATCGCAGTACGTCGGGGCGGGCGTAGTGTCCGACCGGATCCGCTGCCGCCTTGGCAAGCGAGATCTGACCGATATCGATGTCGACGAGCAGCAGGCCTTCCGCCGTTTCATCCAGTTTCTCGCATAACGATCGCCCATCTGGACCGTAGGCGACTGCATGACCGCCTCCCGCACGAATCAGCGTTCTCTTGTCTGGTGTATCGCACAGCATGTCGATCATCTGTTCGCTGACGACACCGCAGGGGGCAAGAACGAAACACGATCCTTCGACGGCATAGAGCCGGCTCGCCGCGTTGTTCACTTCGTAGCCGAGCGCGGGTGCAAATTCATACATCGAGAAGGTGGGCCACGCAGCGACGTGCACCTGTTCAAATTGCGCATACATCGCGTATTTCGTCAGCGGCTGAATGTGCTCCCAGCAGCACAGGGCACCCACTCGGCCGATGTCGAGCGCATGGACCGCGAGGTCGCTGCCGTCACCGTCGCCGAACACTGTGCGCTCGACGTGCGTTGGCCGCAGCTTTCGCCGGGTCGCAACGGTTGCGCCGTCAGGGCCGATAATCCACTGCGCGATGTAGAGGCTGCCGCCGCTACGTTCTGACAATCCCAGGACGACGGTGATGCGGTTGCGCGCGGCCGCTTCCCTGAGGGCGGCGGCCTGTTCGCTGTCGTAGCTCATCGAGTTGTCGAAGTAGCGTTGGACAAAGCCCTTGCTGATTGCCCATGCGGGCGCGCCGAGCCAGACGTGAAATGGATAGCCGGGCAGCCATGTCTCCGGAAATGCGATCAGCGAAGCGCCCTGTCGGGCGGCTTCGTCGATTAGCCGGATGGTCTTCTCGATGCCTCTATTGAGGTCGAGGAACTCGGATGCCGCCTGAACGACGGCCGCCTTGAAGTTCGGATGCTGTAGTGTCATTGAATTACCTGATATATCTAGAAGACGTGCCGGATGCCGACGTTGACGGCGGTGGTAGTGCCGTTCGGCAGACCGACCAGGTCGCCGTTAGCCGCCAGACCGGTACCCATGCCGCCCTGGTTGTTCACGAGTGCGAGTTGCGTGTAGAGCGCGGTGCGAACCGACAACGAATACATGGTGCCGAGTGCATACATGATCGAATGACCGCCGGCCGTCGACCGGTCTTTCGAGTAGTAAACGCCACTGTTCGCGCTGAGCGTGCTCGTTGCGTTCCAGGTGACGCCACCTGCGTAGATCAGGTAATTCGGACTACCCTTCACTTCGCTATTTCGCAGCCGCGTGGCGGACAGGGCGCCCGTCACTGGCCCGAGCTTGTACGACACACCGAGTGTGGCGCCATCCACCCCGGTCGCGTTGCTCGTTGCGTCCTTGGCCTGGTAGTACGCGGCATCGGCGGAGAACGGACCGCGCGCAAACGTCAACGAACCCGACAGCCGTCGACCTGCAACGCCACTTCCGGCCACGCCGCCCGGCGCATACTGGACGCTGCCGGTCAATCCCGCGAACGTCGGTGATGTGTAGACGATCGAGCTGTTGTCGAAGATGCCGTTGATGCCGACCTTGCTCAAGTACTCGGTGAAGCCGCTGGCGAAATTGGACATCGCGCGCGGATCGTTGCCGCCGATCGCCAGAAAAAACGGGGAAAACTGCAGGCCCGCCTTCACATCGCCGAAGCCGCCCTGCACCTCGACATACGCGTGTCGGCCGAACAGGCCGCCGTTCGAATTGCCGAATTGCCCCGTTGTCGAGGAGAAGCCGCTTTCCAGCGCGAAGCCGACCTTCGTGCCGCCGCCGATATCCTCCTGTCCTTTCATACCCCAGATTGATGGGGCCCAGCCGCCGTCGAGCGTGCCGAACGTTGCGCCTTTATCGCCCGGGCTCTTTGTCTGATAGATCAAGCCCGAATCGACGATGCCGTACAACGTGACGTTTGATTGTGCGTCAGCTTGCGCGCACGCGCAGCCAAGCCCGGCCGCGACGGCAGCGGCCAATACTTTGTCGAACTTTTTCATTGCGAGATCTCCAGACGGCTTTAGTTTTCTTGGGCACTGAGTTTTTCGTGAAATGCGTCGTGCTCTGCCTTTCTCGGTGCCGTTTCGCGAAGCAGGAACGACAGGACGAAGCCGGCGCCGAGAGCCGCCGACGCAAACAGAATCGTGTACTGGAGCCCCATGTGCTGTGCGACGAATCCGGCGACGGCAGGCGCCACGCCGCCACCGAAAATTTCACCCGCGCCGACGACGACGCCGACCGCCGAAGACGTAAGCGACGGCGGCACGGCCTCCGCTGCAACCGGGCCGGCCATCAGCGAGATCGCACCGCAGCAGAAGAAGGCAACACTGAATAGGAGAGCGAACAGCAGGAGTGCGATGGTCGGCGCGTTGGCGAAAGCGAGCAGCGACACGCAGCCAGCGAGGAAGGTAATCTTTGCGGCATTCCTGCGCCCGATGACGTCCGAGATACCGCATACGAAAATCTGGCCTGCAAAGCCGCCGAATCCGAGGCCAGACATCACAAAGCCCATTTGCGCCATCGACATGTGGCGATAGTCGGTGAGATAGACCGGCGTGAGCGCTCCGAGCACGAAAAGGCCTGCCATTGCGCAGAAGATTGCCGGCATCGCGATACGCACGTTGCCGTAGCCGATTACCGACTTCCAGCTTTCCTTGTTCATCGCATGGCTGGTGCTAGTGCCCGCCAGGTGCGCCGGCTCCCGGATCCAGGCGTACATCAGCAGCGCGAGCAGCAGGCCGGGTGCTGCCACCAGACCGAACACGATGCGCCACGAGGGCACAACCGCGAGCAGTTGGGTCGCGATGATCGGCCCAAGACCGAGACCAAACAGCGCAAAGCATCCTTGGATGATCCCGAGGTTAAGGCCGCGGCGCGTGGCGGGCGAGGCGTCGTCAGCGGCTGCGAAGCTGGTCGGGCAATATGAACCTTCTGTCATGCCCATCAGAACCCGGATGAGCATGAGTGCACCGACACCGCTCACCAGGCCGGTGACTCCCGACAGCACAGAGAACAGGACGATCGACGGAATCAGGATCTTGCGTCGTCCTATCTTGTCGGAGATACCCCCCATCAGAATGGCAAATGCGCCCCACGCGAGCCCGAGCACCGCCGTGACGTTGCCGAGATCCTGATAGGTGAGGTTGAGATCCCGCATCATCTGCGGGAATAGTGGCGTGATCAGCCAGCGGTCAAGGCCGACGAGGCCAAAACCCAATGCGAGCAGTGTGATCGCCCGCCTTTCGTATCTTCGGTCAAATGATGTAACCGCGCTCATGAAATGTCTCCCTTCAGCGTGTTGCTCGATCTGTCATCGGCAGCCGGACAAAACCGCGCTACTGGTGACCTCTAAGCCGCAAGACGGCTCGATGACCGCCGTGATGCGGCATGCGAGGAATCATCCGGCGCGAATATTGGGCCGGGTTGACTGAGGAAGAACGGGTTCTTGACTGCGAGCGACAGTGCTGATGCCGGAACGTTGCTTTGCTTTAGCACGTGCGGTAGGTGTAGTTCACCGAGCGGTCCTTGCTGGGCGAGGTGCCGCCGGGTGCGCTCGATGAAGGGAATGCTAGCGTCGACGCCAGCGGGTGGTCATGCCAAAAGGTTATGCCTTGAGGGCGAAAAGGCAATGTCAAAACAAGAGCGCGTCGCCGATACTGTGCAGACTTTCAACCCGGCACCGGAACGTATGATGGTGCCATGCACAGGGATACTCACGGATGTCAGGTCGTCTGGGAGTGCCGCGCCGGCGCAGGCGCATACCTGTTCTAACCAGGCTTGGGAAAAGCATGACTACACCGTTGAATATTGCCGTACTCGGCGCCGGCGCAATGGGTTCACTATTCGGCGGCCTCCTTGCGGAAAGCGGCCAGCACGTGACGCTGCTCGACATTAATCAGGCTCATCTCGACGCAATTCGCGAAGCGGGGCTGCGCCTGCAAACGGATCGTGGCGATCGGCGCATCACGAATCTGGATGCACGTCGTCCCGAAGAACCAGGCACTCCTCCAGAGCTTTTGATCGTGTTCACGAAGTCGCTGCATACCCGCGCCGCGCTGTCGAGCTTGCTGCATCTGATTGGCCCGGAAACCGTCGTGCTGACGTTGCAGAACGGTCTCGGCAACGTGGAGGTGATCCGCGAATTTGTGCCGCTTGACCGAATCCTGATTGGCGTCACGACATGGCCTGCCGATCTCGCCGGTCCAGCGCAGGTGAGTTCGCACGGCGAGGGGCGCATCCGGATGATGACTGCGAACGGGCACAGGCTACCGATACTGGACACTGTCGCAGACGCGCTCGGTGCCGCCGGTCTTAACTGCGAGATCGACGCGCAGGTATGGACCGCGATCTGGGAAAAGGTCGCGTTCAATGCGGCGCTCAACAGTCTGTGCGCGGTCACCGGCTGCTCGGTCGACCAACTGGGCACCGTTCCTGACGGCACGCTTCTCGCGGCGAGCATTGTCGGCGAAGTGCTGACCGTTGCGCGGGCAAAGGGTGTCGCAGTGGACGAGGATCGATGCGTTGCTGGTGTCGCGCACGCGATCGCACAACATCGGGGGCACAAGCCGTCGATGCTACAGGACGTCCTCGCAGGCCGCCCCACCGAAATCGAGGCGATCAATGGCGCTGTCGTAGCGGGGGCTGCGGCCTGCGGGATAGCGGTTCCGCATACGGAGAGCCTGCTGCAACTGGTGCGTATCACGCAGGCGCGAAGCCGGCGGGAAACGACGGGGGCAGCTACTTCACCGGCTTGATGCATCGAACGCGCCGGTACGCGTGCTGCGTTAAAGGCCTACAGCGCGACGGGATGCCGTCGCTGCGGGCAGAGCGCGTTGTGCGTCGCTCCAACACGGCAGTCGGCCAGCATCGGCCACAGTCGGTCTTTCGCCAATACAGTCGCCCAGATATTCCCGCGTCCTCTTGGCGGGGAAATACCGCACGGACGTCGTCGGTGGCGGGCATCATTGCCATGACTCTGTCCACTGCGGTGTGTGGTTCGATGTTCTCGTGCGTACCTGATCAGAGCCTCTCGAGAACTTCAAGAAAGAGCATTACGAGGGTGAAGAAGCCAATCCATCTTACCGTGGTCATGAGGCCTGTGAGCTTAAGGGCCAGTGAGTTCACTGCGTCCGCGACAGGGTTCGCCATTAATTCATCACTGCGACCGCTGCTCGCCGCCGCGGTACGTAGTTGAGCCGCTGCGAGGTCAATACGAAGGTGGGTGACGTAGCCAATCGCGATTTCCGGACATTCAATTGCGCCGTCGATCTTGTTGGGCCTGAGAAAAAGGTTTGGCTCGCGCTGAGGGTCAGCCATCGCACTTTCAGCTGTGTAGAGGTGTCGCAGCGCCAGTCCCAACTCGACTGCGCCAAACTGGCCATCAGACATCGCCTTCGAAAGCGCATGAATGCAGGCTTCGGGAATGTGGCAGGTGAGCCACCACTGATCGGGTTCGCCGGTTTCTGCGTCGGCCCGATTGGCGCCGAGACGAGCAGTACCGAGCGGCACGTCGGCAAACGAAATGCCGAGTTCGTCCTCCAGCTCGCGCAGACCTAACCGGTCAGCCTTGCTGACGTCGCGTGCAGCGAAGGACACGTCAACGGTGCGCATCGCGTGTCCCGCGTCGCCAATGATCGACAGCTCCTGGCCATCGAGACGCGCCACTCCGTGCAGCGACGTGGTAAGTGTTGGCTGTTTGTCTGCATCCAGAGGCTCGGCGAGCTGTTGCGTCACATGAAGCTGTTCCAGCTTCAACCACATTGATCTGGCCGGACAATACGTTTGCCTCTCGCCATCCAACCCAACATGCTCGAGGGTGTGATCCTTCAGCTCAATTAATTCCGTCGCGACGTTTTTTTCCAAAAACTCCATGGCGCTCCCCCGTGATTGCCTCAAACCCTTGGGCGATAGACGACCAGGGTGTGGGCATTGTCCGCCTGAGCGTGTGGTCAAAGCGCCGACGGTTGCGTATTGCAATGCAGCATGCTGATGGTAGGAACTCTACCCATCCGAACGTTTGGCGGATATTAGGAAGAGCACACATAAATAGCAATTTCTTTCGAACTGATGCGCACTCGCTCCGAATAATTGCCCGGTTCCTGCACCGCTCAGGGCCTCTAGCGGGTCGCTTCCTGCCGGAGGAAAAATTTGGCGGCGGTCACGAGTGTGCCCGGTCTAGTCAACGGACGGCCTTTATCATCCTCGCTTAAAAAATCGACCGCCCGGTAAGCGTGGTTAACCGTTCCAATGCCAAGGCGCCGACAAATGAGTTGCCGTTCGAGTCGAGGCCGGGCGACCAGACGCAAACCGCCATCTCGCCGGGCAGCACCGCGACGATCCCACCGCCCACACCGCTTTTCGCTGGCAAGCCGACGCGGTAGACGAAGTCGCCGGCCGCATCATAGGTGCCGCAGGTCAGCATGAGCGCGGAAAGACGCTTGGCGGAACTCGTATCGAGGATCCGCTCGCCGGTGGCCGGCACCACGCCGTGATTGGTCAGAAAGAGCGCCGCCTGTGCGAGCTCCACGCAACTCATCGAGATCGCGCATTGACGGCAATACGCATCGACCACCGCGTGAGGCGGCATCTTCATGTTGCCGAAGCTCGCCATGAAGTGCGCCATCGCGTGGTTGCGGTGCGCGTGCTGCAACTCCGACTGCGCGACGCGCGAATCGTAGTCGATCGTGACCTCACCGGTCAGCCGCCGGATAAATTCCACCAGCGCCGTTTCGGCCTTTACGAAACGGCGGCACAGCACGTCGGTGACGACCAGCGCGCCCGCGTTGATGAACGGATTGCGCGGTTTGCCGCGCTCGCTTTCGAGCTGCACTAGTGAATTGAACGCGGTGCCCGACGGTTCCCGGCCGACGCGCTCCCACAGTGCATCGCCGAGCAACTGGAACGCGAGCGTGCAGGCGAAGAGCTTCGAGATGCTCTGAATCGAGAAGCGGGTGTGCGCGTCGCCGACCGAGAATACGCGGCCGTCGAGCGTGACGACCGCCATGCCGAAGCGCTCGGCCGGTACTTTGGCAAGTTCGGGAATGTAATCGGCGACGCGGCCCGCGGCGCGCCACGGTTCGATGTCGCTGTGAATCTGTTCGAGGATCGCTTGATAGTTCTGGTCGGTCATTGGCGGGTGCGTCGAAACGTCAATGGGGCGGCCCGCGATGATACTTCAGCGCACGCTCCGACGCCCGCGCTAATCAAAATGTCAGTCTGTCGCGCGCGGCTTGAGCGGCAGGAAGTGTTCGCCGTCGTAAGCGGTGGTGACCGTGTAGCCATCACGCTTGCGGATTCTCAGGAAAAACAGTGTGGGCGAAACTCCAGCGGCACCGCCGCAAGCATCGGTATGGTTTTCGCGGACGCGCACCAAAAAGTATTTCCCCTTGTCGGCGGTGTCGAACAACAGGCACTCGGTCTTATCTTTCGAAAGTCCGTACGTGCGCGTAATGTCGGACGCACGGATTGCCGCGTCGTCGCCAGTCGTCAATGGCTGCTGGCCGGCGCATGCCTGCGTGCAAACGACGAGAGCGGCTGCGATGATTGCGCGGCGCATCATTGATCTGCCTTTCGGGAGTCGTACTGGTCGAGCTTGTGGGCGCGAATGATCGCATTGAGCTTCGCTGAGTACCCAGGATCAGTTGCATAGCCGTTGTTCGCAAGCTGGATCGCGAACCGTGAGCTGCTGGCGTAAAGAAAGCACGACCGGAAGCGCGGATTGTTCCGCAGCATCTTTGCGTAGTCTTCGGCGGCGTCATCGTAGCTGGCGTACGCGCGAAACGCATCATTGATCTGGATCGATTGCCCGTTAATCACCTCGTGGGTGGTGAATGTCGTGCTGTTGCCGCCTGGCGCGCGCCCCTTGACACCGAAATACGCATTACCGACCACTGACCGTCCCCAGTTGCTCTCAAGAGCGGACTGCGCGATAACCAGCCCGGCAGGCACGCGATATTTGCGCTGGATTTCCTGCGCTGCAGCCAGGTGGGCATCGATGAATGCTTGGACGTAGGCCGGCGCCTCGTAGTGCCTGGGTTGATGATGCGGCGCGTGATGGCGATGGGCGGCCGGTTGGGTCATGACATTCTCATTCATCGGAAGAAAGAATCAACAGGATGCCATGGCGCCGTTACTGTGAGCAACAACGGTATATCGCCCGACACCATCAAATCTTCCGGCGCTTTCCTCGTACCAACGACGTGCCGCCATCGCGGGCAAGTTCAGCAGCCTATGCTAATCTTGCTGCCTTTCCGTCAACAACCGGGCAAAACAGACACCATCATGGAAGCTTTCGATCCAGACGGCGTCGAACAACCGGTCTTCGTGACTGGCGAGGGCCACGAGACGCTGGACGAGCCGTGGCGCGCGTATCGCCGTGCGCGTCTGATTTACGTGCACGCGGGCGTGCTGGTCGTTCACAGCGAGACTGAACGGTGGGTCGTGCCGTCGGGGCACGCGGTCTGGCTGCTTGCCGGCGTGTTGCATCGACTGTCGGCCGTCGCGCCGGTGCGGTTCTTTTCGTTGTTTGCCGACGGGGACGCCGCACCTCAACCGCCGCACGGCGGCGCCGTCGTGCCCGACCGGCTGGTGGAATCCTTGCTGATGACCGCGGCGGAGCTGCCGCTCGACCAACCGTTCGACGAACCGGCCACGCGCCTCGTGCAAGTGCTGCTGGACCGGTTGCCGGGTCTGCCGGCCGCGCCGCTGGGGCTGAACTGGCCGCGTGATCCGCGCGCCCAACGGATTGCCGACGCGCTGAGCGCCAACCCGTCCGACACCGGGATACTCGATGAGCTGGCCGCAGCAGCCGGCGTGACCGCCCGCACGGCGGCGCGTCTGTTCGTCAAGGAAACCGGGCAGACCTTCGGCCAGTGGCGCCAGCAACTGCGTTTGCTGGTGGCGCTGGAGCACCTTGGCGGCGGCGCCAGCGTCACGCAGGTGGCGCTCGAGGTCGGCTACAACGACGTGTCGTCGTTTATCGCCGTGTTCCGCGAAGCGTTCGGCGATACGCCCGCGCGGTATTTCCGCTGACATAGCGCCGCCGCTGTTATCGCTGCTCTCGCGCGATCGCGGACACTGCTGTCAAGCGCATCAACTCAAAGCCAGCCGAACGTCAATCCCCGCGATCAATGCGCGCCCGCCGCGTCCGATCCAGCGCCACCCGTGGCCGGCCGCGTAATCCAGATCAGCGGAACGATCAGAATGAAGATGACGGCCGACACGAAAAATATGTCGTTCAGCCCCATCATCGCGGCTTGCGTATTCACGGTGAAATCGAACAACGCATGCGCCGATTGCTGATTCAGATTCAACAGCGTCTGCGTTGAATCGATCTGCTGGTTGAACACCGGGTTATTGATGGTGGCCTGCTCGGTGAGCCGTTCGTGATGCAGCGCGATGCGGTTGTTCCACTCGTTGCCCGCGATCGACGTGCCCACCGCGCCGCAAAACACGCGCACGAAATTCGACAGACCCGCTGCGGCCGGAATCTTGCTCGGCGGCTGGCCGGACAGAATGATCGCGGTCAGCGGGACGAAGAACATGGCCATCGGAATACCTTGCAGCAGGGTGGGCAGCACCAGATGCCAGGTGTCGATTTCAATGACGTATTTCGAGCGCATGTAAAACACGACGGCAAAGCCGAAAAACGCCAGCGTGGCAATCACGCGCGCATCCGAGCGCGGCAACACGCGGCCCATCACCGGCGCGAGCAGCACCGCGAAGACGCCGAGCGGCGCGGTCACGAGGCCGGCATCCACGGAACGGTAGTTCAGATATTCCTGCATCCATTGCGGCAACAGCACGAGATTGCCGAAGAACACGCCATACGCAACCGAAATCGCAATCGTGCCGCCGAGAAAATTGCGCTGCTTGAAGAGCCTCAAATCGACGATCGGATGCTCCTCGGTCAATTCCCACACGAGGAAAAACGCAAAACTGATAATCGCGGTGATGCCGAGCACCACGATCACCGGCGAGTTGAACCAGTCGAGATCCTTGCCCTTGTCGAGCATGACCTGCAGCGACGCGACCCATGCGATCAGGAGGCCCAGCCCGACCACGTCGATGGGTGGCTTGCGGGTCGGCGATTCACGGGTGCGGTAGATCATCCATGTCACGCCGGCCGCGAATATTCCGACCGGAATGTTGATGTAGAAGATCCACGACCAGCTGTAACTGTCCGTGATCCAGCCGCCGAGGGCAGGGCCTGCAATCGGGCCGACGGTCGCTGTCATCGCCCACAGGGAGAGCGCGGTGGAGGATTTCTCTTTCGGATACGAACCGAGCAGAATCGCTTGCGACAGTGGAATCAGCGGGCCGGCCACGGCGCCCTGAAAGATCCGCGCGAGCAGCAGGATGGGCAGCGTCGGCGCCACGCCGCATAGCCACGAAGCCAGCACGAAACTCAGAATCGCGCCGACAAAGAGCTTCACCTGGCCGATGCGTTGCGTGAGCCAGCCGGTGAGCGGAATCGACACGGCATTGGCCGCGGCGAACACGGTAATGACCCATGTGCCTTCGTCGACCGAAACACCCAGGTTGCCGGAAATGGTTGGAATTGCAACGTTCGCGATCGACGTGTCCAGCACGTTCATGAACGTGGCCAGCGCGACGGCGATGGTGGCCAGAACGAGGCGGCCACCCTGCAGCGGCGGCGGTGGAGGGGGCGACGCGGAGGCGGGAGCGGAAGGGGACGCAGAAGCGGGCTGGCTCAAACGGTTCTCCGGATCGGTAGGCCGCGGACGGTCCGCGTTGAGAGCGACTCGCCGCCCGCGCAATGCGTGGGGCCGCAGAGTCCGCTGAATGCTCACAAAAGAATACCTGCAATCGCGATTTGGCGTTGTCGGCGCGTGCAAGGGCTGGGGCGAAAACGCATGCGGCAGCGTATGCTCCCGGCTAAGATCGTATGCAGCGGCACGGCAGGCTGCGAGACGTGTACCGCGCTGCCCCGTGCATACGAAAATTCGAACCGCAAATCAATAACCAGAAGGAAAGGGATATGTCCTGGGAGCAATTCGAACATGGCTGGCGGCGCGCGCCGGTGAGCGAGCCGGCCACGGGGCTCGTGGTGCTGATGCACGGCGTGGGCAGCAATGCGCGCGACCTGATTCCGCTCGCGGATATCTGGAGCGAAAGCCTGCCGGATGTGGCGTTCACCTCGCTCGACGGCACTGACGCTTTTGATGGCGGCTTCGGCGGGCGTCAGTGGTTCAGCCTGCGCGACGTCGACCAGAGCAATCGCGAGGCGCGCGTCGCCGCGGCCTATCCGGCGGTGCGGCGCATGCTCGAGGCGGAACTCGCACATTGGCAATTGCCTTTCGAACTCCTTGCAATAGTGGGATTTTCGCAAGGTTCGATCATGGCGATGCACCACGTGGCGGCGAGCGCGGAAGGCGCGGCCGGCGTGGTCGCATATTCGGGGCGGCTCGCCTCGGCCATCGTCGCGCACAACGGCACGCCGCTCACGCTGATCCACGGTGAAGACGACGAGGTGATTCCGGTGCGGGAGCTCGAAGCCGCCGCGGACGCCTTCAGCGAGGCCGGCTATAGCGTCGACGCCTATGCGTTGCCGGGCATCGGCCACACGATCAACGCCGACGGTGTCGCGCTCGGCCACGAGGCGCTGGAACGCGCGTTGGGCGCGCTGTCGCGCGGCTGACACGGCCCTCATTGAAAAGTAGCTCTAAAGGTTCTGATCTGCTTGCCGTTAACTGGTCATAAGCATGAAAATCACCCCGCCGCGCGGAGCGCGTAACGTCCAACAGGGCGTGCCGAGCGGCTCGGGTGACCGGGGGCGCATTTTCCAGACTGCCCGACCAGGGCAGATAACGACACATCAGAGCCTTCTTATGGCCAGACCGACGCCGCATTACCCGCTTTTCGATCGCTTGTTCCGTCATTCCGTGGCGGTGGACCTCGGCACGGCCAATACCCTCATTTACACCGATAACGGCGGCATCGTGCTGAATCAGCCGTCCGTCGTGTGTTTCCAGAAAGACACCGCGGACCGGCCGAAACGGGTCGCGGCAGTCGGCACCGAGGCGCGCCAGCTGCTGGGCCGCACACCGGGCAACCTTGAAGCCGTGCGGCCCATGCGTCACGGCGTGATCGCCAATTTCTCCGCGGCCGAGCACATGATCCGGCAATTCATCGGCATGGCGCGTCCGCAGCCGCTGTTCAGCCGCCGCGCCGCGTTCACCCTGTGCGTGCCGGCCGGCGCGACCCAGGTCGAGCGGCGAGCGATCAAGGAAGCGGCCGTGGCGGCCGGCGCGTGGAAGGTGAGCCTGATCGGCGAATCGCTGGCGTCGGCGGTCGGCGCGGGTTTGCCGGTCTCGGAGGCGACCGGTTCGATGGTCGTCGACATTGGTGGCGGCACGACTGAAGTGGGCGTGATCTCACTGGGCGGCATGGCGTACAGCGGCTCTGTCCGCGTAGGCGGCGACAGTTTCGATGCCGCGATCGTGAGCTACGTGCGCAATCTGTACGGCGTGCTGCTCGGCGAGCAGACCGCTGAACACGTCAAAAAGAGCATCGGCTCGGCCATGCGCGACGTACCTTTCGAACACATGAACGCGACCGGGCGCAGCGTCGACGACGGCCTGCCGCGCACGGTCCAGTTGAGCAACCACGACATCGCCGATGCAATCGAAGGGCCGCTGCGCCAGGTGATCGGCGCCGTGAAGCGCGGGCTCGAAGAGGCGCCGGCGGAGCTTGTGACCGACATTGCCAATCACGGCATCGTGCTGACGGGCGGCGGCGCGCTGCTCGGCAACCTGAGCCGCCGGCTGAGCAACGAGATTGGCCTCGAGGTGCGCGTCGCGGACGAACCGCTGACCTGCGCGGTGCGCGGCGCCGGCACGGCGGCCGCGACTGGTTTGCTCGGCGAAAGCGCCTACGAATGATTCGGCACGGCGCTGTCCGTGATCCACTCGTGAATCAATCTGTTTCAGCTTCGCCCCCGCCTTCATCTTTCTCCTTCATTGAACTGCAAAGCGGTTTGCGCATGCCTTATGTGGAAGCGGGCGAGGGCGAACTGCTGCTGTTCGTGCATGGGTCGCTGTGCGACTACCGCTATTGGCAACCGCAACTCGCGGGATTGTCGAAACGTTACCGCTGTGTCGCGGCGAGTCTCACGCACTACTGGCCGGTGACCGATACCGGGTCCGGCCTGCCGTTCAGCTGGAGCCAGCATGCGGATGAAGTGGCGGAATTCATCGAGCGCTTCGGCGCGGGGCCGGCGCATGTGGTGGGGCATTCACGCGGCGGTTGTGTGGCGTTTCATTTTGCGCGGCGCCATCTCCAGCATGTGCGCACGTTGACGCTCGCCGATCCGGGCGGCCCCTTGCAAATCGCTGGCCGCCCGCCCGCGCGTTTGCCGGAGACGGTCAACGCACTGCGCGCGAAGGCGGCGCAATTGATCGAAAGTGGTGACGTGGAAGCGGGTTTGCAACTGTTCGTGGATTCGGTCAGCCGCCCCGGCTTCTGGGCGATGAGCACGCCGGGCTTCCGCCAGATGGCGACCGACAACGCGCACACGCTCGCGCGGCAGTTCCGCGATCCGCTGCCCGCGTATGTTCCCGAGGAAGCCGCCGAGGTGCGCTGCCCGGTTCTGCTGATCGACGGCGAGAAGAGTCCTGACATGTTCCGCCGTACCGCGGCCGCGCTGCAAACGTGGTTGCCGGATGCGCGCCGCGAAACGGTGCGCGGCGCGTCGCACGGAATGAACCTCGCGCATCCGTCGGCGTTCAATCGCTACGTCGACGAGTTTATTCGCGCCGTGAGCGCGCCGGCCTAGCGCCGGCCGCAGGTCATATCCAGTATCTCAAGCCTTGCGATGCGCGTCTTTATCGAGCGCGCGTTCCGCCGCTTCGCCGACGAGGCCGTGGTAATACAGGTGCACGCCGATCGCAAGCGAGTCGTTGCGAATTTCGTGGAAGGTTTTCCACGCCTTCGCGGGATCCTTGAACAGCAGGTAGTGCGCCTCTGCCGCGATCAGATCCGCGACCTCATGCAGCCCGTGGCCGTGCAGCACGTTCACCAGCGTGTCGAGGCTGTGGTGAGTGCGCGCATCGGTACGCGGGTAGAGCATATGCAGCACCGCCACGTCTTGCGTCCTGAGCGCCGCGGACAACGCAACCACGATATCCTGGTGATTCAGCGCGGTGACGATGTTGTCCTCGGTGTGGACATGATCCGGAAACAGCGTTTCGAGAGAGGCAGTCATTGGGTCCTTCCTGTTCTTCTGGCTGATTAAAAAAGGCCCGCCACAGCATGGCGGGCCAAACACAGCATGTGTTCGCAGGGGAAGCAAAACACAGAACCAGTATCGCAGATGCCTTCATCCCGGCGCAGCCTGGCTGCCGCAAAACATTGTTGCTCAGGACGTTCTAACTTTCATTTGGCTGGCAGTCGTAGCTCGCATGCGGCATGTTTCCACGTGGCCTGTTTACGCGCGTTTCACGACAGCGGCGGGCACATTTGGGCACGTTCAGGCAAATGAATGTTGCGTCAGCCGAGATGGATTGTTGCTGGCACTCAACACAATCGGCGACCGTGCGGACCTTAGAATGCGAAGCGGAGCCTGAGCATGCCAACGAGCCATATCACGTTATGACGATCGAGCATGCCGGCATGTGTGCGACGTGAAAGTAAAAGGAACGTGGTGATGAATTCGAAGACACACGCAACGCTGAGCTTCTCCGACAGCGACCAGACTATTGACCTGCCGATTTACCAAGGCTCGCTCGGCCCGGACGTGATCGACATTCGCAAGCTGTACAGCCAGACCGGCAAGTTCACGTATGACCCGGGTTTCATGTCGACGGCGGCATGCAACTCCGAAATCACTTATATCGACGGCGACAAGGGCGAGCTGCTGTACCGCGGTTATCCGATCGACAATCTGGCGCAGAACGCCGACTTCCTCGAAACCTGCTATCTGCTGCTGAAGGGCGAGCTGCCGAACGCGCAGCAAAAAGAAGAGTTCGTGAAGCACGTCACGAATCACACCATGGTGCACGACCAGATGCACTTCTTCTTCCGCGGCTTCCGTCGCGACGCGCATCCGATGGCGATCCTGGTTGCCGCGGTCGGCGCGCTGTCGGCGTTCTATCACGACTCGCTCGACATCACGAACGAGCAGCACCGCGACATCTCCGCGATCCGCATGATCGCGAAGCTGCCGACGCTAGTCGCGATGGCCTACAAGTACACCGTGGGGCAGCCGTTCGTTTATCCGAAGAACGACCTCTCGTACAGCGCGAACTTCATGCGCATGATGTTCGCCAATCCGGCGGAAGAGTACGAAGTCAACGACGTGCTGGTACGCGCGCTCGACCGTATTCTGATCCTGCACGCAGACCACGAGCAGAACGCTTCGACCTCGACGGTGCGTCTGGCCGGCTCGTCGGGTGCCAATCCGTTCGCGTGTATCGCAGCCGGTATCGCGTGTCTGTGGGGCCCGGCTCACGGCGGTGCGAACGAAGCAGCACTGAACATGCTGGAAGAAATCGGCTCGGTCGACAACATCCCCGAGTTCATTGCGAAGGTGAAGGACAAGAACTCCGGCGTGAAGCTGATGGGCTTCGGCCACCGCGTCTACAAGAACTACGATCCGCGTGCGAAGCTGATGCGCGAAACCTGCCACGAAGTGCTGGAAGAGCTGGGCCTGCACGACGACCCGCTGTTCAAGCTGGCCATGGCGCTCGAAAAGATCGCGCTGGAAGACGAGTACTTCGTGTCGCGCAAGCTGTACCCGAACGTCGACTTCTACTCGGGCATCGTGCAGCGCGCGTTGGGCATCCCGACTTCGATGTTCACGTGTATCTTCGCGATGGCACGTACGGTGGGCTGGATTGCGCAGTGGAACGAAATGATCGCCGATCCTGAACAGAAGATTGGCCGCCCGCGTCAGCTGTTCGTGGGTGCAACGCAACGCGAAGCCAAACCGCTGGCCCAACGTTAAAGCGTCCAGGCTGCCACCCGCCTGACGCCCGCGCGGCGCTCCCACGAGGGGCGCCGCGCCCCATCTCTGCACGTCCTGTGCCACGGTAAAAAACCGAAACTCTCCTGTGATAAGTTCGTCTGACGCGCACAGACCCTCTACAAGCGGAGGCGGCCGGGCAGCGCCCCCGCGGCGACCGGAAGAGATACTGTACGCACAAGCGAACCCATAGGAGCGACCCTGATGCAGCAGCCAGAAGCCCTCGGCGGCCTGTCCCACTCGGGCGGAATCGATCACCGCGAACCCGAGCCGGACGGCGTATTCATCCCGACGGAAAATCTCAACGTCGCGAGCGCGACCCAGCATGTGCTGAAGTCGGGCGACACGTTTATCGTCAATGACCCGCTCGGCGATATCACCGGTCACGACGACGGCCTGTTCGTCAACGACACCCGCGTTCTCTCGCAACTGCGCCTGACCTTCGGCGGGCGCGCGCCCTCGCTGCTGTCGGGCAGCGTCAGCAGTGACAACACCTCATTCACCGCGCATCTGACCAACCGCCCGTTGCCGCCGCTCGGCGGCAACAGCACGCCTGAAGGCGTGATTCACGTCGAGCGCGTGCGCGTGCTGTCGGGCACGGTGCTCAACGAAGCTATCGAACTCACCAACTACGGCACGAGCGACGCCGTCGTGCCGCTGTCCATCTCGTTTGCCAGCGACTTCCGCGACATGTTCGAAGTGCGCGGCCTGAAACGCGACAAGCAGGGCCGTATTGAGCCGGCGCGCGTCGAGCATGGCGAAGTGCTGCTCGGCTATATCGGTCTCGACGATGTGGCGCGCAATGTGCGCATGGCCTTCTCTCCAGAACCGGACAAACTCTTTGCCGACCGCGCCGACTATTCCGTCAATCTGCCGGCGCAGGCGTGCGTGTCGATCTATCTTTCCGTGGCTGTGCAGGTGGTCCCGCAGACGGACAAGCCCCGTGCGGGCGTCTCGCAACCCATGCACGCGCTGAGCGAGGCCCATCTGTCGCAGATCGACGCGGAGCGCCCGCGCGTTGGCCGCGCGGCCGTGCGCGCCGCGCTCGTCGACGCTCACCTCGTGATGCGCGAGCGGCGCCGCGTCACCGCGCGCGTGCGTTCGAGCAATCCGTTGTTCAATGCGTGGATCGACCGCTCGCTCGCCGACCTCGGCCTGCTGACCACCGACCTCGCCACCGGCCCGTATCCATACGCCGGCATTCCGTGGTTTTCGACCCCGTTTGGCCGCGACGCGGTCATCACGTCGCTCCAGACGCTGTGGCTGCAGCCGCAACTCGCGGCAGGCGTGTTGCGCTTTCTGGCCGAACATCAGGCACGCGAGAGCCTGCCGTTTCGCGACGCCGCGCCGGGCAAGATCATGCACGAGATGCGCAAGGGCGAAATGGCCGCAACCGCCGAAGTGCCGTTCGCGCTGTACTACGGCGGCGTCGACACCACGCCGCTGTTTATCGTGCTGGCCGGCGCCTATGCGGCGCGCACGGGCGACCTCGCGCTGATCGACGAACTGTGGCCGGCGCTCGAGCGCGCGGCGCAGTGGGTCGCGGGCGTGTGCGACAAGAACCGTTACGGGCTGCTCGATTACCAGCGCGAATCGGCTGGCGGTCTTGCCAATCAGGGCTGGAAGGACAGCCACGATTCGGTGTTTCATGCCGACGGTCATTTCCCCGACGGTCCGATCGCCCTCGTCGAAGTGCAGGCCTACGCGAGCGCCGCATTCGACACCATGGCGCGCTTCGCCAAACTGCGCGGCCTGCACGACGCGGCCGCGAAATACAGCGAGCGCTCGAAGCATATCCGCCAGTGCGTCGAAGAAAAGTACTGGATGGAAGAGGCGGGCTTCTATGGCATCGCGCTCGACGGCCATGGTGAACTGTGTCGCGTGATGGCCTCGAATGCGGGCCACTTGCTGGCCTTCGGTTTGCCTTCGCGCGAACGTGGCGAAGCGGTGGTGCGCGCACTCGACTCCGCGCTGTTTCACACCGGCTGGGGCGTACGCACGCTGGCCGCAAGCCAGTCGCGCTTCAATCCCATGGCGTATCACAACGGCTCGGTCTGGCCGCACGACAACGCGCTGTGCGCGCGCGGCCTGTCGCGCTACGGCGGCAAGGCGTCGGCCGTGCGGCTTCTGCAGGCGCTGTTCCAGGCGGCGGTCAATTTCGACATGCGTCTGCCGGAACTCTTCTGCGGTTTTCCACGGCGGCGCGGCGAGCCGCCAACCGCCTATCCGGTCGCCTGTCTGCCGCAGGCCTGGGCGGCGGGTTCGCCGTTCATGATGCTCGAAGCGTGCCTCGGCATCACGATCGACGCCGAGCGGCGCGAAGTGCTGATCGAGCAGCCCATGCTGCCTGAAGGCATCGACTGGCTCGAAGTGGGTGATCTGCGGGTGGGCGATTCGTCGGTGTCGATCACGTTCCGCCGGATCGGCGAGAAGGTGGTTGCCTCGGCTGAGCAGGGGGATGTGAGGGTGGTCGCGTTGCTCTGACCTTGATTTCACCGCACGAAAAAAGGGCTGTCCATCTGGACGGCCTTTTTTTTGGTCAAGGCGCGGCGCATTGTTTGGCTCGCAGCAATAGTGATTTCACGCTATCGGTATAGATAAAAGATAGGCCGCGCCTAAACTGAGTCATGTCAGCGGCGCGGTTCTACATGACTCGCGACGCTCCTCAAATTGCATTGGAGCTTGAATCATGAAAAACAAACTGCTTGCGGCGTTGGTGATTGCGGCCGCCACCTCTATCGCTGCACCTGCATTTGCCAGCGGCTACGGCCCGGCACCTTCCTATCGGCCGTCAGTAGGCGCGCCTGCGTCTCAGCGAGGGCAGAGCGCGCAAACCGTCGCGGCTGAACGTAGCGATGCGGTTGGCTCGGTGAACGATTCCTACGGCGGCGTGGTTGCTTCGTCCTCGGAGTCGGGCAGCCCGCAAGTTGCCGGGTCGGTTGGTCGTTTGTACGCCGGTCACTAAGGCGACGGTTGTTGGTTGACCGTAACGGTAGAGAGGTGGCGAAAATGTTCAAGGTGATTGAAGTCGTGGCGGGTGTGGGGGCACTGATGCTGTATCTGGCTCCTGCGATGGTTGCGGACGCCAAAGATCGCAAAGACGCTTTTGCGGTGACCATCGTCAATATCCTGCTCGGATGGACGGTGATCGGCTGGTTTGCAGCGCTGTTGTGGGCACAGCATCCGGTCGGTGAGCGTCGCCGGTTGACGCACTTCGCGAGGCGGGCTCAACGCGCCGTTGCACGGGTGACCATTGATGCGCTCGTTGCCCGAGTGGAAGGCCGCGCTGGTGCGATTCCCGTGTTGAACCCGCACTTGGTGCCGATAGTCGCGCGCATCGCGGCAAGCACCCGCCATTATCACAAAGGTTAATTGTCCTGACGGACGAAAATTGAATTCTGGAGATTGAAAATGGATATGCCAGTTACCGAAGAGCAAGTGCAAACGCTCGCGTTTTATCTGTGGGAGAAAGATGGAAGTCCTGACGGACGCGCTCAAGACTATTTGGAGAAGGCCTTGCGCCAGCTAGGCGTGGGTGATGCCGCGATCACGGCGTAAGCGCCAACGGCAATAGTATGAGAAGTTAGCGGCGAGACAGCGGCGGCGAGTAGGGGCCGCGTGAACGGCTCCCCTCTCGACGAAGGTACCCGAAACGGCATAGTCAATTTTGACTATGCCGTTTCGCGCTTCAGGGGATTATCGTTAGTCAGCCAAGTCCCTCGAGCTCGGAGCTGACCAGAAAAACTGACGTTGGAGACCGCCCATGTTTTCCGAAGAGAAGACCATCGGGAGATTGTCGAATCGTCTGATGCATGAGCTGCGCAATGGGTTCCTGGCCTTCATACTGGGGCTCGCAATAGCGCCGGGTTCATACGCGGACAGCATTTATGTCGTCAACGACAGCGTCCGTAGCATGGCGATGGTGAAAGACTCGAGCAACCTCTACGTCTCAACGGTCAATGACAACACCATCAGAATCAGCGAGCACCACAAAGGCAGAGATTTGCCCCATCCCGTGCTTGCACACGACGCGGCAGTCTGGCGCGTTCTGGCGGCTAGGAGGGCATGATTGGCGAATGCAGCCAGCGTAATAAATGCCTCCCATGGGGTTTCGATCTTTTCGTCCGGACTTGCGATCTGCCTTGGCAATCTCCGTGACGCGCAACGGAAGTGAATGTGGTGAACGTCGTTATCGTTTGTGAGCCACTCACACTCCGTAACTCCTGTTGGATGCAATGTGCCGAGTGGTAACATTTGTTGTCATCCTCATCGGCCGCTCACCCGGTACATCCGCATGCCAGACAGTTTCGACCAGCTCGCCGCCCTGATCCGGGCGCGCTTCTCCGAACTGAGTCCGCAGTTCCAGATGGGGGCGGGCTTTTTGCTCGATCATCCCGACGAGGTCGCGGTCTCGTCCATGCGTAAAGTGGCGGAACGCGCCCAGGTGCAACCGGCATCGCTCGTGCGGCTGTCGCAGCAACTCGGTTTCCCCGGCTGGAACGAACTGCGCAACCTGTTCGTCGCGCGCGTGCGCACGCGGCCCGAACCGCTCACGAGCCGCGCCCGTTCGCTGGTCAAATCGAAAGACGCGCTGGCCAACGACCTGCTGGTGGCGCAACAGCACAATCTCGAGGTGACCGCCGCACATAGCGGCCGCGTGATCGTGGAAGCGGCGCGGCTCCTGAGGCGCGCGCCGCACGTGCATGTGGCGGGGTTCCGCTCCTGTTATGCGGTGGCATTTGGCCTCGTCTATGGCTACCGGCTGTTCCGGTCGTCCGTCTCCTTGCTCAACGGCGAGGCGGGCACGCTGGAAATGCAGTTGCGCACGCTCGAGCGCGACAGCGCAACCATCGTGATCAGTTTCGCGCCGTATTCCGTGGAAGCGGCGCGCGTAGCCGAGGCCGCTCTGGAAAAAGGCAGCAAACTGATCGCGATTACCGATAGCGCCGTCTCGCCCATCGCGCTCAACGCCGACAAGGTGCTGATCTTTTCGCACGAGAGTCCGTCGTTTTTCCCGTCGCTGGTGGCGGCTACGGCCATTGCCGAATCGCTGGTCGCGCATCTGCTCGCGCTGGAAGGGGGCGACGCGGTCGAGCAACTCGCGATCGCCGAGCAGGCGTTGCACGCGAAGGGCGCGTACGTGCCTTGACCGTTCCGGTGCAAATGAGCTGAGATTGTGCGCAATGGAAGCGGGGCCGCTTCAGTTGAATCCGCATCGCGCCATTTGACAACAAATGTTGTTTGGAAGTATAAATGCGTACCGATTGTTGAATGGGTGCGAGCCGTGGCGTCTAAGCAGGATTTGAGTCTCTTTCAGGTAAGCGGCGAGCCGCATGACATCGGCTACCGGTTGGGCGAACTCGCAAAACCGGTGTTTGCCGATTACATGAATCAGAGCATCGCGTGGCGGGCCGTTCAGCGCTGGCGCGGCGCGCCGTTCGTGCAGGCCCTGCGCGATGCGGCGCGAGCCCATTTTCCGGCGCTGCTGGCCGAACTCGACGGCATGGCGGCAGGCCTGGGCTGCCCGGCAGAGGATGTGTTTCTCTGGAATTGCCGTGGAGAGTTGATTCACAACGCGCCGGACGGTTGCACCACGCTCGCGGCCGTTGAGGGCGAAACGCGCTTCATTGCGCATAACGAAGACGGCGATCCCTTTCTGCGTGAGCGCTGCGCGCTGGTCGAGGTCCGGCCCGCCGGCAAGCCCGGCTTCGTGAGTTTCTACTACCCGGGGTCATTGCCGGGCCATACCTTTGCGGCAAGCCGCGCGGGTCTCGTGCAGGCAATCAACAATCTGCGAATCCGCGTACCCGCTGCCGGCGTGCCGCGCATGGTTCTCGCGCGTGCCGTGCTCGACGCGGGCTCGCTCGACGAAGCGCTAACCATTCTGCGTGATACGCCGGCTGCGAGCGGCTTTCATCACACGCTTGGTGCCGCGGGCGACGCTCGATTGTTCAGCGTCGAAGCCACTGCGCAGCGCTGTTCCGTGCAAGCCGTGCCGAGCCTTGCGGGCCACGCGAACCACATGGTTCACCCGGGCTGCGAAGCCGAGGCGCAGATCGTCACCGATTCCTCGCATGATCGCCAGCAGCGGGTCGAGGCCTTGCTGCCCGCGCTGACACGTCCATTGCAGCCCGCCTCGTTGCTCGATGTATTGCATGATCGCGCGCCGTCGGGCTTGCCGATCTACCGCGATGACCCGCACGATCCGGACGACGAAAACACGCTCGCCACCGCGCTCTTCGAAATCGGCAACTCCGGTGTATCGATGAAAGCTTACCGGCAACGGCAGTGCGCATTCGACACGTATATCGCCCGCACGGCGTCCGAGCCGTCCGGGACGTCTGATCCAACTCGCGCCTGACCGGCTGCCGCCACTACCAGGAACCTGCATACCATGACCACCGTTTTTCATCGTTCACCGAAGCAGCGGCTGCCGGTTGCCGTCGCGGGCGACGGCATCGAACTCATCGATTCCACCGGCAAGCGCTATATCGACGCGTCCGGTGGTGCCGCCGTCTCGTGTCTCGGCCATAGCAACCAGCGCGTGATCGAGGCGATCAAACGGCAGGCGCAGCAATTGCCTTACGCGCATACCTCGTTTTTCACCACCGAGCCGGCCGAGGAACTTGCCGACCGGCTGGTGGCGAGCGCCCCCAAAGGGCTCGAGCACGTGTATTTCGTGTCGGGCGGGTCGGAGGCGATCGAAGCGGCGTTGAAGCTGGCGCGGCAATACTTCGTCGAGAAGGGCGAACCGCAGCGCCGCCATTTCATCGCGCGTCGCCAGAGCTATCACGGCAACACGCTCGGCGCGCTGGCGATCGGCGGCAATGCATGGCGCCGTGAGCCGTTCCTGCCGATCCTGATCGAAGCGCATCACGTGAGTCCGTGTTACGCGTATCGCGAGCAGCGCGCCGGTGAAACCGACGAGGCATTCGCGCAGCGTCTCGCCGACGAACTCGAACAGAAGATTCTCGAACTCGGCGCTGACACGGTCGCCGCGTTCGTCGCGGAAACGGTGGTCGGCGCGACCGCAGGCGCGGTGCCGCCGGTGCGCGAGTACTTCCGCAAGATTCGTGCGGTGTGCGATCGCTACGGTGTGCTTCTGATTCTCGACGAGATCATGTCGGGCATGGGCCGCACCGGCTACCTGTACGCCTGCGAGGAAGACAGCGTGGCGCCGGACCTGCTGACCATCGCCAAGGGTCTCGGCGCGGGCTATCAGCCGATCGGCGCAACGCTGGTAAGCGACCGGATCTATCAGACGATTGTCGGCGGCTCGGGCTTCTTTCAGCATGGCCACACCTATATCGGTCACGCCACAGCCTGCGCCGCAGCGCTCGAAGTGCAACGTGTGATCGCCGAAGACAACCTTTTGCCGAACGTGCTGACGCGCGGCGAACAGTTGCGCGGCCGGTTGCGCGAGCACTATGCGCAGCATCCGCATATCGGCGACGTGCGGGGACGCGGGCTGTTCGTGGGCGTGGAACTGGTCAAGGACCGCGCCGACAAGACGCCGTTCGACCCCAGCCTGAAACTGCACGCGGCAATCCGGCGTGAAGCGTTCGCGCGAGGGTTGATGGTGTACCCCATGGGCGGCACGGTCGACGGCCGGATCGGCGATCATGTGCTGCTGGCGCCGCCGTTCATCTGCACCGCGCGCGAGATCGATGAGATCGTCAGCCGCCTCACGGACGCGATAACGGGCGCGCTGGCCGTCGCCTGACAAGTCCGACACCACCACGAGCAGCGAGAACGACAATGACCGAGCCGCGTTTGCCTCACTTCGACCAGTCCAGTGCCACGCCCGAGCAGAAGGCGGTGCTGGACGAGATTCTGTCCGGGCCGCGAGGCAATCTGAACGGCCCGTTTCTGGGCTGGATTCATAGCCCGGAACTGGCGCAGCAGGCGCAGCGTCTGGGCGCATTCTGCCGCTACCGGACCGGTTTGCCGCTGCGCCTGTCGGAGCTGGCGATTCTGGTGACCGCGGCGCGCTGGCAGGCGCAGGCGGAGTGGTATATCCATTATCCGATCGCGCTGGAGGCCGGCGTGGCCGAAGCGGATGCCGAGACGATCCGCCAGGGGCGGCGCCCGCATTTCGCCAACGCGGACGACGCGTTGATCCACGACTTCGCGAGCGAACTGTACGAGACGAAACGCGTCTCGGACGCGACGTATGCGATGGCGGTCGAACGCTTCGGGCTGCAGGTGGTGATCAACCTGGTGGGCCTGCTTGGCTACTATGCGCTGGTGGCGATGACGCTGAACGTGTTCGATATGCGGGCGGTGGGACAGGAGAGCTTGCCGTTCGCCGAGTAGCGTCTGAGTAAGTGTCTGAGGTAGCGCGTGGGTAGCGGTCTCAGCTCTTGCGTTGCCGCCATGCAAAACGCCCCGGTTGCGAATGTCGCAACCGGGGCGCTTTTTTTTATTGCGGCTGCACCATAGCCTGCGGTGCACCGACTACAGCGGCAACGACATCGCCGCTTATGACTTGATTACTGGCCGCGATACGTCGAGAACAACTGCTGCTGCACCGTGACCGGAGCGCCGGCATCCGACGAAATCGCCTTCACGCCGCCCACGTCCTGCGAACCCTGCGCCACGGCCGCCACAGCGACAACGTTTTGCGGCACGGTCTTCGGATAATTGACGTCGTTCTGATTCAGCAGGCCCGCTTGCTGCGCGCTCGCCAGCTCGGCGCGAACCTGGGCGCGCGTCACCGGAGCATTCGCCTGCTGGGCGAACGAAACAGCCGGAACGATCAGAGCGGATGCGACAACCACGGCGGAAATAAGCGACTTCATGATGACCTCCAGTACTCGATTGTTGATGAGATCGGGTTGATTGCTGTGTCCCGATCTGTTGAAGCGAGTCTATTTGTTACGAGGTCGGTGATAAAGCTGCTTTTCCATGAAAGATTATTACCGTTTTTGATATGATTTTCGGGGAGCTTTCAGTTTCGAACGATTCCTGGCACCGTCACGGCGTTGGCACAGGGAAGCGCCTATGATGAGGGTCCGGTCCACGCCAGCGCCTGTAGCACCGCGCGTGACGCCCCGATACAAGCTCTTGGGGACTACGACCGATGCCTGAACCGCAAACCATCCGGGCGGGACCATTGCGGCGGGGCATCCCGTTTGGTCGTAAAGCGCGTGAAGCAGGGCACATCAGGAGAAGAGCGATGAAGCGCAAGGCATCGGCAGTCTGGCAAGGCGGCCTGCAAGACGGCAAAGGCTCGATTTCTACCGACAGCGGCGTCCTCAAGGAGACCCAGTACTCGTTTGCGACACGCTTCGCGGACGGCATCGGCACGAATCCCGAGGAGCTGATCGCGGCTGCGCACGCGGGCTGTTTCTCGATGGCGCTATCGGCGGAATTGGGCAAAGCCGGCATCACGCCTGAGCGTATCGCCACGACTGCCGCCGTCACGCTCGACAAGGACGGCGGCGGCTTTACGATCACGGCGGTGCATCTGGACGTCGCCGTGAAAATCCCCGGCGGCGACAAGGCCGCTTTCGAAAAAGCGACAGCCGACGCCAAGGCGGGTTGCCCGGTATCCAAGGTACTGAACGCCACGATCACGATGGATGCGAAGCTCGAAACCTAAGATCGCATTTTTTAGCGGTATATCGGCGACAAGAGGCCGGCGTGCGGATGAGAACCGCCGCCGGCTTTTTGTCATTTCGGCGAGCGTGACTGGGCTTGCAGTTGGCGAAGTGGGCGGCCGCCTGACCAGAAGATGGCGCCTTGCTGACGCGCTGATCGCCGCGGCGCGCGAAGGCTTCGCGGCTCACGTGAGCCGCAACGTGGCCACGGACGGCCGCACGTATGACTTCGATCCGCGCGACGCGATGCACGGTGACTGGCATGGCGGGGTGCGTCGCCGGTATCGGCAATCTGGCTTTTACGCTCATGATCGGCGGCCTGGTCAGCAAGATCGGCTACACGCCGTTCTTTATCGCGCTCGGTTTTGGCGATCTGATCGGCGCCACCGTGCTGTGGACGGTGGTCAAGCCCGTGAAGGCGCAACCGCTGGAGGCGCTTGCCGGCGAAGCGAGGGCATGACTGGGTCGGCCGCATGTCCGTGATCAATTAACCTGAAAACGGTCGCTATCGCGATGCGTCAGAATTCGCTGGAAATCAACGGGTCTGTCGAAGGAGTGAACTGTTTGGGCGCTCATAAGCGTTTGCTATCGTGCAAGAACGAAGCCGTCTTGGCGTGATTCTCAGGCGCGATATACCGTTATAGCCGTATATCAGCCACCTGGAAGCCAAGATCGACCATGTATAAAGCCATCAGGAAAAACCCGTCGGCGGCTCAAGCTGCCGACACCATTCTTACCGCGTTGCGCGCGATCCCCGTCGCCGCGCTCAGCGACAACATGCATCGCAACATCGGCAGTGTTGGGCTCACTCCGTATCATCGGCCCGGCAAGCAGACCATGGCGGGCACCGCGGTCACCGTGCGCTCGCGCGGCGGCGATAACCTCACGTACCTGCGCGCGCTGGAGTTTTGCCGTCCCGGCGACGTGCTGGTCCTGGACGCGGGCGGCGATCTCAACAACGCCGTGGTCGGCGGGATTCTGTCGTTCTATGTCGCTCAAGCGGGCCTTGCCGGTCTGGTCGTGGACGGTGCCATCCGCGACGTCGCGGAAATCCGCGAGCGCGATTTTCCGGTCTACGCGCGCGGCGTCACGCATCGCGGCCCATATAAGGATGGTCCCGGCGAGATCAACGTGCCGGTGTCGGTCGGCGGCATGGTGGTGAATCCGGGCGATATCGTCGTCGGGGATCAGGATGGCTTGCTGGCCATTGCGCAGGACGATGCCGCCTACGTGATCGAGAAAGCGCTGGCCGTTCTGGAAGCGGAGGCCGAAACCATGCGGGCCATGAAGGAGGGTCGCTGGAACCGCGCGTTCATCGACGCGCTCGAAGCGCGATGCAATAACTGAGCAATGCCCGGCGTGCAGGGTGCGAGCCGGCGTCTGTTTCTGGACGCCGGCTTCTTCATGCGCGATCAGTCGAAAGTCACCAGCACCTTCATCGATTTTGAGCGGTCGCCGGCAGTCTGAAATGCCTTGACCGAATCCTGATACGGGAAAATGCCTGAAATCAGCGGCTTTACGTCGATCAAGCCCTTGTTCAGCAATTCGACGGCCATCGCGAACTCTTCGTGGAAACGGAACGCGCCGCGCAGATCGAATTCCTTGGCGACGATCACGTTGATCGGCAGCGCAATGTCACCGCCGAGCCCTACCTGAACAATCACGCCGCGCGGCTTGAGTACGTCGAAGGCGCCACGCAAGGCCGCTGCATTGCCGCTCGCCTCGAACAGAACGTCGAAACTGCCTTTGTCGACGGCGAACGGCTGAAGCGCCTCCGGCGTTTCGGCAACGTTGATCGCGAGGTCCGCACCGACCTTTTTTGCGCTCTCCAGCGGCAAGGTGTTGACATCGGTCACCACGATCGTCGCCGCGCCGGCTCTGCGCGCAGCGGCCACGATCAATGCGCCGATCGGCCCGCAGCCCGTCACGAGCACACGCTTGCCGAGCAGCGGACCCGCGCGCCGCACCGCATGCAACGCGACGGAGAGCGGTTCGGCCATCGCGGCTTCGGCGTCGCTCAACGAGTCCGCCACCACGTGGGCCTGCGAGCGATCGATCACGATCTCCTGCCGGAATGCGCCCTGCACGTGCGGCGTACGCATTGCGCTGCCGTAGTAGCGCATATCGAGGCAGTGGTTCTGCAGCCCTTGCTGACAATACTGGCACAGCCCGCAGGGCTGGCTCGGGCTGATGGAGATCCGCGTGCCGGCCGGCATATCGGTCACGCCGGGTCCCACGCGCGAGACGGCGCCGGACACCTCGTGGCCGAGCACCATGGGCTCCTTGATGCGAACCGCGCCGAAACCGCCGTGATTGAAGTAGTGAAGATCG
Source organism: Paraburkholderia sp. (assembly GCA_036383775.1). Taxonomy (GTDB): domain Bacteria; phylum Pseudomonadota; class Gammaproteobacteria; order Burkholderiales; family Burkholderiaceae; genus Paraburkholderia. Next base: position 12,275 of record DASVNP010000352.1, on the reverse strand, counting down.
GAGCCGCAGATGCCGCCGGCCCGAACCCTTACCAGCAGCTGGTTGGCTTGCGGTTCGGGCGTGGGCACCTCCTCGATGCGCAGATCGAGCGGTGCGTGAATGACGAGTGCATGCATGGTAAGTGCCTATAACGGTGAATGCGGGGGGTAGCACGCTAAACGTTAGCGCCTGAAGGCCCAGCCGACAAAGAGCAAAGTCGTCTGGGCCGATACTTGCCGCTTATAGATGCCTATTCGAGCGCCTTGGTCATGTGCTCGATGACCTTCTTTGCGTCGGAAAACACCATCATCGTTTTGTCCATATAGAACAGGTCATTGTCGAGGCCGGCATAGCCGGAGGCCATCGAGCGCTTGTTGACGATCACGGTGCGCGCCTTGTACGCCTCCAGAATCGGCATGCCGGCAATCGGCGAGGCCGGGTCGGTCTTCGCGGCGGGATTGACGACGTCGTTGGCGCCGAGAACGAGCACGACGTCGGTCTGGCCGAACTCCGCGTTGATGTCTTCCATTTCGAACACCTGGTCGTAAGGCACTTCAGCCTCGGCGAGCAGCACGTTCATATGGCCTGGCATGCGGCCCGCCACCGGATGGATCGCGTAACGGACGTCGATGCCTTTACCGGTCAGCTTGTCGGTCAGCTCTTTCAGCGCATGCTGCGCACGGGCGACGGCGAGGCCATAGCCCGGCACGATCACGACCGATTCGGCATTGCCGAGCAGAAACGCGGCGTCGTCGGCGGAACCCGATTTGACCGGGCGCTGCTCCCGCTTCGCGCCGCCGTCTGTGGCGGCTTCCGCGCCGAAGCCGCCGAGCAGCACGCTGAAGAACGAGCGGTTCATCGCCCGGCACATGATGTACGACAGAATCGCACCGGATGAGCCGACCAGCGAGCCGGCGATGATCAGCATCGGATTGTTCAGCGAGAAGCCGATGCCCGCGGCAGCCCAGCCCGAGTAGGAGTTGAGCATGGAGACGACAACCGGCATGTCGGCGCCGCCGATCGGAATGATGATGAGCACGCCGAGCGCGAAGGCGATGGCGCTCATCACAATGAACGGCAGCCACGACTGCGTCAGATAGAACGCAATGCCTAAGCCGATCATGGCGATGGCGAGCGCGAGGTTGAGCACATGCTGTCCCGGATACACGACGGGCGCGCCCTGGAACAACCTGAACTTGTATTTGCCTGACAATTTACCGAACGCGATCACCGACCCCGAGAAGGTGATCGCGCCGACAAACGTGCCGATGAACAATTCGACGCGATTGCCGTACGGCAGCTCGCCGCCGCTTGCGGCCAGGCCGAAAGCGGACGGCTCGGACACCACGGCATAGGCAATGCAGACGGCGGCCAGCCCGATCAGCGAGTGCATCGCTGCAATCAGCTCGGGCATTTTGGTCATCTCGACGCGCGCGGCAACCACGGTGCCGATCGCCCCGCCGACAATCAGCGCGACGACGAGCACCGCCAGCCCGAGCACCAGGTCCGAGCCGAGCGAAGAGGCCTGTTTCGTGATCAGCGCGAGCGTGGTCAGCATGGCGATCGTCATGCCCGCCATGCCGAAAACGTTGCCGAGGCGGGCGCTTTTCGGATTCGACAGCCCTTTGAGTGCCTGGATGAAACACACGGAGGCGACGAGATACAACAACGTGACGACGTTCATACTCATTGCGCGACTCCGTTGACTGCGCTTGCGGCTGCGCTTGTGACTGCATTTGCGGCTGGCTTTTTAGCGTCTTTCTTCCTGAACATTTCGAGCATGCGGCGCGTGACGAGAAAGCCGCCGAATACATTGACCGCCGCCAGCGCGACGGCGATTGCGCCGAACGCCTTGCCGGCTCCGCCCACGGTCAGCCCGGCGGCCAGCATGGCGCCGACGATAACAATCGCGGATATCGCGTTGGTGACCGCCATCAGCGGCGTGTGCAAGGCGGGCGTCACGTTCCAGACGACGTGATAGCCGACGTAGATGGCCAGCACGAAGATGATCAGATTGGTCGTGGTGTGGGTGATGAGTTCCATCGCGATGTCCTTAGGCGGTTTGCAGCTGCGAGGCGTGGTGACCCAGCAAGGTGGCCGCCACGATATCGTCGCTGGTGTCGATCTTCGGCTTGCCTTCGGCATCGATGATCAGCTTCAGAAAGTCGAGCAAGTTGCGGGCGTAAAGGGCGGATGCATCGGTGGCGACCATGGCCGGCAGATTCGTATAGCCGGCGATCTGCACGCCGTGCCGCAGCACGACCGCATCGGCTTCGGTCAACGGGCAGTTGCCGCCGCGCCGGTCGCCGACGCCTGCGCCTTTGCCTGCGGCGAGGTCGATGATCACCGAGCCCGGCTTCATGGCGCGAACTGTGTCTTCGTTGAGCAAGGTCGGCGCCGTGCGCCCCGGAATCAACGCCGTCGTGATGACGATGTCGGCCTGCTTGGCCCGCTCATGCACCAACACGCCCTGACGTGCAATCCAGGATGACGGCATGGGGCGCGCATAGCCGCCTGTGCCCTGAGCGGCCTCGCGCTCCTCGTCGGTTTCGTAGGGCACGTCGAGGAACTTCGCGCCCAACGATTCGATTTGCTCCTTGACGGCGGGGCGCACATCCGATGCTTCGATCACCGCGCCAAGACGTTTGGCGGTAGCAATCGCCTGCAAGCCGGCGACCCCCGCGCCGAGGATAAGCACGCGCGCGGCCTTGACGGTGCCCGCGGCGGTCATCAGCATGGGCGTGAACCGCTGGTACAAACTGGCCGCGAGCAGCACGGCCTTATAGCCGGCAATATTGGCTTGCGACGACAGCACGTCCATGCTTTGCGCACGCGTGGTGCGCGGAATCGATTCGAGCGCGAAAGCGGTGATGCCCGTGGCGCGAATTTGAGCGATCTGATCGGTGTCGAACGGATTGAGCATGCCGACGAGCATCGTACCGCGCTTCATTTGCCGGATTTCGGTTTCTGTCGGCGCCTGCACTTTGAGCACGAGATCGGCCTCGAAGGCCGCGGTTGCGTCGACCAAGGTGGCGCCCGCCTGCGCGTAGGCCGCATCGGGGAAATGGGCGCGTTCACCGGCCGTGCTCTGGACCAGAACGGCATGCCCTTGCGCGGCGAGTTTCTTGACTGTTTCCGGCGTGCCGGCGACACGCGTTTCGCCGGCGCGGCTTTCGGCAGGAATGCCGATTTTCATGAGCGTTTCCTCCTGGAGTGAATGGATGAGATCGGCGGATCGAGGTCCGCCTTTTGATGCCGGAGCCGTGCATTGACGAACGGGACAGAGCCGCGCCCCGTTGTTGTATGACGTTCGGAGTGTGCTGCCGGCATCGACGGACGCCGGGAGGCAGGGGTTGCCGCAAATCCTAGAACTTGTGGCGCAGACCAATCGCCGCTTCGAACAGCGAGTTAAAGCCAAAGAACGGCTGGTTGGAGCCGGGAGCCGCGGCGAGCGTGGTCCATGCACCGGTCAGGTGGTTGTAGTCCACGCCGACATACACGTCCGTGCGCTTGCTCAGCAGGTAGTCGAGCGTCGGGCCGGTGGTGATGCGCGTGCCGCTCTGGCTGGCGTGATGAACGAAGTCGATGTAGAACGGCAGATCGAGCACGAGTGCGGGCGTGATGTAGTACTGGAGCGCGGTGGAAAAAGAGTCGTTGCGATAGTCGGCCGGATAGACGTGGCTGTAGATATACGAGCCGAACACCTTCGCCGCGCCGAATTTATACGTGGCGCCGGCGGTGAAGATCTTTTGCGAACTGTCGGGGATCGTCACACCGAAATACGTGCTGCCGTAGGTGCTGGTGGCCGGCGTGAGGCCGCCGATATCGTTCACGATCTGATAGGCAGCGCCAACGCTCAGGGGACCGTTGTCATAAGAGAGGCTGACGGCGGGTGACGAATTCTGGTGGAAGTTGCCCGCTGTCTGGCCGAACGTATAGGCGCCCTTAAGGGTGAAGCCGGCCAGCGTCGGCGAGGTATAGCGCACGGTGTTGTCCAGCCGTCCGCCACCGGTCAATCCGGCGCCCTGAAAGCCGACGGTGCCGGTGTAATTGGCGAACGCATAAATGTCGTGCGTCCAGCCCGTTTCGTGCACCAGCGTATATTGCCGGCCCATCGTCAAGGTGCCGTAGGGGCTGCTGAGCCCGACGATCGCGGTGCGGCCGAACAGGCGCGCCACGCCGGACGGCGTCGATTGCTGCGTCACGCCCGTATTCGGCGTAAAGCCGCTTTCGAGCTGGAAAATGGCGGCCATGCCGCCGCCGAGATCTTCGGTTCCCTGCAGGCCCCAGCGGCTTCCCTGAATCTCGCCGCCGCTACCCATCGTGAAAAGCTTCCCGCCGGATTTGTTCTGGTGGGTGTCGTAGCGCACGGCTTCGTCGATGATGCCGTAGAGGGTGACGCTCGATTGCGCGTGCGCGATCCCTGAAATAGCCAGACCCAATCCAGTTAGTATGCCTAAAGTATGTTTTTTCACGAATAGATCCCCTTGCAGATTGACGAAAAATGGAAAGCTCCAAACCGACTGCCGCGTCCTGGCGGCGCGGCATGTCTTTTTATCGGGCGACGCAGCCGTGCAGGGTTGCGCCGCCGTACTCTCAGTTCAAAGCGGCGACGGCGGCCGCGATCTTTCTGCAGCCTTCGTCGATGATCTCGATGCTCGTGGCGATCGACATCCGGAAGAAAGGCGAGACGCCATAGGCCGAGCCGGCAACCAGCGCGACGCCCGCGTGCTCCAGCAGATACAGCACCACGTCGACGTCGCCTTCGAGGCGCTTGCCCTGCGGCGTCGTGCGGCCGATCATGCCGCTGCAATTGACGTACAGATAGAAGGCGCCGCCGGGCGTTTTGCAACTGATGCCGGGTATCGCGTTGAGCGCTTCGAGCGCGTGATCGCGCCGCTCCCGGTAGGTCCGCACCGATTGCTGCACGAAGCTCTGGTCGCCGGTCAGCGCCGCGAGCGCCGCCGCCTGGCTGACCGAGCTGGCATTGCTGGTGGATTGGGACTGGAGCGTATCCATCGCGCCGATCAGATCGGCGGGGCCGGCGGCGTAGCCGATGCGCCAGCCGGTCATCGCGTAAGTCTTCGAGACGCCGTTGACGACCAGCGTGCGCGAAGCCAGTTCGGGTTCGATCGACAGCAGATGTTGCAACGCCTCGCCTTCGAAGCGGATGTGCTCATAGATGTCGTCCATCATCACCAGCACGTGGGGATGGCGCAGCAGCACGTCCGCGAGCGCGCGCAGTTCAGCGGCCGCATAAGTCGCGCCGGTGGGGTTGGTCGGCGAGTTGATGATCAGCCAGCGCGTGCGGGGCGTAATCTCCGCTTCGAGCGTGGCGGGCGTGAGCTTGAAACCGTCCGCCTCGGTGCAGGGGACGACCACCGGCACGCCGTCGCAGGCGAGCGCCATGTCCGGGTACGACACCCAGTAGGGCGCGGGAATCAGCACTTCGTCGCCGGCTTCCACGGTCACGGCGAGCGCGTTGAAGATCGCGTGCTTGGCGCCGCAGGTCACGATGATGTGTTTGGGATCGTACGTCAGGCCGTTTTCGCGTTGCAGCTTCGCGGCGATGGCGGCGCGCAGCGCCGGCGTGCCCGCCGTTTGCGTATAGCGGGTCTCGCCACGCTCCATCGCTTCGAACGCGGCCTGGCGAATGTGCGCCGGCGTGTCGAAATCGGGTTCCCCGACCACCAGATTAACGATGGCCTTACCCTGCCGCCGCAGTTCCGCGGCGCGGTCGGCCGCGGCGCTGCTCGGCGAAGGTTTGATTCGCTGGACGCGGGCGGCGATACGCGATGCACTCACACTTGACTCCTCAAGAGCATTGACGAGCCTTCACATTAAGCGTGAGAAAAAGTTCAAGCCAAGACGTCTTTCCGCTGGGGCAATAACATCCACTTATGACGCGAACAAGTACGCGAGTCCGGCGCGAGTCCGGTTAGCGTGGCTGTCGCCCATGCGGGAATACGCCGACACCGCGCCTTTGGCCGCTAGCGAGCGCCCGTACGGCGTTTTTTAAGCACTGTGCGGCGGGCGGCGCTTGGCCTATCATGATTGCCATCCCTTATCGTTGAGACGCGACCACCGTGAACCTGCGGCGTTTGAAGTACTTTGTGAAGATCGTCGATATCGGCAGCCTGACGCAGGCCGCCGAGGTGCTTCATATCGCCCAGCCGGCGCTGAGCCAGCAGTTGATCACGCTCGAAGACGAGTTCCAGCAGCAGTTGCTGGTGCGCACGAAACGCGGCGTCACCGCCACCGAGGCGGGGGCCACGCTGTATCGCCACGCCCAGTTGATCCTGCGCCAGTACGAACAGGCGCAGGCCGATGTAAAGAGCGCAGGCCAGACGCTGTCAGGCCAGGTCTCGGTGGGGTTGGCGCCCGGCACCGGCGCGTCGGCGCTGTCGTTGCCGCTGTTGCGTACCGTGCGCGCCCGGCACCCGGACATCCTGCTGTACATCAACGAGAACTTCGGCACGACGCTCAGCGAGCTGATCATGAACGGCCGCATGGACATGGCGGTGCTGTATGGCGACAAGCCCGTGCACGGCCTGTCGTTCCAGCTTCTGATGAACGAGGAGTTGTTCCTTGTCGCGCCGCGCAGCATGGGCATCACCCAGGAGCAGATCGCCGTGACCGAATTGCGCGACGTGCCGTTGCTGCTGCCGCGTCCGTATAACTACCTGCGCAAGTACGTCGATGAAGGATTCGCGCGCGTGCAGATGATCCCGAAAGTGGTGGCCGAGATCGAATCCGCGTCGACGCTTTCGGCCGCTGTGAGCGCGGGCATCGGCGCGACCATCCTGCCCGATTCGACCGCCCGCGTGGTGGCGGCGGCGGGCGATATTGTGCAGTGCCGTATCGTCTCGCCCGTCATCAAGATTCCGCTGTCGGTCTGCCTGTCCGACCATCTGCCGCTTTCCGAGCCCGCCGCGGCCGTCAAGGACATCCTGCTGGAACTGGCGGGCGATCTCGCGCTCGACGTGAGTTTCGAGCCCGGCGCGCAGACATAAGCGCGCCTTATCGCTACAAAGCCAAACCGTCTTGGCGCAATTTTTATGTGACGGATACATTGAGTCCATCGTCGATCGCCCGGCTTGCAGTGAGCCGGTGCGCATCCAACCGGCTACGGACTCAGAGATGGATCTCCAGAAGATTAAGGCGCTTATCGACCTGTTGGCGGAATCTCCGCTTGCCAAGCTCGAAGTCATCGAGGGCGAGGAACGGGTCAAGCTCGTGAAGGCCAAACGGCGCGGCAAGCGGGCCGCCGCGCCGGCGGGCGGGGAAAGTGGGGCCACGGAATTCGCGCAGGACGCACAGGCCGCCCCAGCCGCCCAAATGCCGGCAGTTGCTCCGACCCAATCGACTCAATCCGTCGAGACGACAGGCACAACCCCGGCAGCATCCTCCACCACGAACGAACCACAAATCGTACGCGCGCCCATGTTCGGCGTCGTTCATCTGACACCCGCGCCCGGCGAGGCGCCCTTCGTGAATGCTGGCGACACGATCGAAGAAGGACAAGTGCTCTGCACGATCGAAGCGATGAAGATGTTCAACGCGATCGAGTCCGAATTCAGCGGCACCGTGCTGGAGATTCTCGCCATGCCGGGCAGCGAGGTCGAATCCGGCCAGCCGCTTTTCCGGATCGGTTGAACGGCCATGTTCGATAAAGTACTGATCGCCAATCGCGGCGAAATCGCGCTTCGCATCCAGCGCGCCTGCCGCGAACTGGGCCTGAAAACCGTGGCCGTGCATTCCGAGGCCGACGCCGATGCCCGCTACGTGCGTCTCGCCGACGAGGCGTTGTGCATCGGGCCGGCGTCGCCGGGGCAGAGCTATCTGAACCGGACCGCGATCCTGTTCGCCGCGCATGCGAGTGGCGCGCAGGCGATTCATCCCGGTTATGGATTTCTCTCGGAGAACGCGGAGTTCGCCGCGCAGGTCGAGGCGGCCGGCATGGCCTTCATTGGTCCCGAACCCGATTCGATCCGCACCATGGGCGACAAGGTCGCGGCCAAGCGCGCCATGCGCGCGGCGGGCGTGCCCTGCGTGCCGGGGCCGGACGGCGGACTGCCCGACGACCCCGCCGAGATTTTGCGTATTACCGAGGAGATCGGCTATCCCGTGATCGTCAAAGCCGCGGGCGGCGGTGGCGGGCGAGGCATGCGCGTCGTGCCTGGCCCCGACCAGTTGCTCGAAGCGGTCTCAGTGACGCGTGAAGAAGCGCGCCGCGCCTTCGGCAAGCCTGAGTTGTACGTCGAGAAGTTTCTCGAGCATCCGCGTCACGTCGAAATCCAGGTCTTGTGCGATACGCACGGCAATGCGCTGTGGCTGGGCTCGCGCGACTGTTCGCTTCAACGGCGTCATCAGAAGGTATTAGAGGAAGCGCCCGCGCCCGGCATCGAACCAGAACTGATCCGGCAAGTTGGCGAGCGCTGCGTTCAGGCTTGCCGGCAGACGAACTACCGCGGCGCGGGCACCTTCGAATTCCTGTTCGAGAACGGCCGGTTCTATTTCATCGAAATGAACACGCGTTTGCAGGTCGAGCACCCCGTGACGGAGATGACCTCGGGCATCGATATCGTGCGGGAACAGATTCGCATTGCTCAAGGGCACGCGCTGACGATTCGTCAAGCGGACATCCGCACTCAGGGCCATGCGCTCGAATGCCGGATCAACGCCGAAGACCCCTTCAGCTTCGTGCCGTGTCCGGGGAAGATTGCCGTGTGGGAACTGCCGGGCGGCAACGGCGTGCGGGTCGACTCGCATATGAGCAGCGGCTCCGTGGTGCCACCGTATTACGACTCGCTGATCGCCAAAGTGATCACGCACGGCGCCACCCGCGACGAGGCACTGGCGCGCATGCGCCTCGCACTCTCGGAGATGCGCATTGAAGGGATTCGCACCAACGTGCCATTGCATCAGGCCATGCTCGAAGACGAAGGATTCGGCGCAGGCGGGGTCGATATTCATCATCTGGAGCGCTGGCTCGCAAACAGGAAACAGACATGACGCTGACCGTTGAACATGCGTCGATCGCGCACGCGGACACAGTCGAACGGCTGCGACCGGATTCACACAGGACTGCCCTTGCAATGAAACAGGATGAGTCGGAGCAGCCGCTTCGCATCAGCATGCTGGGAACGACGGCCATGCTGTTCGAAGCACCGGGCGCGCTCGATCTGCATGTGCAGCGCCGCATCTGGACGCTCGCGCGCAAGGTTCAAGGGTGGCCGGGCGTACGTGAAGCGGTGCCCGGCGTGACCAATCTGATGCTGACGTTTTTCACGCCGCCGGCCGATCCGGATTCGCTCGACGCCGCCTTGCGCGACGCGTGGGCCGCGGCCGGCGAGTTGCAGATCGAAGGACGCGTCGTGGAACTGCCGGTTGAATACGGCGGCGAGTTCGGGCCGCATCTGCAGGACGTGATGGATCACACCGGACTGTCCGCCGATGACGTCGTGCAACTGCACAGCGCGCCGCTCTATACGGTCTATGCGCTCGGCAGCCACCCGGGCTACTGCTATCTCGGCGGCATGGACCCGCGCATCGCCACGCCGCGGCGCAAGGTGCCGGTGTTAGGCCTGCCCGGCGGCGCGGTATCGATCGGCGGCGTGCAGACCGGCGTGTCGGCCTCCGCGGGACCGAGTGGCTGGAACACCATCGGCCACACGTCGATGTCGTTCTTCGACCCGGCGCGCGAGAATCCCGCCACGCTCGCGCCCGGCGACATGATCCGTTTTCGCGTCGAGAGGATTGTTCCATGATCGAGATACTGTCTTCGTCCGCGCTCGCGACCGTGCAGGACCAGGGGCGCGAAGGCTATCTGCGCTACGGTGTAGGGACGGCTGGCGCGATGGACCGGCTCGCGCTCGCGGTCGGCAATCTGTTGCTCGGCAATCCGGACGACGCGGCGGGCATCGAGATTCCGATGTTCCCGTTCCGCATCCGCTTCCTCGAAGACCTTGCGTTCGCCATTACCGGCGCCGATTGCGCGGCACGTCTGGGCGAACGGCCCGTGTTGCCGTGGTGGACGGTGGAGGCAAAAAAGGGTGACGTGCTGACAATCGGCGTGCCGGCGAGCGGCACGCGCTGCTATCTCTCGCTGGCGGGCGGCGTGGACGTGCCCGTCGTGCTCGGCTCGCGCAGCACGCAGTTGCGCGGTCAGTTCGGCGGCTACAACGGCCGTCAGTTGCAGAAGGGCGATGTGGTGAAGGCGGCGGACGAGGGCGGCCGCGCGGCGCCGGAAGATGCTGTGCACCACGCGGGATTCGGCACCGTGCCGCCCGAGTACTCGCTGCCGGCGTCGGTCTGCGTGCCCGCAGCGCAGGCGGACGAGACCGTGGTCCGCGTCCTGCCCGCAGCCGAATACGACTGCTACGAGCCGGAATCGCTGGAGGCCTTCTGGCGCGACGGCTGGAAAGTGACGCCGCAGAGCGACCGCTACGGCTATCGGCTCGCCGGGACAGCACTGGTTGCCACGCACACGATCGAAAAGCGCTCGCACGGCATCGTGCCGGGCGTGATCCAGGTGCCGCATAGCGGCCAGCCGATTATCCAGTTGCGCGACGCGCAGCCCTCGGGTGGTTATCCGAAGATCGGCACGGTTATCGAAGCGGATTTGTGGAGGCTCGCGCAGGCGCGCATTGGTACGAAGATTCGCTTTGTTCAGACGACCTATCCGGAAGCCGTCGCGGCACTGGACGAACTGAACGGCTATCTCGTCAAAGTGCGCCATCTCGTCGAGCTCTTTCGTCCTTCCCGACACTGAAACATGACCCAAAACAACGAAGTGGATATCGGCGAGCTGCGGACAATCACGTCGTGGCTGGCAGCAGTCGATATCGAGTTCATCGAAATCAGCAGGCCCGGGGCAACGGTTCGATTGACGATGGAGCAGGGCTCGTGTGTGGGCGGCGCGAGCGCAACGGACAACGTGGTTTCGCCCGCGGCAGCGGCAGCGGCAGCGGCTCAGGCGAGTGCATCGCACCAGGCGCAAGCGCAGCCCGTCAGCGTGAACGCCGGGTCGGCCGGCGTGTTCCTGGCGATGCATCCGGCACGCTCGACGCCATTGGTCGAAGCGGGCGCCCAGGTGAAACCAGGTGAAATCGTCGGCCTGCTGCGGATTGCGCAGTTGTGCGTACCAGTGGTCGCGCCGGTGAACGGCGTGCTCACGCGCACGCTGGTCGCGCATGGAACGACGGTCGGCTACGGCACGCCCTTGCTCGAATTCGCACCGGCGGCGTAGCGCAATCAAGGAACGGAGAGTGAATGGTGGAAATCGACCTGAACGCAGACCTCGGTGAAGGCTTTGGACCGTACCGGATGGGTGAGGACGAGGCGATGCTCGATATCGTGTCGTCGGCCAACGTGGCATGCGGCTATCACGCGGGCGACCCGGTGATCATGGACAAGACCGTGCGCATGGCGCTGGCGCGCCAGATCGACGTCGGTGCGCACGTGGGCTTTCCCGACCTGATGGGGTTCGGCCGGCGGCAGATTCAGGCCGATCCGCTGGAACTGGCCAACTACGTCGTCTATCAGATGGGCGCGCTCGCCGGCATTGCCAAGGCCGCGGGGCATCGCGTCACGCATATGAGCTTTCACGGCGCGCTCGGCAACATGGCCGCGGCATCGTACGAACTGGCCGAGCCGCTGGTGCGCGCGGTCGCCGAGTTCGACCGCGATCTGATCATTAGTGTCTCGACGAACACGGAGATCGAGCGGGCCGCGGATCGCATCGGCATGCGCACGGCGAATACGTTTCTCGCCGACCGCGCCTATGACGATCAGGGCGCGCTGGTGTCGCGCAAGCTCGAGGGCGCGGTCATCAAGGACCGCGCTGCCGTGCTCGCACGTGTCAAGGAACTGCTCGAAGAGGGCACCATCACGACGATCTCCGGCAACAAGCTCAAGGTGGCGGTCCAATCGATCCTGCTGCACGGTGATACGCCGGGCGCCGTCGAACTCGCGCGCACGGTGCGCGGCGTGATCGAATCGGCGGGCGGCCGGGTGGTGCCGGTTTCGAAGCTCGTGCGCTAGGGGGCTGGCGGGTGTGGATCGAGCCATCGACCAACCATAAGCCCACCTTATCGCTACAAACCCAATCCGTCTTTGCCCCGCGTTTTCACCGGATATACATTGGTAACAGGCCTGTCGCACGCCTCGAAGGTGCGGAATTTCAGAACTACAGATAGAGGTCATTCATGCCGTTTTCAGACTACAAGACCGCGCTGGTGACGGGCGCTTCGACCGGAATGGGCGCTGCGATCGTCGAGCGCTTCCGCCGTGAA
>DASVNP010000351.1:0-14937 GCA_036383775.1 Paraburkholderia sp. | reverse complement strand
GGCCACGCACACCCCTCATAAACCGCGAGTGCGCCCGGCCAATTCTGTTGACGCTCGCAATGCTGCCCAATGCCGAACAGCAATTTCGCGCGACGGGTTTCAAGCCACGGATTCACGGTCTCGATGGCACGCACGGCCTTGACGAGATCGTCGACGGCAACAGCCTGGCTCTCGCCCGCAGGCAGCCAGTCGAGCGCTTCGCGGCATGCATGCAGCGCGAGATAAACATCGACGTCCGCGCGCTGCTGAAACGCTCGCGACGTTGGACTGAACGCCACTTTCTCGTACTGGAACACACCGAGATCGGCCAGCACGAACTCCGACCATTCCTGGTGCAGATTGCCGAAGAACATCAGGCGCAGACGTTCGCACAACGGCGCGATGGCGACGCTAAGAACGCTATCCGCCGATGAACCATGCCATGCATTGAGCGGGCGCGCGGCTGCGTCTTCATGACCGGTATAAAGGGGGCGCAGCGTTTCCAGCAGATCGGGTTTGCGCAAGCTCTTTGCGCCGGGAATCAACGCGATCGCGTCCGCGAAAATGTCCAGCAACTCGGCACGCGTTGTGAGTGCGAACAGTTCGTCGAGCGTGAGGGCGGGTGCGGTATCGACCCAGCCGAGCGCCGCGATCGGCGCGACCGCCTGCAACGGGCAGCCGATCTCGTCGTAAGACAGGCGGCTCGCGCGAAACAGCGTGCCTTTGCGCATCAGCATGCGAACCAGCAATGCGCGCGAGCGCTGCGGCAACGCGGCGAACTCGCGCAGAAACGCGTGCTCGTGCACGTCGAGCAAATCGTCGTAGCGCTGCGCGAGCCACGCGAGAGCGTGCTCGAAATTCAGCAGATAGTAGAGTGCGTAGGGAGAGGCGTCTGTTGCCACGGCGCTTTCACGAAACCTGTATGTTTATACAGTCATGATAGCAAAGTCCGTGGCGCTTCAGACTCAGCCCGCCAGCCACACCACCGTCAGCGAACGCACGCCTTGCGCGCCGCGAATCAGCACGCCTTCGATATCCGCCGTTGCAGACGGTCCGGTCACGAGCGCCGCATAGCGGGCGTCGCGGAAATCGTCACGCCGGTACACGTCCTGGAGGCCGTTGAGCAATTGCGCCGGATCGAGCAGCACGATCAGATGCTGCACGATATACCCCAGCGCGTTGACAACATACTCGCGCTCGCTCAGCCACACGGACCCGGTCTCGGCCACGCCGAAGCGCGCCCGCACCACGCCCACGTCGATATCCTGCAACGAGGCTGGGTCCGTGTCCGCCGTGAGGGTGCGTGTGCCCGGCACTTCCGCTGTTGCCGAGGCAACGGACGCTTCCACGCCGAACCGCTCGCGAATCAGCGCGCTCACCTCGCTCGCGGCCGCCGCTTCGACACAGGTGCCGCCCATGGCCTGCAACGCCGACGTAAAGCGCGCGCGCAGATCGCCGCCCGGAGAGGTAAACAACGGCACGTCGGGCCGTGGCCGCGCCGGCGGCTGCGCCCGCCGCACCTTCGCCAGAAATGCCTCACGCGTTGCCATGATCGCCTCCACGATTCTTCTTGTACCAGGCGTGGAAGGTCAGCTTGGGCGCCTCCGGCAACTCGCGTTGCTTGCCCCAGATATTGAGCGGGTTATACAGAACGAAGTTCGGCAAGCGCCGCAGCGCGCTGCCCATCGACGACACCGTCGCGCGATACAAGGTCGGGCTCGCCAGCAGGCGGCCGGCCATTTTCAGCACTTCCTGTTTGACGAACGGCACCTCGTGATGCTCGGCGATCACCGTGCGCCATTTGTAGATCTGCTCGTGAATATTGATCTTCACCGGGCACACATTCGTGCAACTGCCGTTGAGCGTCGAGGCGAACGGCAACGCGCTATAGCGCTTCAGATCGAACGTGGGATTGATGATCGCGCCGATCGGCCCGGAGTACGTGCCGCCATACGAGAGCCCGCCGCTGCGCCGGTACACCGGACACGTGTTCATGCAGGCGCCGCAGCGGATGCACTTGAGCGAGTACCAGAAGTCCTCCATCGCGAGCCGCTCGGAACGGCCATGATCGACGAGGATGAAATGCATCTCGGTACCCGGACGCGGTGCCCGGAAATGCGAGGTGTACTGCGTGATCGGCGAACCGAGCGCGCTGCGCGACAGCATGCGGATGAAAACACCGAGGTCGGACACCTTCGGAATCAGCTTCTCAATGCCGATCGACGCAATATGCAGCGGCGGCACATTCGCCGACAAGTCCGCATTGCCTTCGTTAGTACACACAACGACCGTGCCCGTCTCCGCCACCGCGAAATTGCAGCCGGTCATGCCGGCTGTCTTCTCGCGCAGGAAGTACGGCCGCGTATTCATCCGCTGGCTCTCCGCGAGGTAGTGGATGTCGCTATTCTGCGGATCGGTGCCGATGGTGCGGCCGAACAGTTCGGCGACATCCGCGCGCAGCTTGTGAACCGCCGGCACCACCATGTGGCTCGGATCCTGATGATCGAGCTGCTGGATGCGTTCGCCCAGATCCGTTTCCATCACCGTGATGCCGCGCGGTTCGAGATACTCGCGCATCTTGCATTCGTCGGTGAGCATCGACTTGCTTTTGACGAGCGTGGTCATGCCGCGCTCGGACATGAGCTGATGCACGATCGCGTTGTGCTCGTCGGCCGTGGCGGCCCAGTGGACCTTGACCCCATTCGCCTCGGCTGCGGCGGCGAACTGTTCGAGATAGTCGGCCAGATGCGAGAGCGTGTGCTCCTTGATGCCCGAGGCCAGTTCACGCAGCGTCTCCCACTCGGCCATGCCGTGCGCCTGCGCGTCGCGCTTCTCACGCAAGTCCCACAAGCGCCGGTCGTGAAACGCCACATGTTCCGTCTTGCCGATGAAAGCGCCGGCGGCTTTCGCGTGATCGATCCGGGTTGTCATGCGCGTGCTCCGTTGAGGACCTGCGCGATATGAATGAAGCGCGCGTCCGCCTTCATGCGTTCCGCGCAGCCCTGCTGATGCATCAGGCACGACATGTCGCCCGATACGATGTACTCGGCGCCCGCGTTCAGGTGATCGCGCACCTTGTCCTGCCCCATGCGCACCGACACCGGCTCTTCGGTCACCGAGAAAGTGCCGCCAAAACCGCAGCATTCGTCGGGCCGCGCCGGCTTGACGAACTCGATGCCCTTCACGCCTTCGAGCAGCGTGCGCGGTTTCGAGAACGGCGTGCCCGCGACTTCCGAAATCGACGCTTCCTTCAGATGCCGCAGCGCGCTGCAACTGTTGTGCAAGCCGACTCGATGGGGAAACTCGGCCCACGGGAATTCACGCGCGCCGACTACATCATGCAGGAACTCGACGAGTTCGTAAGCGCTCGCCCGGACCTTCTTCACCTCGTCGGTCTGCTCGAGCGCCGTCAGATGCTCGCGCACGTGGTGGATGCAGCTCGCCGACGGTCCGACGATGTAGTCGTAGCCTGCGAAGTTGCGCGCGAACACGCGTTCGGCGCCGGCTGCCTCGGCATGCGCGCCGCTGTTTGCCATCGGCTGGCCGCAGCAGGTTTGCTCCTGCGGATAGTCGACTTCGATGCCGAAACGTTCGAGCAATTCGAGCGTGGCGATGCCCACCTCGGGATAGAACGCGTCGATGAAGCACGGAATAAACAGGGCGACTTTCATAAGCTCATTGAAAAGAGAAACGGCACCAGGCGCTTCGCCTGCTCTTTTTTCCAGATTTTGTCAGACTGGTATTGTTGGTCTGACCAAGAATATAAGGAAGTCGCCGGACGGTGTCAACGGGAGATTAATGGGGAACGGGCCGCGACGGTGGGCGGCCTGGAATGGCGATCCGGCAGGGCCGCGCCAGCCGCGTAATCAGGAAACGATGCTCGGCGAAGGGTTCGCCGCGTCTTCGCGATACATCTCGCGCACGTAGGCGAGGTGGCGCTCGGCCGCCTTGCGGGCCTTCTGCGCGTCGCGCGCCATGACGGCGTCGTAGATGGCCTGGTGCTGGCCCATCAGCTGCTTCTCCATGGCGTCGTCGTAGTCGATCAGCCGATGGTACTGGCGCATGCCTTCGCGAATCAGCGTATGGATGCCATGCATCACATGCGCGAGCGCGATATTGTGCGTGGCGTCGGCAATCGCCAGGTGAAACGCGGCGTCCAGCTCCGCCAGGTTCACGCGATCCTGCGACAACGAGCCGGCTTTCAACGCCTCGAACGCCGCGCTGATCTTGCGCAGGTCGGCCGCCGTGGCGCGCTCTGCGGCATACACCGTCGAAATCGATTCGAGCCCCTGGCGCAATTCCAGAATGTCGGCGCTGGTGCGCGGATTCTGCAGCAGCAATTCGGCGAGCGGCTTGGAGATGATCGGTGCGGTGACGTCGACCACCGTGAAGCCGCCCCGCCCCGAGGTTTCGATGTAGCCGTCCGCTTCAAGCCGGATCAACGCTTCCCGCAGCGAAGGCCGCGACACACCCAGCTGGGTGGCGAGATCGCGTTCGGCCGGCAACCGGTCGCCGGGCATCAGCGTGCCGTCGGAGATCAGTTGCTTGATCTGGTCAGACACGACGTCGGAAAGTCGTTTGCGCGTGAAGGACTGGATCGGACGAAATTCCATGGGCAGCGGCGGGCAAATGTGATCGATAAAGGCGGTTGATGAAGCGAAGATTCGACGCAAGATGGCGGCGCGAGCGCGACGTGATGCAACGCTGAACCACGGCGCGACGGTGAACGAATTATACCGTTCAACACCGAGAGCCGAATCCGCGCGCGAGGCATGCCGGCCACGGCCGTGCGCCGGAAGCTTCAATCGCCGCCTGGGCCGCAGCCCGCGAGTTGCCCGCGTCGCGCGCCGCTACCGCAGCGCCCCGCAGCCTAACGCGCCCCCGCCGCGTAGAAGCTCGCCAGATCGCGCTTGAGCGCGTGCAAGGCCGCATCGTCGAGATAGATCATGTGGCCGGTCGGATAGTAAGCGATCCGCACGTTGTCGCGCAGCGCCCCGTCGATGCCCAGATGCGCGAGCGCATACTCCGTCGCGTAGAACGGCGTGGCCAGATCGAAATAGCCGTTCAGGGACAACACCCGCAGTTGCGGATTCTGCCGCATGGCCTCGGCCAGATCGCCGGCCGCATACGGCACGGACAAATGTTCGCCCCACCATTCGCGATGCTTCCAGTCCCACTGGGTCAACGCGTCGTCGTTGAAAACGCGATAGGTGTCAGCAGGCGTGAAATGCAGATCCTCGGCGAGATGCTGATGCAACGCCGCGTCGAAAGCACTCGATACGCCGCTCACCGAGGCGTCGAAATCAGGACGCTCGGACACGCTGTCGAAGTCGATCCCTTCGAAGCGCGCATCGTAGCGGCCGACGCTGCGCGCCTGATCGCGCAGCAATTCACTCCGATAGCGCGACGGATAGAGACGCAACCGGCTGCGCTTCACGTAGCCGGCGTCGAGTCCGGTGAACTGCGCGACGCGCGCGGCGATGGCATCGCGCTCGGCGTCGGGCAGCGCGTCGCCCTGCGCGAGCGCCTGCGCATAAGGTCCGCGAGCGAAGGCCCGTGCTTCGTCGAGAAAGGCCGGCAGGCTGGCCGGCTTTGGCACGATCTTGCCGTGATACCAGGCAATCGCCGCAAAGCTCGGCAAATAGCTTTCGCTCTTGAAATCCGAGCCCGGTGAGAACGCCGATGAATCGAGCACCGACGACAACAGGATCACACCGTTGATCGCGATATTGTTCTGCCCCAACTGATACGCGAGCATTGCGGCACGCGCGGTGCCATACGATTCGCCGAGCAGATACTTCGGCGAATTCCAGCGCTGGTTCACCGTCAGATAACGGTCGATGAATTGTGAAAACGCCGCGAGATCCTTGTCGACGCCCCAGAAATCCTTGCCCGTGCCGCGACCGACGACCCTCGAAAGCCCCGCGCCGACGGCATCGATAAACACCAGATCGGTGCTGTCGAGCAGGCTGTCGGGGTTGTCGCCCAGCGTGTATGGCGCGGGCGGCGTGCCGGCGGGACTCGCGGTACGCACCCGCTTCGGTCCGATCGAGCCGATCATCAGGAACACCGTGCCGGCGCCCGGGCCGCCGTTGAAGAGAAAGGTGACCGGCCGCGCCGCGGGCGTTTCGCTAGCGACGGTGTAGGCGACATAGAAGACGCTCGCGTTGGCCTGGCCGGTCTTGTCGCGTAACAGCAGATTGCCGGCCGTGGCCGTGTAGTCGATCTTGCGGCCGTCGAGCCGGATTGAGTGCCTGGTCACCGAGGTCGTTTCCGGCGGCACCGGGATGGGCTGCGCCGCCAAGTTCGCGTTACGCTGTGGCGCACTGCCCGACGCGTCGCTGGATGCGGAAACGGCCGCCACCGACGGGTGGCTAGTGCGCGCCGGCGTGGCGTGCGGCTGATTGACCGGCCGCCCGTTCACATCCGCGCGTGCATTGGGTGTTTCGGTCTGAACGCGAGGTGCATCGGATTCCGAGGTTGCAGCCTCCGACGCCGCGGCTTCGGCGCTCATCTCGGCATCGGGCGAATCGCCAGGTTCCGCGGCCGCGCACATCTGGCTGAACGCGGCGAGCACGGCAAGCAGGAGCACGACGGCCACGAGCGCGACCGCCGCCGATCCCGCCATCAACGATTGGCGCAACGAGAGATAAATGCGAAGGCCCATGGAGTTCCCGACGACGAGTCGATATGCGTAGATGTCCGGACTGTTCTAGCTTAAAACGAACTCGGCGCTCGATTCTTGACGCAAGCCTCGCCGGCGTCAATCGAAAGCCGGTGGCTTGCTCATAACCGTGCCGGCCGTATTGACCGCGATGCCGATCTTGCCAAAGCGCGAAGGCGCTTCCTCACCGAGTGGGCAATGCCCCGACAAATGCGGCAATCCGCTCGCATGCATCGATCAGTTGCGCTTCGTCGACGACAAAACCCAGTCGCACGAAACCATTCGCGGTCTCGCCAAAAGCACTTGCGTCGAGCACCGACACGCCTTGCGCGCGAAACAGCTGCCACGTGAAGTCCACCGTGTCGAGGCCCGTGCCGCTGACGTCGACCATCATGAACATGCCCGCCTCGGGCAAGAGGCAACGCAGGCCCGGCACGCGATGCAAGCGCTCGAACACCACGTCGCGCCGGCGCCGGTAAATGGCGCGCATTTCAGCGGCAATCTGCGTCTTGTTCTGCAAGGCCGTCAAAGCAGCCTGCTGGATGAAGCCAGGCAAACCATAGAGCATGGCGAGCGCGAGCCGCCCCATATGCTCGATCAGCTCGGCGGGGCCGATCGCCCAGCCCACGCGCCAGCCCGCCATGGCATGCGACTTCGACAAACTGCCGAGCGTGACGGTGCGCTCCGCCATGCCGGGCAGCGAAACGATGCTGACATGTTCGCGCTCGAAGGTCAGTTCCGCATAAACCTCGTCGGAAAGCACCCACAGATCATGCTCGCAAGCGAGCCGCGCGATGCGTTCGAGATCTTCGCGCTGCATCACCACGCCGGTCGGATTGCACGGGGTCGCGAAAAATATCGCCCTGGTGCGCGGCGTGACGGCCGCTTCGAACGCGTCGCAGTCGACGTGAAAGGCCCGCTCCCGGTCGACCGGCACCGCCACGAGCGTGGCGCCCGCAGCGCGCACGCAAGCCTCGTAGGTCAGATACATCGGCTCGGGGACGATCACTTCGTCGCCCTCTTCCAGCAGGCACAACGAGGTGGCGAACACGGCGTTCTGCGCCCCCGCCGTCAGGATCACGTTGTTGGCGCTGGCGGCGCAGCCGGTCATGCGTGTGTGTTGGTCGGCAATTGCGGCACGCACCGGCTCGCGGCCGGACACGGCGCTGTAATGGGTATCGCCGCCACGCAGCGCCTCGACCGCGCGCTCGACGATCGGCGCGGGCGTCGCGAAGTCGGGATCGCCCACGCTCAGCACGATCACATCTTCGCCATTGGCCAGCGCCTGCTGCGCGACCCGATGGATTTCCCACGCCGACGTGCGCCGGCCCTGCAAACGCTCGACCCGATTCGAATACTTCATTGGCCCGCCCGGTTTCTTCTTTGACCTGCCAATGTAAAGGGGCGCGCAGCAAACGTCCAGATACGAAAAAGCGCCACGCGAGCAGGACAGCTCGCGTGGCGTTTGCCAAACCCCCGTCCGACACAAAAGCTAGATCACAAGCACTGCACGGACACCGCAGTGTCCGCGTGCGCTCAAACCTGACGGCGCAATTCCGCCGGCGGCAGCTTCATCAGGTGCCGGTATTTCGCCACCGTGCGGCGCGCGACCAGCACGCCCTGGGCGGCGAGCATTCTGGCGAGCGTCACATCCGAGAGCGGATCGCGCGTGTTTTCCGCGGCGATCATTTCCTTGAGCAGCGCGCGCACCGCCGCGGCCGAACAGGTGCCGCCGCTTTCCGTGCCGAGTTCGCGCGGGAAAAAGTGCTTGAACTCGAAAATGCCGCGCGGCGTCGCCATGTATTTGTTGCCCGTGGCCCGCGAAATGGTGGATTCGTGCAGGCCGAGTTCGTCGGCGACATCGCGCAGCACCATCGGCTTGAGCGCGATTTCGCCGTATTGGAAGAACGCTTTCTGATGCGCGACGATGCATTCCGCCACGCGCTGAATCGTGTCGAATCGCTGTTGCGCATTGCGGATCAGCCAGCGCGCTTCCTGCAGTTGCTGCGCGAGCGGCGAGCGGCTCGTCCCGGACGACTGCGCGAAAAGTTCGGCGTACATGCGATGGATGCGCGCGCGCGGCTGCACCGCCGGATTGATCGTCACGACCAACTTGTTGCGCACCTGACGCACGATCACGTCCGGCACCACGTAGTTGTCTTCGGCACGGCCGTAGCATTCGCCCGGTTTCGGGTCCAGCTTGCGCACCAGCGCGCAGGCTACCCGCAGTTCATCGGCCTCGCAGCCGATCTGCTTCTGCAGTTCGGCCTGTTCACGGCGCGCGAGCCGCTCCAGATGATGCTCGACGATTTGCCGCGCCACGTGGCGTCCCGGCGTATCGGCCGGCAACGCGTTCAGCTGCAGCGCGAGGCACTCGGACAACGAACGGGCTCCCAGACCGGGCCGGTCGAGCGACTGCACGAGACGCAGCGCCACCAGCAGTTCTGCTTCGGTCAATTCAGGTTCGAGGTCGACGGTGCTCGCCAGTTCGGCGAGATCCTGACGCAGATAGCCGTCGTCGTCGAGCGCCTCGATGACGAAGCGGGCCACCGCGAGGTCACGGTCGTCGAGCCGGCACAGACGCAGCGCGTCGTGCAACTGCTCGCGCAAGGTCGGTTGCGAACGCGCCCATTCGGCGGGGTCGCTACCGGCCGAATCGCCGTTCTGCCGCGTCGAACCATGGCTGCCGTAGTCGCCCGCGAAGTCGCCCGGCATCTCGTCCTGGCCCGCGCTTGCGAGCGTGTCGTCGGCGCCGGCGTCGGCGGGCAGCGATTCGGCCTCGGCAGTGGCGGCCGTGTCGGCGGCGGGCAGTGCGCCTGCGTCTTCGCCCGGCGTGACAGTGGCGAGCGCCACGTCTTCCGTTTCCGACGAGTCGTACTCGAGGAACGGATTGGTGTCGAGCGCCGTGCGCAACTCCTGCTGGAACTCCTGCGAGGACAACTGCAACAGACGCACCGATTGCTGCAGACGCGGGGTGAGTGCGAGAGACTGCCTTGTGCGTAGTTCAATTGACGGCATGGTCGTGAGTCCCGTTGGTGGCAGGAAGTGGCCGGTAAGATGCGTTTAAAAAATGATCCGTAACGTCTTCCGAGCAACTGCCGTACCAGCGCACGCAACACGCTGTTTTTTCTACGCTTTGCATTTTCGGGCCCGCGAATTGCGCAGCCCGTCGGGCGCCATTTTTACAAGCGCCCGGCAAATTCCGGCCCCCCGTTCCGCCCGCCGCGCGAGCGAGTGTCTGAGCGTCGCGGCATTCGATTCCTCGTCCCGAATGCTTGAAGCGTCACGGCTTTCCTATGATGGATGCCGCGCGTGCGGCATCCTGGGCACAGCACTTGCGGACGAACACCGTGTGGGCTCACGCCAGTCCCTGCCCTGTGAATTGCCCCTTGGCAAACAGGTCAGCGCAGGTGACAAGACCGCCATTCTCATCAACATCCAAAGGAGAATCCATGAAGACCCTTTCACTTCTCAAGACCGCGGGCAGCATCGCGTGTATCGCATTCGCATTGAACGCCACGGCGCAAACCACCGCCCCGGCTCCGTCAGCTTCATCCGAATCCGTCGGCCAGCATATCGACGACGGCACCATCACCACCAAGGCCAAGGCCGATCTGCTTGCCGCCAGCAACGTCAAGTCGACGCATATTCACGTGAAGACGCGCAAGGGCGTGGTATGGCTTTCGGGTTCGGTGCCTTCCGCCGACGACAAGGCCGCGGCCGGTGAAGTAGTCGAAGCCGTGAAGGGCGTGACGAGCGTGAAAAACCATCTGAAGATCGCGGCCGAGTAAGATCGGGCGAGCGGGTTGGGAGCGCTGGTTTCGCGCCGGTGCTCCGGCTCTTCAGTCTCAGCGTGACGGCGGCGTCCACGTGTGAGCAGCGTGGCTGCCGTCGCGTGTGCGCGACATCGCGCCGATCATCGAGCCGATATAGGCGCCGACGCCCGCGGCAATCAGGGACACGAGAATCGGCGCCGCAAACGCCGCGAAAATGCCCCCCACCGCCGCAGCGACGACCGCGCCGAGGGTGACATTCATGCCGGCGTGTTTGGGCCCGGCCAGCGGGCCGGCGGCCGCGTGGAGATCGCCCACGGCATGATGACGCGCGTGCTGGCCGCGCGGATTGACGAAAAACAGCGTGACACCTTCTTCGACGAAACCTGCGTTAAAGAGCTTTTGCGCCGCGTCTTCAGCGGCGGGAAAAGTCGTGAAACGTGCTGCGACGATGAGTGACACGAGGCCTACTTGCATCGTTGAATAGCGTTCGCGAACCAGGCCGTCTACGCTGAACAGTCCGCTCCACAACACTACGGCTTCATCGCCGTCCTGGTCGAGTACTTCCGCACCGGTCGGTCTGTCCCTTCACGAAAGTCGATGCGAGTCGCTAGAATGCGGGACCGCCATGCTGCATTCACGTCGCGCACATTCCATGACCCCACCCGACGACTCAGGACGGACGGCCCAAGCGAGCGCCGCTGACTCGCTGTTCACCTTTCTCAAGTCGCTGCCGTTGCGCGCGCGCCTGATGGAAGGCGCCTTCATGGCGGTGCAGGCGGTCGCCGGCGCGAGTCTCGCATTCGCGATCGCACACGCGTTGCATACCGAGGAAGCTTTTTGGGCGGCGATCACGGCGATCGCGGTCAGCCAGCACAGTTATATCGACACCCGCAAGCTGTCGCGCGATCAATTCATCGGCGCAATGGTCGGCGGTGTGTGCGGTTTCGTCGGCGCCACGCTGGGCAGCGGTTATTTCGCGGCGTATGCGGCGACCGTGGCGGTCGCCATCGTGATCTGCTGGATGGTGAATGTGGGCAGCGCGGCGCGGCTGGGCGGCATTACCGCGACCATCATGCTGCTCGCGCCGGGCGTGGGCCCGGTGTGGGACAAAGCCTTGCTGCGTCTCGCCGAAGTGACGATCGGCACCGTCTGCGCGCTGCTGGTCGCCGGCGTTATGTCCTGGATCGAGAGGCGCTGGATCGGCGAACGGGATAAGCGCTAGTCAGGCACTAATCAGGATTACTCTGCATCGTTCGCCGGCGTGCTGCGCCGGTAGCGTCCCGGCGTGACGCCCACGCTTTGCTGAAACGCCTTGCCAAAGGCGGCCTCCGATTGATAGCCCACCGCTTCGCCGATCTCCGCCGCGCTGCGCTTCGTGCGCCGTAGCAGATCGCATGCAATCGCCATGCGGATCTGCGTAAGAAAGTCCATCACCGTGATACCGGCGCGCTCGTTGAAGTGGCGCGCGTAAGTCGCGCGCGACATGGCCGCGAGCTCGCCGAGTTCGGCAATGGTCCATGCATGCTCGGGTGCATTCAGCATGGCTTGCACGGAGGCACCCAGCCGCGCGTCGGCGAGCACCGCAAGCATGCCGGAGGTCGACGCGTGCTGCTCGCCATGCACGCGCAACGCCATGGCGAAAAGCGCGTGGCTCAAGGCGGTGACGATGGCGAGCGCGCCCGGCTGACGCCGCTCGGCCTCGCTGCGCATCACCGCAATGACGGTTTGCAGCGAGCCCAGCGACTGCACGCCGCCTAACGAAACATGCAGCGGATCGGGTAAAGCGTTCAGGAGCAGCGCGGAAGAGCCAGGCGCATAGAGGAAGCGCCCGCACAGCAGGTCGAGATCGGCCGACGCTTGTGCGTCACCGCTCCCGTCGCTCCCATCGCCCCCGCCGCTGCGGCGCAAGGGCAGCATTCCGTCGTGAGCGAGCGTCAGCGGCGCGGCGGCGGCCGAACGCCGCACGTCGCGCACGCGGTGCGCCGCGCCACGGGGAAGCAGCATGAAATCGCCCGCATGCAACGCATACTGCACGCCGTCGGCGGTTTCGACGATGCACGCGCCGTCGAGCACCAGATGAAATGGCGCGATGCCCGCCTCCAGTTGCCCGTGGTCGATATCGAAGGCGCCCGAGAGCAGGCAGCGCAGATCGAGACTGGCCTGGGGCCGGGCAAGGTCAATCAATCGGCTAAGCGTATCCATGAGACGGTCGCGCTAAAAGTTGAGCGAATCGAGTATTCAGGATATCGCCGCGCGCTGCAATACTTGCCTCACGACGCCGGCACCCGCCGGCGCGCACCGGATCAAGGAGCACTGCCATGTTGAACTGGATCGATTACCGCAAAGAACTGGTCGGCCGCATCGGCGAGATCGGCAAGCTGTCGCCGGAAACCGTCAGGGGCTATCAGGCGCTGTCGGGCGCCGGCCAGAAGAAAGACCTGCTCGGCGCCAAGACGCGCGAACTGATTGCGCTCGCTGTCGCGGTCAGCCTCCGTTGTGACGGCTGTATCACCGTGCACACGGCCGAAGCGCTGAAGCACGGCGCGACGCGCGACGAAATCGCCGAAGCGCTGGGTGTGGCGGTCGCGATCAACGCGGGTGCGGCGATGGTGTACTCGGCGCGCACGATGGATGCCGCCGCGGCTTATTCAGCCGAAGCGGCCGCCGAGTAAGCGCAACTGGCGACGCGCCGCGTCGCCTTCAAGGGCCTTCAATGCAGCCTTCAGTGCAGCCTTGACGCAGCAAGGCCGGCTGCGCCGGTGCGCCGCGTTCGCATGCGCTGTCACGTCACGCGGTGGCCGGCCGGAGCGGCAAGCTCCGCCGGCCGATTGGGCTACGCCGGATGCCGCGTCTCCTCGAGCTGCTTGCGGCGCCCCTCGCCTTGGCGCGCCAGCATCCAGCCCGGATATTCGGCAGGCAGCGTGCTGACCTGATCGAGCTTCGCGAGCTCATCCGCATTGAGCGAGACACCGGTGGCGGCGATGTTGTCATCGAGTTGCCCGACCTTCTTCGCGCCGACAATCACCGACGTCACCACGCGCTGATGCAGCAGCCACGCCAGCGCGATCTGTGCCACTGACACGTGCTTCGTTTCGGCGATAGCGCGCATCACGTCGATACAGTCGTAGGCGCGCTCGCGATTCACCGGCGGGAAATCGAAGCTCGTGCGGCGGCTGCCCGCTTCGCCCTGCTGTTCGCGCCCGTATTTGCCGCTCAGCAAGCCGCCCGCGAGCGGACTCCACACCATCAGGCCGAGGCCTTCGCTGTGCAGCATCGGCACGAGTTCGCGCTCGAGGTCGCGGCCCGCCAGCGTGTAATACGCCTGCAGCGTTTCGAAGCGGGCGAGACCGTGGCGCTCCGCGATGCCCAGCGCCTTGACGATCTGCCACGCCGCCCAGTTCGACACGCCGACATAGCGCACGTGCCCGTGCTGCACCAGCGTGTCGAGCGCGCGCACGGTTTCTTCGATCGGCGTGGCCGGATCGAAACCGTGGATCTGATACAGGTCGACGTGATCGAGCTGCAGGCGCTTCAGGCTCGCCTTCACCCCGTCGATGATGTGATAGCGCGAGGCGCCGCGCGCGTTCGGAAACTCGGCGGTCTGGCCGAACACCTTGGTCGCCACCACCACCTTGTCGCGCGGCACCTTGAGGTTTTTCAGCGCCTGGCCCGTGATCTGTTCGGACAGGCCGTCGGCATAGACGTCGGCCGTGTCGATGAAATTGATGCCCGCGTCGAGCGACCGGCCGACCAGCCGCTCCGCGTCCCCTTGCTGCAGATCGCCGATCTGCTTCCAGATGCCGTCGCCACCGCCGAAGGTCATCGTGCCAAGACATAGTTCTGAAACAAACACACCGGTACGGCCCAACTGGTTGTATCGCATCGTCGAGACTCCACTGTCGATTCGCGGGTGAGTGAGGCGTAGAGAGTACTGCAATTGGCGAAATCCGGCTGGCGAGGGCCGCAGCGGCAAGCGGTCGCAAGCAGTCTTAGGCAAAGCGCCGGTAAACCTGCCAGACTGACTGATTCCTGCACCTTGCAACCGGCCCGCTGTCGCCGCCTTCTGGATATGGCTCGCCCTGCCCCCATCTATGCCAGCATGACTTCGGCCTCGAACACCGCCGCTGCGTTGGACGCGGCGCCCGCCACTGCGGCTTCCCATTCCCGCACGGCGGCCGCGAAAGGCCGTTCAACGGCCGGCGTGCTGAACTCGCCGGGCGCACCAGACTTACCAGACGCACCAGACGCACTGACCGCGCCGGACGCGCTGGCCGGTTTCCATCCCGCCGTCGCCGGCTGGTTTCTGAAAACCTTCCCCGCCCCGACCGCCGCCCAGGCCGCCGCCTGGCCGCAGATCCGCCGTGGCCGCTCGACGCTGGTGGCCGCGCCGACGGGCTCGGGCAAAACGCTCACCGCCTTCCTGTCCGCCCTCGACGACCTGGTCCAGCAGGGCCTCGCCAACGGCGGCGCGCTGCCTGACGAAACGCTGGTGGTCTATGTCTCGCCGCTCAAGGCGCT
>DASVNP010000350.1:0-27473 GCA_036383775.1 Paraburkholderia sp. | reverse complement strand
CCATGAAGCTTGCCGCGACGTCCGAGAACAAACCCCAGAACGACACCGAGCTTATGTAATCGAGACTTTCGGGCACGAGCGGCATCACCATGGAATCGGCGGCCATGAGTGCATTCAGCGTCAGATAGGAAAGCGAGGGTGCTGTGTCCAGGATGATGTAGTCGTATTTCGTTCGCAGCGGCTCGAGCCCCCGGCGGAGAATTGCCCAGAACTGGAAGCTCGGCAGGTTTTTTACCGTCGACGGGATGTAGAACTCCGCACTGAAGAGAGAGGGGTGGGCCGGGATCACATCCAGTCCGTCCCAGTACGTCTTCTTGATTGCGGACGCGAGCCCTCCCTCGATGTTCTCGTCATAAATGTACGGGAGAACCGTGGAGTCCTCATCGACTTCGTTCTCGGCATACAACCCGCACAATTCAGACAGCGACGCCTGCGGATCCAGATCGACCACGAGAACCTTTCGTCCCCGCAGAGCCAATCCCTGCGAGATGCACATGGTCGTCGTTGTCTTCGTCGAACCGCCCTTGAAGTTAGCAACCAGAATGATTTTGCCGTCGGCTTCCCGACCGGTAACAAGCGGAGACTGGTAGATCTCAGATAGCTGCTGTACGTAAATGCGCGCCTCTTCGAGCGTGAAGAGGCGACTTCGCCCCGTGCCATGCGCTACACCCGGAGGCAACGTGCTGCCCTCGCGCGTGGCCTGGTAGTGAAGTTTCGTGCGCTCAAGCCCACACAGGTCCGCGACCTCCGCAGTCGTGAAGGTAGGCGGTGCCTTTCGCGGGCGAGGCGTCAAAATCTGCTCTCGCAGCTCAGCCGTTAATTTGTCGAGCTTTTTTGAAAACTGGGCAATACTCGCCAGAGGCACTCTTCTATTGCGAGGGAGAATTTCGGCTTTGGACATTGTTTTTACACTTTCACCGGAAATCGAGACGAAGCGTAGAATACTAGAAAAGTTTCAAAAAGTCGCTGTCTTGTAAGCCTGTTTCTGAGGTTTCGTGGCTAACCAACTGGAAAACAATAGAAAATGCGTTACTGCTGCAGCCAAAACTGTCCCTTGTGACAGCGCCTTTAATAGGGTCACGGTGAGAGGAATTGTTGAATTTCACAGCATTCGGCATACGCAAGGTGGGTGAGAAGAATTGTTGAAAACCGGAACTCGTTGATCGCCGGGCCCCGTGTTCAACAAAACTACTCACCATGATTGCGATTGAGCGCCTTGCACCGTGGTGTTGCTCCGCTCGCTGCTGCGCCGCATCACCGCCCCGATCAGAGCAGCCACAAAAATGCTCACCTTCAAGGTCATTGTGGGTTTGCTTATCCACAGAACCACGGTGGCCAGACTCCCGCGCGGACGAGGCACCCCGAGTTGACGCCTGACATTCGCGTTAAAGGCTCCGATCGAATCACAAAAGTCCTCACCATGCAGCCACAAAAACGCTCACCTTCCTCGCGGGCCAATCCGCCGCCAAGCCGCGCACGGCAAGCCGGCTCAGGGATGCGAGGCCCGCAATCCACAAAAATACTCACCTTCCTTTGCAGCCCACAATACTGCTCACCCTGCACGGGTAAACCGCTCACCGTCGGCCGGGAAATCAACTCACCTCAGACCAACAAAACCCTTCACCTTGAACACAAACCTCCTCACCTATAGAGGGTTAACCCATTGTTTTTTAAGTCCTTAG
Organism: Paraburkholderia sp.; assembly: GCA_036383775.1. Lineage (GTDB taxonomy): Bacteria > Pseudomonadota > Gammaproteobacteria > Burkholderiales > Burkholderiaceae > Paraburkholderia. The sequence goes on along the minus strand of DASVNP010000350.1, from coordinate 25,791 downwards.
GATTTCTCTGTTGTTTGCTTGTTAGTTCTTGGTTCTAAAAGAATTAAAAAAACAAACCACCGCAATCCCAGCCACCGGACCAATTGGAAGCCCCATGGTGAGTGAAATTGTTGGCACGGCGGGTCCGTAGGGGAAGGTGAGTGGATTTGTGGAACAGGGCGAGTTCATGGTGAGTATTTTTGTTTTGACAACTCACCGACACCTGCTAGAGTGAGCCCGCCGCCAAATAGGGACTGGAACCTCGATGACTACCGACACCGTGACACGTGCCACCTCGCGTCAAATGTCGCTCGAGCTTTTCGAGGAGATGATGGCCAGCGATACGCCGATCACCGAATCACCGAAGGAGATTGGCTATCAGCGCAACAACGTCTTCATTGATATCACAGACGTCGGCGTCACCGCGCGGCGGCTCCTCGATGCTGCGCATTTCATTGTGGCGCAGGAACCGACCTCACCCAAATACTATGACGTCGAGCTGAGCTATTTTCGCTGGCTGATGCGTTATGACAGCTACAACTACAAGCACCTTCGCGCGGTGGTTTCTGAAGCGCAGAAGGCCTTGATTCAGGTATCTGCCACCCGGCCTGGCAGCGCGTCGCCCGAAGAGGACAAGTGGGTCTCTGTGCAACTGATCGGCATCGTCGGTATCGATAAAGGGCGAATCACCTTCGAAATTCCGGAGCAACTGGTTCCGCACATCAAGGATCCCGCGAAGTCGCACTGGCTGAGCCTTCGCATTACGTCTGCGTTCACCCTGACCTATTCGCGCGCGATCTATGACCACGTCATCGGGTATGCAGACGAAGGCGTCACCGAGTGGTTCGAAGTCGCCGCGGTTCGCAACTGGCCCGGGAAAGCCGCCTCGAGCGCAACCGAATTCAAGTACTTCAAACGCGACAACCTCGACAAAGCCGTCAAGCAGATTAACGCCGTCTCCGACATCGACCTGAGCTATGAGACGCGCACAGAAACTCCGAAGTCGAAGAAGATCGACCGGATCCGTTTCAGGCTGAAGCGCAAGGAAACGGCCGGAGCCATCCGGGCGAGCCTGCTTGGCGCCCAGGAGATCTACGTGACCCTCAAGGATGAGTTCGCATTTACGGGTAAGCAGTTCGACAAGATCTCGCAAAATCGCGCCGTCTGGACCGATGAGCGCATTCTCGAGGCTATCGAATACACACGCTCCAAGATCGACGCCGCGCAGATCAGGACGAGTCCCGCCGCATACCTCATGAAGGCCATCACTGACGGCTACAAGCTCTCGGAAGCGGACCGCAAGCTGATAGCGGCAAAACAGAAGAAAGAGGAGCAGGGACGGAGCGAAGTCGCCGCGAAGCAGCAGTCGTTGGCGGCCGTCGCTGCAAGCAACGCAGCGGCTGAGGAGCGCAACAAGAACCAGAGCCTCCAGGACGCCGAAACCGGACGCGACGCGTATCTTGCGGCCGACCAGAAGGAGCAAAAGGAGGCGATGCGCGTCTTCGTTGCTTCGCAGGCGGGCAAGCTGGCGATCAAGCGGGTGAAGCTCAATCCCGCGACGATTCAGGACGTGGAGGTTCTGGCACATAAGGACCTCTCCTTCGCGTTCTATTCCTTCATGTTCCTGCGCACGAAGAAGGCCTCCGCAAAGGCGTGAAGACGTGGATGCCGTCATCCCTTTCGCACCAGGTAAAGGTTCGGTAATGGATTTCGGGCAATTCGATGCGGCCTACTACGTGGCGAAGTTTGAAGAGGTATTTCGCACAGCCGGCTTCGAGGAGCACTTCACCTCGCGTACGGCCATTGCCGCCCCAGAAGAGTAAGTGGATATCGGCCGCGTCGCTCGACAGGGTGAAGCGCGAGACGGTGCGCACCGCATCGCTTGCCGAGGCCAAGTAGCCCGACGTCATGCGCTGCACGCGCATCTCGCGCATGTGCTGGTCGTCGTACGCATAGTTCAGCGTGGCGGCGAAGTCGGTCGTGTGCGGGTCGATCGGCACGACGTAGTGGCCTTGCGGGTCCCATAGGTCGAGCCATGCGTGGTAGTCGCGCCGGTCCAGCATGTCGGCTTCGCGCCAGATGAACTGCACAGCGCGTGTAAAAGTCTCTTGCGAGTTGAGTAGATTTCGATCGTCCATCATGCCTCCATCATGGCGCGCCACTGCGCATACGCTTCGCGCATGCAGGTTTCGTCGGTGGCGTGTGCGGTTTTTTCTCCGTTCGGCGCCGTCGTTTCGCGGTTTAGTCCGCGATTCACGAGAATCGGAATGTGAGGGCCGGCGTGGGAACCGCGCTGCACGCGCTCCTAGGCTTCGGCATCGTCAGGACTGCCAAAGCCAAACGGACCTTGGAAATGCTCGTGAATGCGCAGGCGCACGCGGTTGGCTTCCTCGGGGCCGCTGTTGGTGTTCACAATTGCCGGGAGCGGACGAAAAGTGGGGGAGTGTTCGTTCAACGTCGAACGGTTTCAGGCGACCTGAAGTGCAAGTATCGGTTTCTAAAGCAGCTTTCGAGTCTTCCATCGAGCAGTTCGACGCGGGTCTGCAGCAGATAGTGAGCCCCGTGCGTGGACCAACGCGTTTGCTGCCGCGTTGACAGACGACGAGTGATCAAGTGATTCATTACCGACTCTGCTGACGCTGACGACACACGGCGTCCTTCCATTCTGGCGCGTTGATAGTCGACAAGGTCCTTCCCGTTGTGCTCGAGGAATGTGAGCAGGCCGACGGTTGCACGATAAGCTGTGCCTGAGGTGAGTTGGTAGAACAAAGGCAGTTCTTCTGCAGCGATTGCCAAAGAGGCGGCCAGCGTGCGGAGCATCTCGATTGCCGTCTCACCTCGACAACGCCACAGCGCGTCGCGCTCCCTGACAAGAAGGCGCCCTGATTTCAGGTCGCTCAGAGAAATAGCTGTATGCACAAATGGCAGATCGTATATCGTGCATCTTCATGCTGACGTGGAACCAGTCAAGAATTCTGGGCGATACACGAGGAGCTATCGATGTCACCAGCGTGCGCATTCCGGGAGCACCATCCGAGATCTCGTCGATTTTTCGACTTCGGTCTATCGTTTCCGCCTGCGAAGCAGTGATCGAGCTTAAGCTTGCCGACGGCCGATCAGCGCGGGATTTGCATGACACGATCTATGATCAACTGGTCAGGAAATATATGGCCGGCGAAAACAGTAAATCGGGACGCCTCCTGATCACGCTCGCTAAAGATAGGAACTGGGAACACCACTGATAGTGGGCGGCGCATCGGTGCGGAGGAATTGATGTCGCTACTCAGCGACAAGGCCGAATGGGTCGCAAAGGTGGCCGGAGGTCTTCTTGCGCTGAGCGTTCATCTGTTGGATTTGTGTCCTCGATTGCTACTCGAAAAATCGGTGAGGTAGAAAATCCGGCTATGTCTGCTCGGGCGACGCGCATGTTCTCGTCACACTGATCGTGATAATCGGGGTGTACGCTTGGGATGACGCCATGAGCCGGACCGCTCCCGGTAGTCGAGTCGCTGCAACAGCGCGCGCAGCTTTTCAGCTTGCCCGTGAATGTCACCGATGATGTCGTAGCTCAACATTTCCCCGTGCGTGGTTTTTTTGTCGCGGTCACCACCGATCATTCATGTATAGCAAATCAGAGACGCGGATTCGATCTCGCGAATACCCGCGCCCTTGCAATTGATTGCAATCGCCAGAGCCACATCGGGAAGTCAGCGCACGCGGCAGCGCACCTTGTTCTCATTTTTGCAACGTTTTCGGCGCTCGCATCCATGATGCGGATGAACACCGCCCTCACTCGCCCGCTGCAACAGAAGCGCGGACTGCCAGAGCGTCTAAGTCGACTGGTTGATACCGTCGCTTTCGCTCAGGAGCGTTACAGGATTGAAACGGTTCGTGCTGGTGTAGAGCTTTGGAAGAACCGCCCCGCCTCCGCCTCACGTGCCCGCCTTGGTGAAATCAGGGATGGTCCGCAATTTGCGTAGACACATTGCAGACCATGAAGACGCTGCATCGAGCAAGTTCAAACGGTAGCAGAAAAACAGCATGCCAATCGGGGAAAATCATGTTAACACACACACTCCGGCCGCCGTCCTGGCGACACTGCCATCTGTGCTTCTTGTCGCCGCATTCGACCATAAGCGCAGCGAACCCGTTCGATGGCGCTCTGGATGAAAGCGCCATCAGATTGGCAATGCTTCATTCGCATTTCCGCGAAGACGGAAAACAAAAACATGAAGCGCATGCTTTGTATGGCCCTTGCCGTATTGTCTCTCGCGTCAAGCGAGATGCATCTACACGATGCAACAGGAGCGCTATTGGCGCAACGTGATCACGGTCGATTTCCGTGAGGACCATGCGCTGAGGTCAAGCGATATCAAAAACTGCTGGTCGGGGCGCCGCATTTCGACTGCAGATTTCCTACTGGCGGCGAATGAATGGTTGGCTTCTATCCCGCAATCAAAGGCAATCGGGGGAAACGATGGAATTCTTGCTTGGCTTGGCAATGGGGGTGTTCTTTGGCGCGAGCCTTGGCGTGATCGTCGCATCTGTGCTTCGAATGAGCAAGGACGAAAACCCCGAGACTCGGTTCATGAAACCGGACGGAGCAGCGCTGCGCGAGGCGGCAGAGTCGCTGGATGACAGCGAGATGCTTTGCTGAGAACGAGCATGACGCCAGCGACGCATCGCCGGAGCGAGTTATTCATTGGACCGTGTTTAGCAGCGAGTCCATGTCACTTCTGAAGAATATATTCAACCGCGAGAGCGCTACGACGCACCAGTTCGATTGCATCTTGGTATCTGTGGCTTGGTGTTGCGCTGGGTTTGGTTTTCAGATTTTGTTATATTTCAACGGGTAAGGCGGCCGAGTTATCCACAGGATATTCGCTTTTTAGGGGTTGCCTGTTGCGCACAGGAGGGAACAGTGTTTGTAGCGTTTCTCGTGGCGGAGCGACGCAACAGGATTTCGCCTGACATCGCTCACTTGCCGCCCCGGTGTTGCGCGCCCGGCTTTACGCCGGCTGGCCGAGTTGCGTCTTGGGATTCACACCGAGGCGCCACAGCACATCGATATTCTTGAGATAGATGGCGACGTCTGCGCGTGATGCGTGGATGATCGAATTTTCCTGACCATAGGCGGTATCGACCTGCGCGGTCCACGGGTCCTCCAGGCACTGGCAGATATCGTTGATCTCGTCGCGATACCGTTCCAGTCTGTCCGTTTCCCAGTTTCGCACAACGTCGGGTGCCAGAAGAACAGTCAGTATACCTATTCTTTCGCCGGTATATCGTACGCGGGGAAGCAGACCACCGATATACATAACCATGATCGCGTCGATCACGCGGTCGTCGTGATCTTCATCCCAGACGACTGCGAAGTCGAGAAACGCACACCGGTCGATCCGGTTTAGCAACTCGTCGTGCCACACCGGTGCGCGAAGCACGGGTTAGTGGGTGCCAGGCCGAGCTTGCCAACTGGCTGTGTCTCATCGTACAGGGTCTGGAAGAAGTGGCAATAGGACATCTGATGCTCCTTTCGGGAGGGATGCCGCGTCCGCTGCAAACCCCGGCTGTTTCGCAGCCGGGAGGATTCGGTAAGCACTATCGTTTGATCTTTTTCCCACCTTGCTCTGCCGGCATGGACGAGACCGGTGCAGTTGGTATCGCACCGAATCCTGCAAGCCTGTCACGGGCCTCGCGGTGATGTTCATAGAATTTCGCCCATTTGCTGAAGCCGCCGAGTTCGCCGACGGCTCGCAGCATGGCAAGGTGCGAAGCGGTCAACAGTTGGACGGTGGCTTCGAGTTCGGCAATCCGGACATCCTTGTCGGCAAGCGATGCCGCGGTATCGGCGCCGGACCGCTTGGCAACACGTCCGCGCCAGCGTCGGTAGTCGGCCTGCCGCTGCTGATATTCAGCAAGCAGCCTGCTGCGTGACTCGCTGCGGGTGATCGACGATGCTGCCTTGATGCACGGATGTAGTCGTGCTGTTGCAGTCCGTAGTAACTGGGAGCGGACGAAAAGTGGGAGAGTGTTCGTTCAACGCAGAACCGCCTCGGGCGATCTGAAGTGCAGATACCGGCTTCGAAAGCAGCTTTCCAGTCTTCCATCAAGCAGCTCGACGCGAGTCTGTAGCAGATAGTGAGCTCCCTTCATGGACCAATGCATTTGTTGCCGCTTTGAGAGACGACGATTGATCAAGTGATTCATTACGGACTCTGCTGACGCTGACGACACCCGGCGTCCTTCCATTCTGGCGCGTTGATAGTCCACAAGGTCCTTTCTGTTGTGCTCGAGGAATGTGAGCAGACCGACGGTTGCACGATACGCTGTAGCTGAGGTGAGTTGGTAGAACAAAGGCAGTTCTTCTGCAGCGATTGCCAAAGAGGCGGCCAGCGTGCGGAGCATCTCGATTGCCGTCTCACCTCGACCGCGCCATAGCACGTCGCGCACCCTGACAAGAAGGCGTTCTGAACGCTGCATGATTTCAGGATGCTTGGAGAAATAGTTGTACGCGCAAAATGGAAGATCGTACGGCGCGCAACTTCATGCTGATGTGAAACCAGTCGAGAATCCAGGGTGAAACGTGGGGAGCTATCGATGTCACCAGCGAGCGCATTCCGCGAGCACCATCCGAGATCACGTCGATTAGGGTTGATGGAACCCAACCACATTGATCGAGTGCGCCCGCCACAAGAACCCGGGTCAAGCTGGGGCGCTGCATAGCAGACACAAACCTTCGCGCCATTTGGCCATCGCGCTCGACCCTGCCGGCGATGACTTCGAACTTGCGACTTTCCTGGAACTGGTTGGCGCTCAATACCGTTCCATCGATCGCGATCCGCAGGTGGCTGGCGCTGTTGCGTTTTCGTCCGCCAGCTAGCCAGCCAATCCGGAACTGTTCGTTCTCGACACATTCTCCGCACTGAACGGTATCTTTGCGGACTGTTGTGTGTGATAGCTTCGGCAGTCCCGCCAGGTCGGCGACGGGACGTGCGGCCTCACGATAAGAAACGGAGGCACCGTGTTTCGCGCAAAGGTATGATAACTCCGGCGTGCGCCGCGTCGGCAGAAGAGGCTCAATGGAACACTCTGAAAGCCGCAGACTGATAGAATCCCCGTTGTCATCGTACGGCTCGGGCGTGCACAAGCAGGATACGACTCGCGGCACCTTAACCTGCACTCTGCCAAGTGCCGTCGAAAAGGTGCGTGAACGCCAATCCTTGATGCGCCGGTAACTGCCGCATTCCCGGCAGTGTCGACGAAGCTTATCGTAGGCGTTAATCTGGCCTTGCGCCACGAGTTGTTGCAGCGCTGCCAGGAGTTGACGACCCTCGGCGAGAGACAATCCGGAATCGGCAGGAGTAGCGCCATTCACCGGGCGCTTAACGGAGCCAACGGGTACTGTCTCGTCCGTTCCCTGTCGTTGAAGAATAATCTTCCAGCGCAGTTCCATGGCCGTCTCCCCAGTAGGTCAACTGTTGAAGTTTAGACCAGAAGTGCCTCCCCCAGATTTCGTCCACTCCCGGAATTTGCGAACTTCAACAACTTTTGCCGTGGACGCCATGTGGTTGTTTCCGTGAGGAAAGCGGCGCCGTGAGCGTGCTAACTGACCGCTGCTGTCCTGTTCCGACCACCAAACTAAGGGGAATTACTGGGACAGACACGTCCGAATCTGCATCCTGATTGGCCGTATATGTCCCGTGCCGGTGACAACCTCACACAGATAATGACGTGCATCCAATCACGTCTCAACCATCCTTCTGTAGAGGTGCGTCACCATGGCGAATTCGGTCAATGAGCCCACGCTTATCGAGCGCGGCAACGCTACTTGCATCATCGGCGCAGGCCCAGGTGGTCTCGCTGCGGCACGTGCTCTGAAATCCAAAGGCTTGCCATATGACCACTTCGAGCGTCACTCGGACGTCGGCGGCATTTGGGATATCGAGAACCCGGGCTCACCGATGTACGAATCGGCCCACTTCATCTCGTCGCGAGACCTGTCGTCGTTCCTAGGATTCCCAATGCCGGCGCACTATGCCGACTATCCGTCGAGTCGACAGATCCTCGAGTACGTGCGTAGTTTTGCGGAAGCCTATGGGCTGTACGAAAACATCGCCTTCCGCACCTCGGTCGAGGGCTTGAAGAAGGACGCTGCCGGGCACTGGCTGGTGCAGTTCTCAGACGGCTCAATTCGTCGATATGTTGCGGTGATCTGCTCCACTGGGTCGCAATGGGATCCAAGCATGCCGGCGTTTCAGGGTAATTTCACCGGTCAGTTGCGTCACTCGGTGTCCTACAAGTCTGCCCAGGAGTTTCGGGGTAAGCGGGTGCTGATCGTCGGCGCTGGAAATTCCGGCGCGGACATTGCTTGCGACGCAGCTTCCAACGCCAACAAGGCGTTCATCAGCATGCGGCGAGGCTACTACTTCGTACCCAAACATATGTTCGGTGTACCCGCCGACGTGATCAGCGAGAAGGGGCCGCACTTGCCGATGTGGCTGGCACGCCCCGTTTTTGGGGCGATCCTTCGGATATTCAATGGTGATCTGACGCGCCTGGGTCTGCCCAAGCCCGATCATCGCCTGTTCGATAGCCACCCGCTCTTGAATTCGCAACTGCTGCACCACCTGCAGCACGGCAACATTGCCGTCAAGCCGGACATCTCGCACTTTGACGGCGATGCGGTCGTGTTCAAGGACGGCTCGCGTGAGTACGTGGACCTCGTGCTCTGTGCGACGGGCTACAAGACCACTGTGCCATTCGCGGCCGAATACTTCACACTTTCGGGTGGGACCCGACCTGATCTCTACTTGTCGATCTTCAGTCGCGAGCATCGAAACCTGTTCGGTACAGGTTTCTTGGAAACCAATTCGGCCGCCTACAAGTTCTTCGATACCCAGGCCTTTTTGGTTGGGTCGTATCTCCAAGCCCAGCAGCGCGGACATGCGAGCGCGGCCGTGTTCGACCAGCTCATTCAGAATGACCGGCCCGATCTTACTGGTGGCCTCCGTATGGTGGGCTCCGGTCGGCATGAAACCTATGTGGATGCGCACGCTTTGCGGGCTTATCTGACGAAGGTGCGCAAACGCATCGGTTGGGCGGACTTCAACCAGAACACCTATGACGAACTGCGAAAAATCGTGAGCACTGCGCGAGCCGCTCGGCTTGCGTCGGTGTCACGCGAGAGCATGACCACGCTTAATCCAGCTTGATTTTGCCCTATACCTCGTCATCTCATCGCTTCCAACCATGCTTATTTTGTCTCGTTCAGACTTCGCGGTTGCCGCTACCACAATTCGCTTCGAAACCCGGGCCTTCATTGATGGCCGTTTTGTTGACGCACTCTCCGGTGAACCTTTGAGACCTTGAATCCGGCCACGGGCCGCGTACTGGCGAATGTCTCACGGTGTAGTGCAACCGAAGTCGACCGCGCTGTGGCTGCAGCAGGGCGCTCGTTTGAGTCGGGTCAATGGTCTCGCATGGCATCTAAAGCGCGAAAGAAGGTTCTGCTTTGGTTCGCGGACCTGATCGAGCGTGATGCCGATTCTCTCGCATTGCTGGAGGTGCTGGACGACGGTAAGCCGATCAATGACGCGCGCTCAGTAGACATTCCTGATGCGATTGAAAGCCTGAGCTGGCATGCCGAGATGGTCGACAACCTTTACGATCACGTGTCGCCGACGGCAAGCGATGTGGTGTCGATGATCGTGCGTGAACCCACATTGGTGTGGTCGGAGCCGTAATGCCATGGAACTTCCCCGTCTTCGTCGCGATGTGGAAGATCGCGCCGGCGCTGAACCCACCATCTTCGATGGCGTATGCAACGACATGAAGATCGCCCGTGCAGAGATCTTTGGGGCGGTGCTATCGGTGATCGAAGTGTCCGATGTGGACGAGGCCATCCGGGTTGCCAATGACACGCCTTACAGACTCATTTCCTCGCTCTGAACCGAGAACTCGCACACGGCACATCGGGTGTCGCGAGCCATCCGGGCCGGTACTGTGTCTGTGAATTGCTTCTCTGAAGGAGAAACGTCCGTGCCATTTGGCGGCTACATGCAATCGGGACTTGGCGGACGCGACAAAGGCATTGCCGCCCATGATCAGTACCTGCAGGCCACGACGATCTGGATGTAACTGCGTTGTAAAGTTAGTGGGGGCTGGTCAAATTAACAGGGGAGGCTCACTATCGTTGCGCGTAGACATCTACTCCGTGCCTCCTGGATTTATGCGAAAACTCCCGTTTTGGTGAAAAAGCACCGGCATTGTGCGATTTATTGGTGATTTGGGATTCTTTCACTTAGCCAAAAAAGGATAAGTTGAATTTTCATCTGTCGGGTAATCAAGCTTTGGTTTAAATGACCGATAAGACGGGAGAAGAGGCATTCTTGCCGCTCTGACTGCGCATACCTGCAAGATGCTCACAATACTGTCAGAGCAATCATTTTCACCAGCGCACCATAACAATGAAACTCTCGATCAAACTTCCCCTGGCGTTTGCAGCCGCACTTCTGTTGATGTTTGCCGGGGCGATCTACGGCATTGCCTCGCTCAATCATTCGATCATCGAATACAACACGACCGTGCAGGCGCGTGTGGCCGATGAGCGCGCGGTGACGAACATGCTCGTCACATTCAAGACCCAGGTGCAGGAGTGGAAAAACACCTTGTTGCGGGGTGAAGACCCGAACAAGTTGGACAAATACTGGGGTGCTTTCCTTGGGGGTGAACGGAAGGTCGCTGACCAGGCGAAGGCGCTGCAGGCGTCACTGCCGGCCGGCAAGAGCCGTGACCTGGTCGCCCAGTTTATGGTCGCACACAAGGCCATGGGAGAGGGCTACCGGAAGGGCCACGATATGTTCGTGGCAGCATCGTTCGACCCGACGGTTGGCGACAAGGTCGTGGCCGGCGTGGACCGTGAGCCGGCACGCTTGCTCGACGAAGCGGCTCAGGAGATCGCGAAGGAGAGTGCTGCCGTGTCGGCCAAGACCGCCGAGGCCGGGCATACCGCGCTGGTGGTCAGCGTCGTGCTGATGTTGGCGGCATTCGGGTTGGACCTGGGCGGTGCGTTTCTGTTCAGCCGTTCGATCACGCGGCCGCTGTCGCGCGCGGTGGATGTTGCCAGCGCCGTGTCACATGGTGACCTGGCCAAGCCGTTTGAAGCACACGGCTCAGACGAGATCGGCCAGTTGCTCACTGCGCTCAAGGACATGCAGCGTAGCCTCGCCAACGTGGTGAGTGAAGTGCGCCGCAATGCCGAAGGCGTGGCAGCAGCCAGCTCGCAGATCGCCTCGGGCAACCTGAACCTGTCATCGCGTACGGAAGAGCAGGCGACCTCGCTGGAAGAGACCGCCGCCAACATGGGCGAGCTGACTTCCACTGTGCGTCGCAATTCGGAGAGCGCCGTGCAGGCCTCCACGCTGGCTGGGCACGCGTCGGACACGGCAGCACGTGGCGGCAAGATGATGAGCGACGTGGTGCAGACCATGCAGGGCATCTCGGAGAGTTCCAGCAAGGTGGGCGAGATCATCGGCGTGATCGACAGCATCGCGTTCCAGACCAACATCCTCGCGCTGAACGCGGCGGTGGAGGCAGCACGCGCCGGCGAGCAGGGCCGCGGCTTTGCCGTGGTGGCGGGCGAGGTGCGTACGCTCGCACAGCGCAGTGCATCGGCGGCCAAGGAGATCAAGGGGCTGATCGGCCAGTCCGCCGAGCGCGTGGAGACGGGGGCGAAGCTGGTGCAGGAAGCCGGCAGCATCATCGACGAGATCGTCGCTTCGGTGCAGCGCGTGACGCAGATCGTGACGGAAATTTCGTCGGCATCGGCCGAGCAGAGCACCGGCATCGAGCAGGTGAACATCGCCGTTGGCCAGATCGAGGAAGTGACGCAGCAGAACGTTGCGCTGGTGGAGGAGGCTTCGGCCGCAGCGCAAGCGATGGCCGATCGGGCTGACGCGTTGCGCCGGGCCGTGGCGATCTTTAAGCTGGAAGGCACTGTCGTGCAGATAGAAGTCTGAGCGGCTGCCTAAGAGTGGCGAACAAAACCGATCAACAAATCGCCTGCAGATGACGGCGCAAGCTAGGGTGACCAAAGCGAGATAAGTCTGAAGAGAGCGCTCGAAACGAATGCGCAACTTGCCGAATCCAGCACCCAAGGACCTACGGTTGGGATGGGAAAGCAGGCTGGTACAGATGCCAACCGTAGAACAACTGCAAGAAGAGGAGGCCGTGGTCGAATCGTACCGCGCGCGGATCGGTAAGCGTTGCCGCATCGTCATCGTTGTGCCCGATTACTTTGAGAAGCGACCCAAAAAATGTATGAACGGCTGGGGTTCGGTATTCCTCGGCGTAGCGCCCGACGGCGCGGCCCTGCCATGTCATGCCGTGCGCATGTTGCCTGGTCTGCAATTGCCCAATGTGGTCAACGAGTCCTTGCACGACATCTGGTACTCCAGCGACGCCTTCCGCACTTTCGGGGCGCAGACTGGATGCCGGAGCCCTGTCGTTCCTGCCGCGAACGTGAGGAGGACCTGGTTAGTGGGTGCCGCTGCCAAGCCTATCTACTGGGCGGCGAGGCTAGCCGCGCAGATCCGGTCTCCAATAAGGCGGCTGATCACACCGCATTACCGCAGGTAGTGCTGCACGGTCGCCTAGAGGCATTGAATTCAGTGCGACATGAAGCACCGGTGATCTTTCGCAGCGATGCAGCCTCGCGATGCTGCACCGGGAAGTTATGACGCCCGGCGGCACGGACTCTGCTGTCGCTGTGTTGTTGCGACCGCTCGCGATTGCTCCAACGCAGTGAGCGACAGATGAAGGGTGACCGCTCTGAGCATGACCTAGGGCCTCCACGAACGTTCTAATCGGTTTGCGATACCCAGTCGCTTGGTAGCGATCCAGACCAGCGCTTGAATGCGCGTCGAAAGCTCCGCGCATCAGCGAATCCCGTTGCCTGCGCGACTTCGCTGATCGAAGCGTGAGAGCGGTTGAGCATATCGACTGCCCGTTCAAAGCGGATCTCGTCGAGCAATGCCTGATAAGACACGCCTACGTCCGTCAACCGGCGTCGCAACGTGCGCTCGCTCATGTTGAATTGGTATGCGACTTCGCGGAGGGCTTGGCGTTCATCCAGCGTGGCACGCAAGCGACTGGTCAGCGATTCGACCAGATCGCTACGGTGCCGCGGGCGCATCAATGCTGCATCGAGTTGAGCACGCAGTGGCCGGCAACTGACCTCGTCGTATCCGGGTAGACGCGCACCCAGCCAGGTGGACAGGCACATTATCCGGTTCGCAGTTGCGTTAAATCGAACCGGACATTTGAAGAAATGACTGTAGGCATCGGCGTAGCTCGGCTTCGGATGCATCACCTCAACGAGCCGAGGGTTGAAATCACTTCCTATCAGGCTTCGAGAGATGGCCACCGCGCCGGAGAATGCCTCTTCGATCAGGAACGACTCAATTTCCTGATCGAAGTACTTGGGCAGGACCTCGAGGATGAAGTTTCCATCACGGATATACGTCTGATGTTCGAGCACAGCCCCACTGTCGCCTTGATGCTCGATTATGTAAGAGGTTGCGTCTCCAAATGTCTCGCAGGTCAGCATCGCTAGGCCGGGTAGGCCCCACGACAAAGGCGTTTGACGTGCGCCGACGGCAATGCCGACTGCCGGATACTCAAGCGCGGCCTTAGCGCGCAAGATCAGCGATCGCGTTTGTCGGTAAGACAAGCGAAACGAGAGGTCGAGTACGTCGTGGTAACTGAAGCCGAGTCCGCGGCAAATGCGTTCCGGTGACACGTTTCGATCGCGCAGGAGGCCGAGAATCCCCCGGGCCAGGATGGGGACGAGATTCGCCTCGGCCTGTGGGGCAGCGGTGGAAGTAGGGAGATGCGGCGTTTGCATTAGGGGGACTCCTTTCGCCTTCTGCGTTAGCCGGAAGTGTCCCCTACAAACCAGTTTCTGTCATCTTGATTTTCTGTGCAAATCGCCTGAAAACCCGCTAAATAACAAGGATCTTGCGGTTTCCCCTGGTTGGCTAATGCGGGTTATCCATGAGTTGGAGTTGGCCTCTTTGGTCTCCTGAATGGCCGAATCTGCCCCTCTCCACTTTCTGTTCACAAGTAGATTGGAGGCTCATAAAGACATAACAAGTCTGGCAGGAGGAAACCATCGTGGACCGCAGTAATGCAATTTGCGTGACCAGCGCAAGGCCCGAATCGTACGCATTCGAAGCGACTCCTCAATCGGCGTAAGGAGTGCGATCGTGGCAAAGCCTGTCTCGTATGCGGGGCGTGTTGCGCTGATTGCCGGCGGCGCCGGTGGCATGGGCCGCGCGATCGCTGCGCGTTTGATCCAGCGAGGTGTTCGTTGCTTGCTGGTCGACATCAATGCCAAGTCCCTCGCTATTGCGGTGGAAAAGCTCGGGCCGCTGGGGCTGGGGCACGTCGCGGACTTGACCAGCATGCGCGCGATCCGGCAGCTGCCGGAGTACATCGACAGTCAGTTTGGTAAGTTGGACATTCTGATCAACAACGCTGCGATCGTGAACACGCTGCCGCTGCCGTTTGAGCAGCGCGGCGTTATGTCGATCAAAGGGGAACTGGACATCAATTTGAACGCCCCTATCGTCTTGACCCATACGCTGCTGTCGCGGCTCAAACGAGCCGGTGACGGTCGAGTGATCACCATAGTCTCGGTGGGAGGCATGTTCCCTCTGCCCAAGAGCACCATCTATTCGGCGGCCAAGTTCGGTTTGCGCGGCGCGATGCTGTGTCTGGGCATGGAAGACCCTCGACTGGGCGTCAAGCTTGGCATCGTCAATCCGTGCGCGACAGAGACCCCCATGCTGATACGGGCGGCAATCGAGGGCGGCAACAAGCGGCAGTTCATGAACCCGCCGCAGCAACCAGATGAGGTCGCTACACAGGTCCTGCACATGCTGGACGAGCCTTGTTTGGAACGCTTTGTCCGACCCACCGAATCGTGGTTGGCGCGCCTCGCCATGCTCGTGCCGAACATGATTCCCAAGTTGATTCCCATGCTTCGCCGGCAGAGCGAAGCGGATCACCGTGGCTATGTCGAATCGCTCGAGCGGCGTGGCTTGATTCATCGCAGAGATGGGACGTGGCAGTTAACCCAAACGGACCAGTGAGCCGAGGCGTGTCTTGGTGGGGAGTGCGTCGATCTCTACCGCGGCGAACGCCATGAAGAGGTAGTTACCCCTCGTACTTCGTCAGTCCTGTGCCCCCACATTGGGCGGCAACTTTCTAGGCTGCCATCGTTACGGACCGGTTGCTATCAGCCTGATTGGCTGATGGAGGATCGCGCATGCATATCGCGCAATCCGAACGACACATAAAACTATGCCGGCGCAGACCGGAAGAACCCAAAGGAGCTTGGAGATGAACGCAGATTCCAAACCGTCCATCACCGGCTCCGCCCCACAGGAGATTGCTGTGCTCACTAGGACTTCCCCCAACAGTCTGTCGTTCACCGCCATTCAGAAGGCCAAGACGACTTCCATCTTCGCTGCGCTTATCGTGTTTGCGGCATCTTCGGTGCAACAAGCACGGGCCGCTGATCTGACGCCCTCGGGCGCAGAAAAGGCAGGCACTTCGAGCGGCATACCGGCATGGTCGCCACCGGAGGCTATGGGCTCAGGCTGGAGTTACGGCAAGCGCCGGATGGACTTCTTCAAGTACAAGTCCGATGAGCCTCTGTACACCATTGATGCTACGAGCGTCGAGAAGTATGCCGACAAGCTGAGCCCTGGCCAGATCGCCCTGATCAAGAATGTGAAGGGATACACCATGCCTGTGTATCCATCTCGACGGACATGCGGTATTCCCGATATTGTCGCAGAGAATACAAAGAAGAACGCAGGCTTCGCAAAGATGAGCGCGGATGGGCTAGCGTTGGCAGACGCCTATACGCCGGGTATTCCGTTCCCAGTGCCGAAAACCGGTGCGGAGGCGATGTGGAACGCAAAGCTGCGCTACCGAGGCGTCGGCGTTGAGTTTCCTCGCGCGTACACAGTGGTCTCGCCTCGCAAGGGCAGCACTGATTGGATCAAGACTGTTGCTGACCAATATGGCTATCTGCCCTGGGCGGTCAAGAGTGGAACGACCTTCGCCAAAGACGACCAAGTCGAAGCCTTGTTCTACTTCAACTACCTGAGCCCAGCTGCCCTGGCGGGTCAAGGTGCCATGTTTACTGTCTCGGCCACCAAGCCGACGGAGGTCTTCTACTACTTCCCCGGACAACGTCGCACGCGGCGTATGCCGTCGTATTCGTACGATGCACCGCAAATTGGTTACGAAAACCAGTTCAACCTTGACGAGGCGTATGTCTTCTCGGGGCAGCTGGACCGATTCGACTGGAAGCTGGTAGGCAAGAGGGAGTTGATCGTTCCGTACAACGCGTTTGGCATGTACGACTTCACCGCCAAACTCGAAGACGTCATGCAGCCGGACTTCGTCGCTGCCTCTCATCGCCGTTACGAGCTTCACCGCGTCTGGGTGGTTGAAGCCACAGTCAGGCAAGGTATGCGGCACTCCGCCCCGAAGCGGCTCTTCTATATCGATGAAGACAGCTGGTCGCTTGTGGGTGCCGTTGACTATGACTCACAAGGCAACATCTGGAAGGTTCGCGAAGGCCATCTAATTCCGGTTTATGAAACCGGAACCTGTGACGCGACCGCGATGGTCCAGTACAACGTTACCGATGGCCGGTACGTGGTGGACAGCGTAACGATTGGGAATGGCAAGGATACCTCATGGATCGTTGACGGTGCTGGAAATCCGCATATGAAGGTGGATTTCTACAACTCCGAAAACCTTCGCGCCATGAGCGAACGTTGAGAGACGGGGAGTACGATCGTGAAAAATTTCTCAATTGACCGTCTTGACCCACGCAAAGGGCCTCTGCAGGCTGCGCTGGCAGCCACGATTGCCTTCGGGTGCGGTAGCGCAAACGCTTTCACTTTTTCGAACGATACAATCCAGGGCAGTTTCGACTCGACGGTGTCGTTGGGTACTGGCATTCGCACGAAGTCGCCGAGCGATTCGCTGGTATCACCCACTTACGATCCGGCCACCTTCACTCGGACAGGCAGCGGGCAGCTAGGCCAGTTCGCCGGGCTCAGCGACCAAGGCGACATCAACTACAAAAAGGGCGATGCCTTTACGACGTATTTGAAGGGTAGCCACGAGCTGTTGTTGAAGATGCCTTCCGAAGGGTTGACCTTCATGGCGCGGGGTACCTGGTTGCAAGACTTTACTGCGACCAAGACGACTGGAGCGACGAGTGGGCAAGATCTGTTCGCCGCGACGCCTCCCCAAATCAGCAGCGGTCTGGCCGACGCTGCACGAAACGACATGCGCTTCAAAGCTCGAATACTTGACCTGTGGCTAAGCAAAACATTCGATGTCTACGGGCAGCAAGTTCGCGTTCGAGCCGGTAACCAGGTGATTAGTTGGGGGGAGAGCATTTATGAGCTTGGCGGGATCAACGCCACGAACGCCATTGACGTGAATCGGGCGTCGCAACCTGGGGCACAGATCAAGGAGTTCGTGCTGCCTGCGCCAATTGTGAGCGTGGCTTCCGGCCTCGGAAGTGGTTTCAACGTCGAAGGTTATGTCCAAGTCCGGTGGAACAAAAGCTACTTGCCGCCGGTAGGTAGCTACTGGTCGACTTCGATCGTGGGGCCGGGGAGTGCGGCGTATGGCGCACGGACGCAGGAGGCGCGCAACGGTGGCCAGTGGGGGGCTGCGCTGCGGTATCAACCACCGGGGACAGAGTTGAATCTGGGCCTGTACGCGATGACCTACCACGACAAGCTGCCGCAGACCGCATTAGATCCAAGCGGTGCGACGGTCTTCCGCTATCTCGAAGACCGACACTTGGTCGGTGTCAGCGCTAATTTTCCATTGGGTGACTGGGCCATCGGAACTGAGCTCTCCTATCGTCCCAAGGATGCAGTTTCTCTGAATCCGGCCAGCGGCTGCGTCGCACAGGGCGGCAATTGCTGGGTAGACGAAAAGAAGTGGCAATGGCACTTGGCGACGCTCCTGGCTCTTCAGCCCTCGAACGCCAGGCGCCTACTGAATTTCCTTGGCGCTGATACCGCCACGCTGACCACGGAAACTGTCGTGATTGCCTACCCGAGCTTGCGCCAGAACTATGGTGGCTCGCCGGTGGCCTCAGGTGCGTTGCTGTGGGGCAATGAGTTCAATGACGTTGTAGCAAGCGGCGCACTCAATAGTCCCGGCGATTCCGTTGGAACGAAGTACTCCGGCGGCATCAATGTGGATTTCAACTGGGTGTACGACGGAACGCTCATTCATGGGTGGCAGGTGAATCCCGGCATCTATGTCCGCCGCGGTCTCTTTGGCAGGACGCCCAACGCAGAGGCCCAGTTCATGCGTGGCGTGACTGCTGTCAACTTCTACGTGAACTTCATCGAGAACCCGGCCAACTGGCAAGTCAGCTTGAACTACACGCGATTCATGGGTGGGAAGTCGCCCCTGGACAATCCGCTGCACGACCGCGACTTTGTAGGCATTGTCGCTTCCCGCAATTTGTGAGGTAGGTATGAAGGAATCGCCCGTTGCCGAACCGGCGCGCCCAAGTGCGCTGGTTCGGATCTTGAAAGCGCTGGAGAACACGCTCTTCGGTCACAGGCGTTTGGTGCTCGGACTGCTGATCGGCTTTACCATTGCAATGGCCTGCTTCGCGGTGAAGTTGCGGATGGACGCGGGGTTCGAGAAGCAACTTCCGATCGGGCATGAATACATCGCGACATTCAACGAGTATCGGGAAGATCTGCTGGGCGCAAACCGCTTGATCGTTGTGGTGAAAGCCAGGAAGGGGACGATCTGGTCGCAGGAGGGTTTGAAACGACTTTACGACGTCACGCAGGCAGTCACGTTCTTGCCCTATGTGTCACGCAATAGCGTCCAATCGTTGTGGACGCCGAATTCCTTCGTCAATGAGATCACTGAGGATGGGTTCAGGGCTGACCCGATCATCCCGGGTACGGTGACGCCTGATCATTTGGATGCAGCCACGGTCGCGAGGATCTCGCGGTCAACAGCGCAGGGCGGCTATATCGGAAGCCTGGTTTCTCGCGATCAGACCAGTGCGATGGTGACGGCGGACCTCAACGAAGTCAGCCCCGACGGGGAACACATCGACTACGTGACGTTCGATCGGATGCTGGAGTCCAAGCTGCGCGCAAAGTTCGAGGATGGCAAATACGAGGTCCAGATCATTGGCTTCGCGAAGCAAATCGGCGATATCGCCGAGGGTGCATCTTCGGTTCTCCAGTTTTGCCTTGTGGCGCTGTTGCTCACGGCGCTGGCGGTGTACTGGTACTGTCGTTCTGTCCTCTTAACGGTATTGCCGTTGACTTGCTCGCTTGTGTCGCTAGCCTGGCAATTCGGCACGCTGCAGCTGCTTGGCTACGGGCTGGATCCACTGGGTGTCCTCGTGCCATTCCTGGTGTTCGCGATTGGCGTTTCGCACGGTGTCCAACAGATCAATTTTATCGTGCGCGAAATCTCGCGCGGGAAGTCCGTCGATGCTGCCGCTCGATCGAGTTTTAGCGGCTTGCTGGTGCCTGGGACGCTGGCACTCATTACAGCATTCGTCTCATTTGTCACGCTGATCCTCGTGCCGATACCGATGGTCCGAGAGTTGGCGATTACCGCATCACTTGGGGTCGGGTACAAGATCATCACCAACCTTGTTATGCTGCCGCTCGCGGCGTCGATGCTCCGAGTAGACAAAGCCTACGCGAAGAAGACAGAACTGAGGGCCGCGCAGCGTGCACGTTGGTTGCAGGTGTTGGCGCGCGTTGCCGTTCCGGGAAACGCGGCCTTGATTCTCGCAGTTGCCGCCACGGTGTTTGCTACTGCCGTCTGGCAGAGTCGTGATCGTGTCGTCGGTACCTTGCAGGCAGGTGCTCCCGAGCTGAGAGCAGACGCGCGCTTCAACAAGGATGCAATTTCCATTGCCTCGAATTACGACGTCGGACTCGATTGGCTGTCCGTGGCCTTTCAGGCACCTCCAGATTCATGTGAGAGCGTAGAAATCGGTGCTTACCAAGACCGGTTTGTGTGGGCAATGCAGTCAGTTGACGGTGTTCTGTCGGTGGTGTCTTTTTCATCACTGCTTCGCCAGTACAACGAAGGATACAACGAGGGCAACCCGAAGATGGCGGCTGTTCCCATCGACTCAGCGAACTACGCTGCGCTAGCCGTGGAGATTGGCCGCCTGCCAGGCATCATGCGCAAAGACTGCAGCATGACAGCGGTGCACATATATTTGGCCGACCATAAGGCGACCACGATCAATCGCGTCACTGCTGCGGTGAAGAAGTTCCGAGACACGGAAAAGCTACCTGGTGTCGAGATCCGGCTTGCTTCTGGCAATGCGGGCGTGCTTGCCGCGGTCAACGAAGTGATCGAGCATAGCGAGTTGCCGATGATGCTCTACGTTTATGCGGCGATCGTGCTGCTCGTCAGCTTCGCCTACCGCGACTCTCGCGCTGTCTTAGCGTGCTGCCTGCCGCTGACCATCGGAACGTTCATCGGCTATTGGTTCATGAAGGCGCTTCAGATAGGTCTGACGGTTGCAACGCTTCCTGTCATGGTGCTCGCAGTGGGTATCGGTGTCGACTACGCGTTCTACATCTACAATCGGCTGCAGCTTCATCTGGCGCACGGTGTAGACATTGTCAAAGCGCTGGAGAAGTCAATCCTTGAAGTCGGTACGGCCACCATCTTTACGGCGCTCACTCTCGCTGTGGGTGTCGCGACTTGGTCGTTCTCCGCGCTCAAGTTCCAGGCGGATATGGGCAAGCTGCTCGCGTTCATGTTCTTGGTCAACATGGTAATGGCGATGACCGTTCTACCTGCTTTCGCTGTTTGGCTTGAAAGGCTTTTCCCGCGCCGTCGTCCCGCACGCGCGCCCGGCCTGTTGGCGCATTGATGTTCGGAGCAGAAATCATGAAGACGCTTTTTCTACGACCTGTATGTGCGGTCGTGATGGCAGTTACGTTGGCGATGGTGGGAGCTGACGCTTTCGCTGCGGCGCATGCCTTGCCGCTCAAGCCGGTCCCAGCAGAAAAATCGCCAATAGCAGCGCAGTCGCCGCTACTTGCTGCCGCTTGGGCGGGGCAGCGGGCCGTCAGCGTTGGGGCCAACGGTATCGTTTTGCTCTCTGATGATCGAGGTTCATCCTTTCGCCAAGCCCAACAGGTACCTGTGAGCTCAATGCTGACAGGCGTGAGCTTCGTCGGCCCGCGTACCGGTTGGGCAGTGGGTCACTGGGGCGCGATCCTGGCGACTACAAATGGTGGCGAGACGTGGCGCATTCAGCGACTCGCAGCGGACGAGGATCGACCGCTGTTCGCGGTCCATTTCTTTGATGCTCAACATGGGGTCGCGGTCGGACTGTGGTCTCTTGTGCTGGTTACAGAGGATGGAGGCGTGACATGGGTCGAACAACACGTGAGCCCAAGGGCCGGAACCAAGTCTGACCTCAACTTGCTCAGTCTCTTTCCGGACACCAAGGGCGGCGTATTCGCTACGGCAGAAAAAGGACAACTATTGCACTCCGCTGATTCTGGGCACACGTGGGAGTATGTGAACACGGGCTACAAAGGGTCGCTTTGGTGCGGAGCGGCACTGAACAACGGGGAGCTTCTGGTTGGGGGGCAGCGCGGGACACTGATGCGCAGCGAGGACGGAGGACGGAACTGGGAACTCGTGGATCTCAGTACCAAGAGTTCAATCACCTCGATTGTCGCCAACGGCCTTGATGTGATGGTTGTCGGTCTGGATGGATTTCAGGCGCAAAGCCTTGATGGTGGGCGCACGTTCAGGGCGTCCCCGAGATCAAATGGCGAATCGATGACTGCCGTCCTTGCCGCTGATAACGGAATGTGGCTCAAGTTCTCAAAGCAAGGCGTTGTACATGGCACAAAATAGGCGTGCGTCGTGAATAATCGGGAGCAATGCATTCGCTTGGCTCCGGTACAAATTGGAGGATTCGGTAGGTTAAGCTCAGGATTTTGACGAGCGCGAGCAGGCTATGAGTAAGCTGATAGACATCGACAGGCTGTTCGACGACCGACACTTCGACCGCGAAGTTATTGTCCTGTGCATGCGTTGGTACATTCTTTAAACAGATTCGCTGTCGTCATCTTGGTTCCTGGGCCACTTAACTCCTCGAGGCCCGCGGCGGGCGTTGCACCGCAGCCACCGAAAAGCAATATTGGGGGCCGTGAATCTGGGTTGATCCGGGTGTTTTCCCTCTCTTTCATTCAGGAGCTTCGACGTGGCCCTATCCGAATTAAATCTCAAAAACGAAGTTTCGTCCGCCGAATGGGAGGCGCGGGTCAATCTGGCAGCTGCTTACCGTCTTACAGCGCTGTTCGGGTGGGACGATTTGGTATTTACCCACATTTCAGCTCGCGTACCTGGCCCCGAGCACCATTTTCTGATCACCCCGTACGGCATGATGTTCGAAGAAATCACCGCGTCCTGTCTGGTCAAGGTGGACTTGGAAGGGCGCAAGGTTTCCGAGTCGCCGTACGACATTAATCCGGCCGGCTTCACGATTCATAGTGCAGTGCATGCGGCGCGCAACGACGCGTTCTGCGTGATGCATACGCATTCAATTAACGGTGTTGCCGTCTCGGCACAGGAACCAGGTTTGCTGCCACTCTCGCAGCAGTCGCTCGGGGTATTGGCGTCGCTCGGTTACCACGATTACGAGGGCATCGCGCTGAACGAAGCCGAAAAGCCACGTCTGGTTCGAGATCTTGGAGCTAATACATATCTGATGCTACGTAACCATGGCCTGCTGACGGTCGGTGCCACGCCGGCGGATGCGTTCGTAGCGATGTACTTCTTCGAGGCTGCCTGCATGGTCCAAGTGCGCGCGCAGTCGGGCGGCACAAAGCTGACGCCCATCGCGCAACCAATTCTCGACGGTATCAAGCAGCAAATCATGGGGGTGACGCGTGGGGTTGCGCCGGGAGCTCTTGTATGGCCTGGATTGATACGCCGGCTCGACCGAATCAATCCGGGATATGCAGACTGACGTGCCGGGTCCTCCCCGCACAGCACAGCGGTGTAACGTGTTGGGCTGCGGTGCAAATTGCGGACGCGAGCGAAAACACACTCCACTCAATCAGCTGGCGAGAACGGCCTTCACGAGTTGGTTACGTTACTCCGGCGGCATGTCTTCAAAGAACTCATCGTTTTCCGTCCGTATTAAGCGCCCATGCGGCCATTCCCCACTTGTTACTTTGTAGGATATTTCCTTGCGCAGCAAATCCAGTACTACTCTCGCGCCGAGGGAGAGAGGGCGCACGTTTGAATAGCAAACGGTAACCTGCCAGCTCAGCGTGGGATTGAGGATGGGCAAAGCAATGACGTCCCCAGAGCGAACAGCGTGCGAAGCCGACTCTCGTGGGAGTATGGTGATCCCGATGCCACTGGACGCGAGCTCTATCAGAAGCCGTTAAAAAGGCTGGGAGACCGACGGAAGAAGGGGTATCGTCACTTCAATCTCGGGTCCAGGAGCCACCATGCGATGCACGATTGTTCTTGAGTTCGATAACGGCGATGGGGGTGAGACAAAGCGGGTCGAGCTAATGCGGTTTCACAGGCCCATCGAAGAGCCGACACCCGGAGATGTGGGACTGTCACTCGCTGAAGGCAAGTCATTGCTCAATTGCGTGCAGCAAGAGTTCGTTCTCGAGCAGATCGACCGTTTTTGTGCGACGCGTAGAGCCTGTTTGATATGCGGCGTACAGCGTCGTCTGCACGACAATCATTGTTCAGAGTTGAAGACAACGCTGGGAAAAGTTTTCTATTGTCGGGAACGGTGGAAGGCCTGTAGTTGCGGCGCCGACCCTTCACGATATATTTCGCCGCTCAAAAACTGGTTGACGGAGGCAAGCACCGGTGAGCTGAGATGGCTGCATGCGCAGCTTGGAGCCACCATGCCTTATCGGCAAGCAAAGGTCGTCATGGACCTTTTGTTACCCAGCTCGGGTCGCGATAATCATGTAACCATTCGCAACCACACGGTGGCCATCGGAAAGTCGATAAATAACGCGGAGCCAGTTCACCGCTGGTGCGAGACGACAAAGCCAGATGTAGAACTCGGCATTGACGTCGGCTACGTCCGTCGGGCACATTGCAATCGCAAAGGTCCGGGAAAGCAAAATCGCGCGGAAGTTGGGAATGGATCAGCATCCATCACGGTGATTGTTGCTGCGCTGAGCGAGGCCGGTAAGCAGCCACGCGTTTGGGCTTCAGCCATGCCGCGTACAAAAAGACTCAATCAGGAAATGATCCGATTCCTCGAGAGCAGTGGATGCTGGGATCCGAATGAAGTTGTCGTCCTGACGGATGGAGCTCGAGACCTAGCTGGCGTAGCGAAAGACCTTCCATGCGATACTGAGTGGATTCTCGACTGGGCACATATTGGGCGGCTGTTGCGTCGCGTTGATCAGGCCATCGCACCGCTGGCATATGGCCGACTGACGAAGAATGGATCAGCGTTCGAACTGTGGGATCTGTTTGTCCGCTTCCGTCATTACGTTTGGGTCGGTGACACCGAGGCGTGGCAGAAGTTCGCTGCCAGGCTCGCCCATTTGCTTGATCTTCGTGAGCAGCGAGACCAGGCGATGAGCGTTCAGGTCAGAAGAGCACTCTATGCCCTCTTCAATGTGGTCGACTATCTTAAGAGCAATGTTGAGTCGCTGATTGACTATCGAACATGGCAACACGTGGGAAGGCGCATCGCTACTGGCTTCGTCGAATCGTCGATTAATCGGATCGTCGGCCGTCGAATGTGCAAGGGGCAGCATATGCGGTGGAGTCGCGCAGGAGCGCACAGTGTCGTGCAGTTGCGCGTCGCGTTGCTCAACCACGAATTCGACGAGCTCGCGTGACGGCAGTTTCCATGGATTGGAGAGCGCCGCGTTACGTGGCCTTGGCGACGCACATCCCGGGGTTTTTAACGGCTTCCCCCAACAGCGGTGACGAAGGACCAAGCACCAGAGTGCAGACCTTGCCGTCGTTTTCGACTTCGACAAAACCGATTCTCCTGTACCAGTCATAGGCAGCTCGGTTGCATACGAAGACATTCAAGTACAGGGGTTTTTCTAGCGAGCTGGCCAACGAAATGACCTTGGCGATCGCTTCACTGCCGATCGACTTGCTTTGCATCCCCGGCACGATACAAAGCATCCTCAACCATACGAGATCTGGTTCGACTTCCCAGTGCACAAACCCGCATCGGTTGCCTTCCCACGCAACTATTTGACAAGAGCCTTGGCGAAGGCTTTTTGCAAACCCGCTTGTTGCAGGTCCTCATTCCAGCCAAACGCTGAGGTAACGAATTCCCTCATCGTTCCCTTGTACGTGTCAAATAGCCATTCCGAGTCTCCGGATACGGCTGGCCGAAAATCCAGATTCATAACAAAAGCCGATCGCGATAAGCAGGTCTTCGCCAGCGTACTGGATAAAGGGGATCGGCATCAATCGGTTGGGGCGGCGAACGCCGACGGATGCGGCATGCCATTCACCGGACTGCTGAGTTACCGATCCGCTGATGGCAGAACGTGGGCTCCGGACGAACAGCCGAAATCGTTAAGGGTTATTCGACGCCTGCCTTCGGCCACCGGAACGTGACGATGCCTCCGCGCGTGTTGGCAGGCGTTGAATAAGCCTCGATGGAGGAAACCGCGGAGTGCCCCGATGCGGTTGGGGCTTGGCGGCTATGGCGAT
>DASVNP010000349.1:0-60024 GCA_036383775.1 Paraburkholderia sp. | reverse complement strand
CAGGCCGCAGCGTTTCAGGCCGATTGGCTGGCGCTGGCCGGGTAGGGCGGCGGAAACAGGGCGGCGGTAGCTGGGGCCAGGGTGTCCCACGCCAGTTGGGGTTCGGCTTCGAATTGGCTGATCTGGAGCAGGAGACTGTCGACCGTGCACAGCTGCGCATGCGACAGGTTGCCGGTATCGAGCAGCGCGTACAGGCGTTTGCGCCAATAGGCGGCAGGCAGGATCGGGCCGCCCAGGTCGCCGCGTAAAGCCGGCCGCATCACACGCGCAATATGCGCGATGTCCTGATCGATCAGTGCGGCTTGGGATGACCCCGATAGTGTTATGAGTGTGCGGTCCATGGCTCCTCCATGTCAGCTTTACGGCAGGCCGCGACGGGACTTTAGGCTTTTTTCTAAAATTTTTGCCTAGCCCGCGTTCGCAGGAGGCGCGGCTCCTGCGAACGCGGGTACACCTGTTGCTGAACTGGAGCACTGGCGTAATGTCGCGCCGGCATTCCAGATAGTGGAGCCGAATATGAACAAGGACCAGGTGAAGGGTGTGGCCGAGCAGGTCAAGGGCAAAGTCAATGAAGCGGTCGGCAAGGCCACGAACAATCCGGGCAAGGAGCTGAAGGGCGATCTGCAGCAAGGCGCAGGCAAGGTGCGCAAGGCCTACGGCGACGCCAAGGAAGAAGCCAAAGAAGCCGCGAAGGACAAGGCAAGGCGCGACGAGCCGTAATCCGGCCGGCGATGCAGATTGACGGGAAAGGCGCTCCGGCGCCTTTTTTTGCGGGCATTTGCCGTCATTCCGGGTGGCGATCCGGGTTTTTCGATGGCTGGCGGGATTCGCCTGGGAGTAACCCGGGATCGGCGTCGAGGGCGTTCCGCGCGCGCTGTGCCGCCTTTAGACTTGGCGCATGCCCCCGAAGGACATCCCCTTGGGGAGCGCACTCGGAGACGGCGCCTATGACACCCGCAAAAGTGCTTTCGATGTTTGAACGGCAATATCTGGAGGGCAAAACGCCCGTCGACCCGGAAGAGACCTGTACGAGCTTCGCCGAATGGGTGGCGACGGCGTGGGAGCTGCTCGACGCAGAGCAGAGGACGCTGTTGCTGACGGTCGGCGCCACCTTGTGGAGAGACGGATATATCTTGCGCGCGGGCACGTCGACGAAAGACCTGTGGTGAGGGACGGGCCGGGGCGGTTCCGCACGCGTTGTGCCGAGTCGGTTTATATTGGACGGTCCAGCGTTCGGGTTTTCAATGCCGGCCTTCATGAGGGCGGCCGGGACCCGGGTCCGTTTTCCAGTTGCTACTCTCGCACAAGGGTTACACCGTCACATGAGCGACCTCTCTGCTTTTCCGATCACGAAGAAATGGCTTGCCGCGCATCCGGACCGGATTCAGCTCTATTCGCTGCCCACGCCCAATGGCGTGAAGGTGTCGATCATGCTCGAAGAGACGGGGCTGCCGTACGAGCCGCATCTCGTGCGCTTCGATACGAACGATCAGATGACGCCGGAGTTTCTGTCGCTCAATCCGAACAACAAGATTCCCGCGATCATCGATCCGAACGGCCCGGACGGCAATCCGCTGCCGCTGTTCGAATCCGGCGCGATTCTGATCTATCTCGCCGACAAGGCCGGCCGGTTCATTCCACAGGACGCCGCGGGCCGCTATGAAGCGATCCAGTGGGTGATGTTCCAGATGGGCGGCATCGGTCCGATGTTCGGCCAGGTGGGCTTCTTTCACAAATTCGCCGGCAAGGAGTATGAGGACAAGCGTCCGCGCGATCGCTACATCGCCGAATCGAAGCGCTTGCTCGGCGTGTTGAACCAGCAGCTCGAAGGGCGCGACTGGATTCTCGGCGACACGTATTCGATCGCCGATATCGCGACCTTTCCGTGGGTGCGCAACCTCATCGGGTTCTATGAGGCCGGTGATCTCGTCGGCATTCAGGACTTTAAGAACGTGACGCGCGCGCTGGCTGCGTTCGTGGCTCGTCCGGCCGTGGCGAGGGGCCTGGACATTCCGAAGCGTCCCTGATGTCCGGCGCGGCCGGAGGGGCACGAACACCGCCCGGCCGCGGCCCGTTCCCGTCTCGCGCGTTCTGCGTGGACGGACTGTTCCCTCTCGCGCTTCGCTGACGATTGTCAGCCCGCCGCGTCATTCTCCGGCCGTTCCTGTTTCACCGGTGGTTGCGTCCGCAATCATCATCCCTACGCGCGAGCGCTAATTTTCAGGCGCTGGACGATCAGTGCCTTTTTATAGCTTCCCGGTCATTGATGCTGATTTTTGCGGCATCGAGAATCTGCCCGTCGACGCCGCTTAACAAACGGCGCTCACTCCAAGACGACAGCATTCCGGGAGACACGCAATGCAATTTGAACTCAACGGCCGCCCTTTTTCCTTCGAGGGGGACGCGCAGACGCCACTGCTCTGGGTGATCCGCGAGCATGCCATGCTGTGCGGCACGAAGTACGGCTGCGGCATCGGCGCGTGCGGCGCTTGCACCGTGCATCTCGAAGGCGAAGCGGTGCGCTCGTGCGTGCTGCCGGTCTCGGCGGTGGCGGGCAGGCGCATCACGACCATCGAGGCCCTGTCGCCGACACGCGCGCATCCGATTCAGCAGGCGTGGATCGCCACGGATGTGCCGCAGTGCGGCTACTGCCAGTCCGGCATGGTGATGGCCGCGGCCGCGCTGCTCGCGCAACACCCCAAACCAACCGATGCGCAGATCGACCAGGCGATCACCAATCTGTGCCGCTGCGCCACCTATCAACGTATCCGCGAGGCTATCCATGTCGCAGCGGAACACTGAAGCAACGGACGTACAGCGCGCGCCTGACGGCGCGACTTCGGCAAGCCGTCGCGGATTCCTGAAATGCGGTCTCGCGCTGGCGGGAAGTTTCGTCCTGCCCTTGAGCATCAGCGAATTCGCGCACGCCGGCGAAGACGGCGCGCGCAGTTATGAGATCAACGACTGGGTGCGTATCGACGCGAGCGGCCATACCGTGATCGGCCTGTCTCAGGCAGAAGTCGGGCAGGGCGTGTACACCGGTTTGCCGCAGGTGCTCGCCGACGAAATGGACGTGGACTGGCAAAAAGTCTCGGTGACCTTCGTGACTGGCCGCGACGCGTATCGTATCGATGCGGCCAATGAAATGCCGCAGCAATTCGTCGGCGCGTCGATGTCGGTGACGATGTTCTACGAGCGCTTGCGGATTGCCGGAGCCCAGGCGCGCGCCGCCTTCATCGCAGCCGGCGCACGCCGCTTCAACGTGCGCAGTACGCAATGCACGGCAGCCAATGGGCGCGTCGTGCATATTCCAAGCGGCCGCTCGCTGAGCTATGGCGAGCTGGTGGCGGACGCCGCCAAAGTCCCGCTGCCCGCGCATCCCCGGCTCAAACCCGAGTCGGCGCACACACTGATTGGCCGGCCGTTGCACAAGCTCGACGCGCCCGCCAAAGTCAGCGGCACGGCGCAGTTCGGTCTCGACGTGCAGGTGCCCGGCATGCTATTGGGCGCCATCAGGATGGCGCCGACGCTCGGCGGCAAACCGCTGCGCGTGACCAATTCCGACGTAGTCCGAAACATGCCGGGCGTGGTCGACACTGTGCTGGCGAAGGACGCGCTGATCGTTGTCGCCGAGACCTATTGGCAAGCGAAGCAGGCGTGCGACACCGCGCAGGTGGAATGGGATGCGCTGGCCGGCGGCGCGTTCGACAGCGCCACCATTCTCGCCGAGCGCAAGAGCGCGCTGCAGTCCGATCACGCGGCGGTGGCGACCCGCATCGGCGATCCGGAAGCGCGCTTCAGGGACTCGCAGGGCGGGGCTCGCAGTGACGCGCCAACGATCGTGCAGGCCGACTATCACACGCCGTACATCGTTCACGCGACGATGGAGCCGGTCAACGCCACCGTCCATGTGCGCGACGGCGAGATCGAGGTGTGGGGGCCGGTGCAGGGGCAGGACAAGGTCCGCTGGACCATGGCCGCCATGTTCAAGGTGCCGGCCGACAAGGTGATCGTGAACACCACGTTTCTGGGTGGAAGCTTCGGCCGCAAATACGTGCCCGATTTTGTCGTGCACGCGGCGGTGGCATCGAAAGCGGTGAAGCGCCCGGTCAAGGTGATTCGTTCGCGCGAGGACGACATTCAGCACGGCTTCTATCGCCCCTGTGCATCGGCGCGCATGCGCGCGGTGCTCGGCAAGGATGGTTTGCCCACGGCTTTGCATGCGCGTGTGGTCGGCCAGTCGCTCTACAAGTCGATCAAGCCCGATTACTTCGAGAAAGCCGGCGGCTGGGACGAGACGATGCTCGACGGCATCTACGATCTTTGCTACGGCGTGCCCAATCTGCTGGTCGATTCGGTGCATGTGCCGCAGCCAATCCCGGTCAGCTTCATGCGTAGTGTCGGCAGCACGTCGAGCGTGTTCTTTCTCGAGAGCTTCATCAACGAGCTGGCCGACACGGCGGGCATCGATCCATTGCGGTATCGGCGCGCGTTGTTGCGGCACGACCCGCTTAGCCTCGCGGTGCTCGATAGCGCCGCGGCCAAAGCGAACTGGTTCGGCAGGAGCGCGCCCGGATTGCACCGCGGCGTCGCGTTTTGCCTCTACACCGGCCGTGGCGGTGCGTTCTCCACTTATGTCGCGACGATCGTCGAACTGCGCATCGTCGATCGACGCGTGAAAGTCGAACGCGTGGTGTGCGCGGTGGATTGCGGACGGCCGATCAATCCGATGCTGATACAGGAAGCGGTGGAGGGCGGTATCGGCTTTGCGCTTACCAACACGTTCAAGAGCGAAATCACGTTCGCGAAGGGCGCGGTGGTGCAGAGCAACTTCTCGGACTACCCACTGCTCAACCTCTCCGAAATGCCCAAGGTGGAAACCGTGATCGTGCCGAGCGACCGCGCGCCGCAAGGCTGCGGAGAGGTGGCCTTGCCGCCGGTCGCACCGGCGGTTGCCGCGGCGCTCTTTCGTGCAACCGGACAACGTCTGCGGTCCATGCCGCTGCCGCAGCGCTTTGAAGTCTGACTTGCTGGCAGCCGCGCTGCCATCGACCGTATTCCCACTTGTTGAAGAAGACTCTATGAAAAGAACCACCTTGATCGTTGCGCTCGCGTGCGTTGCCGCACAGGCGCACGCGGACACCGATTTCACCCGCGCCCGCGCGATTGCCGGCGAGCATGCGTGCCTTGGCTGTCATGCGGTAGACAGGAAACTCGTCGGCCCGGCATATCGCGACGTGGCCGCGCATTACGGTGGCCAGAGCAATGCCGCGGCGGTGCTCGTCAAGCATGTTCGGGAGGGCAGCGCCGGCGTATGGGGCAACGTGCCGATGCCGCCGAACCGGATCGGCGCCGCCGATGCACGGCTCGTCGTCAACTGGGTGCTTGCGGGCGCGCCTGACCACTGAGGCCGGGCCCGTCATGTCCGCCGGCGTGCGGGCGTGTCAGGATCGCCATTCAATCGCCGGATTATCGTCAGTCATAGAGCTGCCCAAACAGCCAAGATGATTCGGATAACTAATTTGACAAAGGTTTGGACATGAAAAAATATCTTGCGTTAGCCTGCCTTGCAGGCGTGACGAGCGTGGTTCACGCGCAAAGCAGCGTGACGCTGTACGGCATCATCGACACCGGTGTGCAGTACTACAACCACGCGGCCGGGGGCGGTTCGCTCGTCGGCGTGCCGGCATTGACTGGCGAGATGCCGTCGCGCTTCGGGTTGCGCGGGACCGAGGAGCTTGGCGGCGGCACGCAAGCGTTCTTTCAGTTGGAGAATGGGTTCGCGCCCGGCACCGGCGCGCTGAACTACGGCGGCCGCCTGTTTGGCCGTGCGGCGAACGTCGGCCTGAGCAGCAGTTATGGCACGCTCACGCTCGGCCGCCAGATCAACATGACGTACTACGCATTGCTGCAGGCCGATATTATCGGTCCGTCGATTCATTCGATGGCGAGCTTCGACACCTATCTGCCGAATGCGCGCAGCGACAATGCGATTGGCTACCTCGGCAAATTCGGCGGCTTCACGGTGGGCGGCACGTACAGCTTCGGCCGCGACGCGGCAGGACCTGCCGGCCCGTCGGCCACCAATTGCGGCGGCCAGGTGCCCGGCAACTTCATCGCGTGCCGCCAATACACGGCGCTCGCCGCCTACGACTCCGCGCACTTCGGCGCGGCCGCGTCGTATGACGTGATGCGCGGCGGCACGGGCGCGTCCGCGCCGCTCACGAACAGCGCGTACACCGACACGCGGACCATCGTCGACGCCTACGTCAAATACGGCCCCGCCAAGCTCGGCGGCGGCTGGGAGCGCCGCAACACCGCAGCAGCCGTGCATACGCAGACCGACCTGTTTTTTGTCGGCGTAAATTACCTTGCGCTGCCGTCGCTTTCACTCGACACGCAAATGGTGCGATATAACCTTAAGAGCGTTTCCGACTCCACCCTGCTGATCGCGCGCGCAACCTACTTTCTGTCGAAGCGCACGTCGGTCTATTCGTCGGTGGGTTATATGCTGAACAGTCAGAAGGCTGCCGCGCCGGTCGCCGCGGCGGGCACCGTGCAAACCGGCGCCGACCAGCTCGGCGTGATGGTCGGCATCCAGCAACGCTTCTAGAACGATGCGAACGGCTGTGACGCACCGGCATGCGGCTCATGCCGTGCGAGCGAGAGAGGGGGCAAACATGGATCTGCTGAGCGACGTCCTATCCGACTTGCGGGCCGACACCGTCGTCACGGGCCGGTTCTCGCTGGCGGCGCCGTGGGCCTTCAACAAGCCCGCGGTTGCCGGAGCGCCGTTTCGGACCTGCTCGGGCAACCCGTTCTATATCGTCGTCAAGGGGATGCAGCCGGTGCGCGTGGAGCCGGGCGACTTCGTGTTGCTGCCGCACGGCCACGAGCACGTCATGTGTTCGGCGCTCGACGAAGTGCCGGTGCCATTCGATGACTTGATGGCCAGCCAGGGCATCGAGCCGCGCTTCGATACGCCGTTGGCGTTTTCGGCCGGCGGGCATGGCGCGGTGAGCGAGCTGTACACCGGGATCGTCGTGTTTCGGGAGTCGTCGCGCAATCCGTTTCTCGGCGTGTTGCCGCCGCTGATCCACATTCGTGCCGGCGATGCCGCGATTGCCCCGTGGCTTGCCAGCACCTTGACCAGCTTCATTCAGGAGTCGATGGCGGCGCAGCCCGGCTGGGCCATGGCCGCCGCGCGTCTTGCAGACGTGCTGTTTATCCATTTGTTGCGCGCGCATCTATCGAGCGGTACCGGCAACCATACCGGCTGGCTGCGAGGGATGACCGATCCGCAGATTGGGCGGGCCATGGCCCTGATTCACAGGACCCCGGCGAAGGAGTGGACCGTCGCCGCTCTCGCGGTGGCGGCCGGCATGTCGCGCTCGGGCTTCAGCGTGCGCTTTCTCGAACTGGTCGGCGAAACGCCGATCGCGCATTTGACCGCTTACCGCATGTATCTTGCGGCCGGCGAGCTGATGCGTGGCAGAAGCCGGCTGATCGAAGTGGCCGAGAGCGTCGGCTATTCGTCGGAGAAAGCCTTCGCGCGCGCGTTTCGCCGTTGGGCCGGGATGCCGCCGAAAGCGTATGTGCGATCCGCGCCCGATCCACTCGACCTGGAACGCCGCGGTGTTCGATGAACCTTCGATGAGTAGCGCCGCAGGCGCTTTTGCGCAGGACGATGTGGCACCGGCTGGCGCGTGTGCCTCGAACATGGTGCCGGCGCTGGTGCGCGGGCTTCGTCTGATGCAGGCGTTTTCCACGGCGCGGCCGAAGCTGCTGATGAGCGAATTGGTCGCGTATGTGGACGCGCCGCGCAGCACGGTCGCGCGTCTTGTGCGGAGTCTGGTCGCGCTGGGCTTTCTGGTTGACGACGGCATGGGGCGGTTAAGTCCAGGGCCGGCGGCACTGGGTCTGGGCGCGAGCTATCTGGCGGGGGCGGCGGTGGTGCGGCTTGCCGCGCCGGTCCTCGATGGATTGGCGAATCGGACGCTGGCTGCGGCGCAATTGCTTGCGCTCGATGGCGCCGATGTTGTGGTGCTGGCGCAAGCCCTGCCCGCTGACACCGCACGTGCGTGCGCAGCGACGCGCGTGGGCGCGCGGTTCGGGGTTGCAGGGCGCGAGGCTCACGCCGGCTTCTTCGAAATCGCGGCTGGCGGCGTGCGAGATCCTTGGCGCGCTGACGACGAGATGGTGTGGACTTTCGGTGACGTCACATCCGGAGGCGCACATGCAGAGAAGGTTGCTCTGCCGCTAATGACCGTCCCGATCTTGCGCCACGGTCGAGTGGCCTATGCGCTTTCTGTCGGCGTACAGAAAGGCCTGGATGCGCCAACAATGGTCGAGCGGGCGACACTCGCGCTCGCTCATTCGGCGCGTGAACTGGTGCTGGCCCTGAATGGGTCGGAGGGCGAAGCCGAAGCGGAAATTACCGTCCGCGATAGTGCTCCGCCATGTGATCGACGAAAGCCCGGACCTTAGGCGCCACATACCGCGTCTGCGGGTAGAGCGCGTAGTAGTGGCGGCTTCCCAAGGTGTAGCCTGGCAGGATCTGGATCAGGCGGCCGTGCTTGAGGTCGGTCTGCACGGTGTGCAGCGTGAAGGCGGCAATGCCCGCTCCTGCCAGCGCGGCGGAGTAGAGCGCGGTGATGGCATCCGTCTTTAGCCGGCTGCGTGATGCAACTCGGATGGGCGCGCCTCGCTCGGGCGTCAGCACCCATTCCGTCGGTTCGGACGCACCGGCAAAAGCCAGTAGCTCGTGCCCGGCGAGTTGTCCGGGGGATTGAGGGAGTCCGCGTCGGGCCAGGTAGGCCGGCGACGCGACCAGAACGATATCCGATATCGTCAGGCTCCTTGCAACCAATGTGGTGTCCGCCAGTTGACCGCTGATGCGCAGCGCAACGTCGAAGCCGTCGGCAATGAGGTCGACGAATTGATCGGTGCATGACAGATCGAGTTGGATATCCGGATAACGGCTCTGGAACGACGGAAGCCAATTCGCCAGTTCCAATGTGCCGATGGCAAGCGAGAACCAGCAGGCCGGCTGCCTGCTGGTTCTCGCTTGCCATGGCCTGGGCCGCGGCGTCCACGCGGTCAAGAATGTCGACGCTGGCCTTGTAGTAGCGCTCTCCCGCAGCGGTTAGCGCAAAGCGGCGCGTAGTGCGGTTGAGCAGCTGAACGCCAAGCGAAACCTCGAGCTGCTTCAATTGACGCGACACGCTGGAATGCGTGGTGTCGAGCCGCTCGGCCGCGGCTGAGAATCCCTGCGCTTCGACGACGTGGCGGAAAGCGCGCATTGCAAGCAACTGGTCCATGAGCGAGATTGAGGTGTTGCCGGGGCGCCCGATGCTAACACGGTCCGATAGCCGGGCGACCCTGCATGGCACGTCAATTCTTTTGGCAATAATAATTAGGATACCGTTGTAAGTGGCGTGTCGTGACGAGCCTGGAGGCGTTAATCATGCCTGCAGCGATAGTACGTCGCCCGTGCTCATCACCGAGCCGAAGGTATCCGCGATTTCGGCCAGCGCCGACCGGTGCAACGTGTCGTGTCCGACGCTCAGCTTGCTGTCGACCACGATGTCGCGAGTCGCGCAGGCATCGGCAGCTACGACGACCTCGAAACCCGCCGGCACCGCATCGCGCGCGGCACCGGCCACGCAGGCGTGCGTCATGAGGCCGCAAATGACCAGATGCGTGATGCCGTCGTTTTTCAGCGTCGCCGCGAGGTCCGTGCTGGCAAACACGCTCACGGAGCTTTTGCTGATCACGCGATGCGCGGGTTTTGGTTGCAGATCGGCGTGAATTGCGGCGTTACGGCTGTCGGCGGCGAACAGCGGTGAATCAGCCGGTGCGACGTGCTGCACGTGCACCACACGCCAGCCATGGCGATCGGCAAAGTCGACGAGCGTGCGCGCGTTGCGCAACGCTGCTGCGCCATCGGGAATAGGCAGGGAGCCAGTGAAATACTCGTTCTGGAAATCGACCACGAGCAACGCCGTGTTGCGAGCGTTCAAAGAAACGGGAGCGGTGGCGCCGAGGATGCTGCGAAGTGTGTGTTCGGACATGGCGGTTTCTTTCTGGAGGGGGTGGGAAAGAAACCGAGTCTAGGGTCGGCGGAGCGATGCTACAACGCTGCGGGTGAGACAAAATCTGTGCGGGTTTTGCACAGATTGGAGGTTGCGTGTGGAGTCATCGGTTCGGTGAGCGCAACGTCGTCGCGTTGTAGATATGCGGATCAACAACATTCATCTCTTCGCTTGGCGGTGCGTCGAACACCAGCTCGAAATCCTTGTCCCCCAAAATTTTGGCGGCTTCGCGAAGGAATGAAGAATAGAGTTTGTTCAGGTCGACTACAGGAGGGTTGCTGGATGCGAACGCCGGGCTGTTCCGAAGGGCTTCCATCTGCGCCATGAACGCAAGGCGCCGTTCGAGCAACTGGCGGATTTTCTCGTCCGCGGAATCACGGCCCCGCAGGACTTCCCTGAGGTGTTGTTCAAAACCATCATCAGCCGATGATGCTGCATTAGCGTCCATTTTCGCCCCTCCACCCGGATCGCAGTGTGTCAGCCTGGCTTTCCATGCCGCATGCTGTGTGCCATAGGGACCAAAAAGTCCATGACTGATCCAGTAGCCGCGGGCTTTCTGAACGGTTTCCTGCGCAAGGCCGCTCGGATCGGTGGCCCACAATATCTGGTTGCACAGTTGATGACATACGCCGTCTATTCCATACCTGAGAATAGTCCCGCACGCCGCGGGAGTCGTTCGGGAATCCGCATCAGGCTGACATAGGCATGTCGCGTAACTTAAGTCCGCAGCCGCCGAAGCAAGAAAGCCCGTGAGGTTATGCGGTATTCCGCCTTTAGCATGAAAATCGCCCCAGCAATACCAATAATGCTCGTTTGCTCGCAGAACATCCACAAGCGTTGCATAGGGGGTAATTCGGTTGTCGAAGGTGGTGATCCACGTGTGATCGACAACGGAGTCCTGGAAAAACGCCGGCACTGACCATGCAAAGAGCGTGACTGTGGGCATTTTCTTTCCTTGGAGTCGCAGGGCTATAAGACGCTCTTGCCGTTATAGTTGCGTCCCCGCGTGCCCACAAGGGGAAAAGCGGTGCGTACCGAGTGCTGGCGGCCGGCCGTCGCACGAATCCTGTAGGGACCGCGCGACGAGCCGAACCGTGCAGGCAGCTTAGAAGGAAGTGCGGATACCGACGCGTGCCACGGTCTGATTCTGCGACGACGAAGGCGACAGGTTGCCGATGTCAGCGGGAAGATTCTTGCCCGACGCCTTTTGGTAGACCGTCTGCGCATACACGTCGGTACGCTTCGACAGCCGGTAGTCAGTCATCAGACCGATTTCGTTGCTGTGCGCATCGCCGCGCCCGGTCGCCCAGGTGACCGACGCTTTCGAATAGGTGTACATCGCGCCGACATAGCACGCGGCCGTGAAGTTGTATTTGGCGTTGACTTCGACGTTGTCGAATTTCAGGGTGCTGGTGACGGGGACAGTCGGCCGATCGACGATGTCAGAGTGCGTGTAGACGAGGCCGAGGGTCGCCGCACCGACGACATAGTTCACGCCCGCTCCGGCTACGCGCTGTTGAGCCGACGTGTATGGCGATCCCGCGACGGCGCCGGAAGCATTGGCGTTCGCGTTGTCGATATTCATGAAAGCGGCGGCAGCGGACAGGGGGCCGTTCTGATACTTTGCGCCGATGCTCCACGCACGATTATCGGCAAACGCGCCGGCCTGGTTGCTGAAACCGTACAAGCCGCCGATCTGGAATCCCGCGTAGTTGGCGCTCGTGTACTTCACCGAGTTGTCGACGCGGAACGTTTCGTTGATGTTGTCGTTGTCGAAGGGATGGGCGAAGAGCGTGCCGCCCCAGCTGGCGGTTGCCGTCAGCGGCGCGACATAGTCCACCACGGAATCGTATTGCCGCCCGAACGTCAGCGTGCCCATGTCGGCGGAAGCGATACCGACGTATGCCTGACGGCCGAACATTTGCCCGTTCGGCAACGCGCTGCCGTTATTGATACTAAAACCATTTTCGAGCTGGAAGACTGCGCTGAGACCGCCGCCGAGATCTTCGTTGCCTTTCAGGCCCCAGCGATTTCCTAATTGCTGCGTCCCGCTGACTAGCGCGTAATCGGCATGACCGCCGAGATTGCTGATGTATTCGAAACCTTCGTCGATCGATCCGTAAAGCGTCACACTGCTTTGTGCGTGAGCGACACCCGCAATGATGCCAAGTGCGGCCGGAAGGATTAGCGAGCTTTTTATTTTCATTGTGACCCCGGGTTGTTATCGGCAGGCGTCTGCCAGTTTGATTGTCGGAGCGGAGTCTACAGATGGTGGCTTTCAGCTGGCTTTGCCTGAATATGGGGTGATGGTTGATTACAACAAAAAGGCCCCGCGGTGCAGGGAATAAGTCAAACCCCGTGATATCCGATAGCCACGCCCCGCATGGTTTTTTCCATATTTACCGCGTGACCATCCTTAACACTACGTCACCCCTGATCGTCTTATGCTTGCAGGATAAAAATCGGGGAATCCCATGACATATCCATACGACTTGATCTCAGGTGGTTTTTGCATGGCTTTGGCCGTTGCATGTCTCGTTGCGCTGCTGGTTGCCTGAAGGCCGCCGCTATCCCGCGCGTATCAGTTGCTGATGCAGCAGATACCAACAGAGTATCCGCCGATAGTGGGCTGCTTGCTCCAACTGGCACAGCCGGCTACAGACAGCGCGAGGCAAATGGCAGCGATTTTCATGCGATCTCCGATTGATGAAAGGTAATTGTAGCGTTTAGTCGCGCGTGCCTTTCACGTCGGTGCCAGTTTGCCGTTTCGGGAGATCGTGAATACGCGAAAGCCCGCTCGCGGCGCGCTCGTGGCAAATATGGAAGTTGGCTTGTATCGGGTAAAGATGGAAGCAAAAAGCCCCGCAGCGCAACGCATGCGGGGCTTTTATGGGTAAACTTGGGTGCTGCTGGGAAGCGAGTTGGTCCCCCTGACAGGAATCGAACCTGTATCTAGCGCTTAGGAGGCACTTGTTCTATCCATTGAACTACAGGGAGAGGACCAAACTGGAATGATCGCTGCAATCCTGCTGCCGGACAAGGCCCGCGAGGATCAGGCGAGTGCAAATCCGCCAGCGAGGGCAGAGTATATCAAACGCGCCCGCTCAGAACTCCACCACCGCGAACTCCGCCTTGCCCACGTCGCACAGCGGGCAGCGCCAGTCGTCAGGAATCGCGGCGAAGCGCGTGCCCGGCGCGATGCCTTCTTCGGGCAGGCCTTCTTCCTCGTTGTAGATCCAGCCGCAAATCAGGCAGACCCAGCTCTTAAATTCAGTCAATTCAATTACTTCGCTCACGACGTACTCTTCTCTGTTCAGTGCAATGATCCACCGGTCTGCCCCTTTTTGGGGCGCGGCGGCGACCTGCAATATTACCGGAATTTGTCAATCCGGCCGGAAATTACCAAGGCGGCGGCGCCGCGAAGCGCTTGGGATATCCCCGCAGCACTCGACAGTCAGCGTCACACACAGCGTGTATGCTTTGATTCGCAACTGATCCCTTGGACCGGCGCGGCAGGCGGCCGGCACGCGCTGCGACGATCAGCCTCAGGTCTCAGGCGACCGGAGGTGCCGCCATCGCCGACGTGGCCCGAGCAAGACTCTCGTTTTCCAACAAGGAGAAAATCGATGTTCAAAAGCAAATGGTTGGCTGGCGCCGCATTGGCCGGATTGCTCGCCGCATCGGGCGTGGCGCAGGCCGCCGGCGTGTCCTTCGTGCAACCGGCGGACGGCGCGACCGTCAGCAATCCGGTGCACGTGGTGTTCGGCGTCGACGGCATGTCGGTCGCGCCAGCCGGCACGATGACGGAAGGCACGGGGCATCATCATCTGCTGGTAGACGGCAAGCCGCTGCCCAAGGGCGAGGTCATTCCCGCCAACGACAAATCGCTGCACTTCGGCAAAGGGCAGACCGAAACCGATTTGACGCTGCCGCCGGGCGACCACACGCTGACGCTGCAATTCGGTGACGGCGCGCATCGTTCGTACGGTCCGGAGATGAGCAAGACCATCACGGTGCATGTGAAGTAACGCCCAACCTGTGCAAGACGGCCGGGTGGGGCGCGTGCAGGCCGTCCGCGCCCACTGGCCGCCGTGCCAATTGCAGTGGCACTATCCGCGTTTGGCAAGGCGGCCGCCCGGCCTATGTCGTCCGGCATGCAGGCACCCGCCCGCGCGCCCGGTACAATGAGCAGTTCCGACTCACCGCTGTCTTCTCCAATTCTCCATGTCGCTTTACACCATTACCGGGGCCCAACTGGCGTTCGGTCACGTCGCGTTGCTCGATCACGCGGACTTCTCTCTCGAGGCGGGCGAGCGCGTCGGGCTGATCGGCCGCAATGGCGCGGGCAAGTCGTCGCTGCTGAAAATCGTCGCCGATCTGACCAAACCTGACGACGGCCTCGTCACGCGCCAGCAGAACCTGACCACGGTCTATGTGCCGCAGGAGCCGGAGTTCGACACGGACGACACGGTGTTCGACGCGGTTGCCGCCGGCCTCACGCATGCTCGCGCGCTGCTGGACGAATACGACGCGGTCGCCAATCAACTCGCCGACGAGCCGGAAGGCGAGCAGCACGACGCGCTGATGGCGCGCATGAATACGCTGCAATCGTCGCTGGACGCGGCGGACGCATGGAACTGGAGCACCCGCGTCGCCACCACGCTGCAGCAGATCGGCCTGAACGGCGAGGCGCGCGTGGGGTCGCTGTCGGGCGGCATGCAGAAGCGCGTCGCGCTGGCGCGCGCGCTGGTCGTGCAGCCGGACGTGCTGCTGCTCGACGAGCCGACCAACCACCTGGACTTCGACGGCATCCGCTGGCTGGAAGAATTGCTGGTCTCGCTGCGCGCGGGCCTGCTGTTCATCACCCACGACCGCGCTTTTCTGGATCGCGTCGCCACGCGCATCGTCGACCTGGATCGCGGGCGTCTGCTGTCGTATCCGGGCAATTTCTCGGCCTACCAGACGCGCAAGGCCCAGCAGCTGGAAATCGAACGGGTCGAGAACGACAAGGCCGACAAGCTGCTCGCGCAGGAAGAAGTGTGGATTCGCAAGGGCGTCGAGGCGCGCCGCACGCGTAGCGTCGGCCGGATCGCGCGGCTCGTGGAAATGCGCAACGAGCGCGCGGAACGCCGCAATGTGCAGGGCAACGTCAAGCTCGACGTCGGGCAGGGCGAGAAGTCGGGCAAGATCGTCGCCGAATTGACCGACGTGACCAAGCGCTACGGTTCGCGCACGGTTATCGAGCAGTTTACGGCCACGGTCATGCGCGGCGACAAGATCGGCTTTGTCGGTCCGAACGGCGCGGGCAAGACCACGCTGCTCAAATTGATTCTCGGCGAACTGGCGCCGGACGAGGGCTCGGTGCGCGTAGGCACCAATCTGCAGGTCGCGTATTTCGACCAGATGCGCGCGCAGCTCGATCTGGAAAAGAGCCTCGCCGACACCATCAGTCCGGGCAGCGAGTGGGTCGAGATCAATGGCCAGAAGAAGCACGTCATGAGCTACCTGGGCGACTTCCTGTTCGCGCCGGAACGCGCGCGTTCGCCGGTCAAGTCGCTCTCGGGCGGCGAGCGCAACCGTCTGCTGCTGGCGCGTCTGTTCGCGCGCCCGGCCAACGTGCTGGTGCTGGACGAGCCGACCAACGACCTCGACATTCCCACGCTCGAACTGCTCGAAGAATTGCTCACGGAATACGACGGCACGGTGCTGCTGGTCAGCCACGACCGCGCGTTCCTGGACAACGTCGCGACTTCGGTGATCGCATCGGAAGGCGCGGGCAAGTGGCGCGAATACGTCGGCGGCTTTACCGACTGGCAGATCCAGCGCGACCGTTCGCTGCAGATGGCGCTGGAGGCGCAGAAAGAAGCCGGCAAGGAAGCAGCTAAAGACGCCGCGCCCGCGAAGGACAACCCGGCTGGCCGCAACGCGCAGCGCGCGGCCAAGCTGTCGTTCAAGGAGCAGCGCGAACTCGAGGCGCTGCCGGAAAAAATCGCCGCGCTCGAAGCCGAGCAGAAAGCGATCGGCGCGCAACTCGAAGACGGTTCCGTGTTCGCGAAGGACGCGCAGGAAGGCACCCGCCTGACCGAACGCTACGCCGCAATCGACGAAGAATTGCTGGTCGCGCTCGAACGCTGGGATGAACTGGAAAACAAACGCAAATGAGCAAACGCCAGTGAGTCGCGCGGGCGGGGCGCCACCTTCGCCATCCTCGCGGCAATCGCCGCACGGTGCGCCGCTCACCGGGCTATTGCCGCCGCCGTCCCTTATCCAGACGGCCAATCCCGCGCTTCGTCAATTGCCGCCCGTATCGAAATCAGTAAAATACCCCGCGAACAGGTTTCTTCGCGCGTTCGCACGGGCGCCGGGCTTGCCCCGCCTGGCCGGTCGGCCAGATTCCGGGGCAAAGCCGCCGCCGGGCGCGCCAACGGGAAGCCATGCGACAAAACAGCTTGCCCGCACCGCGGGCACCTCATCTAACCCCGTTGTTTCGTTTCGCTTTTTTTGAAAACTCAACGCATTGTCCACGGACCTGTCCACAGGACCTGTGGACAACGATGAACCGACGCATCCGAGTCAACCATGTCTACGAAAAAGCCAAACGCCGCGTATAGCGAAGCGTCGATCAAGGTGTTGAAGGGTCTGGAGCCGGTCAAGCAACGGCCCGGTATGTACACCCGCACCGAGAATCCGCTGCACATCATTCAGGAAGTCATCGACAACGCATCGGACGAAGCCCTCGGCGGCCACGGCCGGCAAATCACGGTCACGCTGCACGCGGACCATTCGGTCTCGGTTGAAGACGACGGCCGCGGCATTCCGTTCGGCCTGCATCCGGACGAAGGCGTGCCGGTCGTCGAAATCGTTTTCACGCGCCTGCACGCGGGCGGCCAGTTCGACAAGGCCGCCGGCGGCGCGTACACGTTCTCGGGCGGCCTGCACGGCGTCGGCGTGTCGGTCACCAACGCGCTGTCCACGCGCCTCGACGTCACTGTGTGGCGCGACGGCAAAATCGCCGAGTTGAGTTTTGCCAATGGCGACGTCGCGCGCGAACTCGCCGTGCGCCCCGCGGCGAAAACCGACAAGAAATCCGGCACGCGCGTCACCGCGTGGGCCAACCCGAAATACTTCGACTCGCCGAACCTGCCGCTCGGCGAACTGCAACGTCTGCTGCGTTCGAAAGCGGTGCTGCTGCCGGGCGTGGAAGTCACGCTGCTCAACGAGAAAACCGGCGAACAGCAAAGCTGGAAATACGAAGACGGCCTGCGCGGCTATCTGCTCGAAGGCATGAACGGCAGCGACCTGCTAATTCCGCTATTCGAAGGCGAGCGCTATGCCGAGAACTCGCGCTCGAACGAAGAGACTTTCGCGGAAGGCGAGGGCGCGGCATGGGTCGTCGCGTGGAGCGAAGAGGGTACGCTCATGCGCGAGTCGTACGTCAACCTGATTCCCACGCCCGCGGGCGG
This sequence comes from Paraburkholderia sp., assembly GCA_036383775.1. Taxonomy (GTDB): domain Bacteria; phylum Pseudomonadota; class Gammaproteobacteria; order Burkholderiales; family Burkholderiaceae; genus Paraburkholderia. The sequence continues at coordinate 42,467 of DASVNP010000349.1, read as the reverse complement.
CACGCACGAATCCGGCTTGCGCGACGGTCTTTACCAGGCGGTGAAGAGCTTCGTCGAATTGCACAACCTGCAACCGAAGGGCGTCAAGCTGCTCGCGGAAGACGTGTTCGCGCGCGTGTCGTTCGTGTTGTCGGCGAAGGTGCTCGACCCGCAATTCCAAGGGCAGATCAAGGAGCGCCTGAATAGCCGCGACGCGGTGAAGCTGGTGTCGTCGTTCGCGCGGCCGGCGCTCGAATTGTGGCTGAATCAGCACGTCGAGCACGGCAAGAAGCTCGCGGACCTCGTCATCAAGCAGGCACAGGCGCGCACGCGTGCCGGGCAGAAGGTCGAGAAACGCAAGAGCTCGGGCGTGGCTGTGCTGCCGGGCAAGCTGACCGATTGCGAATCGACGGAAATTGGCCGCAACGAGCTGTTCCTGGTCGAGGGCGACTCGGCGGGCGGCTCCGCGAAGATGGGCCGCGACAAGGAATATCAAGCCATCCTGCCGCTGCGCGGCAAGGTGCTGAACACGTGGGAAACCGAGCGTGACCGCCTGTTCGCCAACAACGAGGTGCACGACATTTCGGTGGCGATCGGCGTCGATCCGCACAGCCCGGACGACAAGGTCGATCTGTCGAATCTGCGCTACGGCAAGATCTGCATTCTGTCGGACGCCGACGTCGACGGTTCGCACATTCAGGTGCTGCTGCTCACGCTGTTCTTCAAGCATTTCCCGCAGCTGATCGAGCGCGGCCATGTGTGCGTGGCGCGTCCGCCGCTGTACCGCGTCGACGCGCCCGCGCGCGGCAAGAAGCCGGCGCAGAAGCTCTACGCGCTCGACGAAGGCGAACTCGAAGCAATCCTCGACAAGCTGCGCAAAGACGGCGTGCGCGAGACGCAATGGTCCATCAGCCGCTTCAAGGGCCTGGGCGAAATGAGCGCGGAGCAGCTGTGGGACACGACGATGAACCCGGACACGCGGCGCCTCTCCCCGGTGGCGCTCGGCGAACTCGACTACGACGCCACGGTCGCGCGCATGACCATGCTGATGGGCAAGGGCGAAGCGGCCTCGCGCCGCAGCTGGCTGGAAGAAAAGGGCAACGAAGTGGAAGCGGATATCTGAGCGCGCTATTTGCGCATTTGCGCGCGTCAGAACTCACAGCAACTTCACGCCAAACACGGATACGGAATCTAGATGGACGACGATAACACTCTGGACCTTTTCACCGAGCCGCCGCCTCCGGAGGGCGACTTTCTCACGCTCGGCAACTACGCGGAACGCGCGTACCTCGACTACGCGGTGAGCGTGGTGAAGGGCCGCGCGCTGCCGGATGTGTGCGACGGCCAGAAGCCGGTGCAGCGCCGCATCCTGTTCGCGATGAACGATATGGGCCTCTCCGACAACGCCAAGCCGGTCAAGTCGGCGCGCGTGGTCGGCGACGTGCTCGGTAAGTATCACCCGCACGGCGACCAGTCGGCGTACGACGCGCTGGTGCGTCTCGCGCAAGACTTCTCGATGCGCTATCCGCTGATCGACGGCCAGGGCAATTTCGGTTCGCGCGACGGCGATGGCGCGGCGGCGATGCGCTACACCGAAGCGCGCCTCACGCCGATCGCGAAGCTGCTGCTCGACGAGATCGACCAGGGCACGGTCGATTTCATGAAGAACTACGACGGCGAGTTCGACGAGCCGAAGCTGCTGCCCGCGCGCCTGCCGTTCGTGCTGCTGAACGGCGCGTCCGGCATCGCGGTGGGGCTGGCGACGGAAATCCCGTCGCACAATCTGCGCGAAGTCGCGGCCGCCACGGTTGCGATGATCCGCAATCCGAAGATCGAGCACGCGGAGCTGATGCAGCTCATACCGGGTCCGGACTTCCCGGGCGGCGGCCAGATCATTTCGAGCGAAGCGGAAATTGCCGCCGCGTACGAGTCCGGCCGCGGCAGCCTGAAGGTGCGCGCCCGCTGGAAGATCGAAGACCTCGCGCGCGGCCAGTGGCAACTGGTCATCACCGAACTGCCGCCGAACACGGCCGCGCAGAAGGTGCTCGAGGAAATCGAAGAGCAGACCAATCCGAAGATCAAGCTCGGCAAGAAGGCGCTCACTCCCGAGCAGCTGCAGACCAAGCAGACCATGCTGTCGCTGCTCGACGCGGTGCGCGACGAATCCGGCAAGGACGCACCGGTGCGCCTCGTGTTCGAGCCGAAGTCGAGCCGCATCGATCAGACGGAGTTCGTCAACTCGCTGCTCGCGCATACGAGCCTCGAATCCAACGCCTCGCTGAATCTGGTGATGGTGGGTGGAGATGGCCGGCCGCGTCAGAAGGGTTTGAGCGAAATCCTGCACGAGTGGATCGCGTTCCGCTTCACCACGGTTACGCGCCGCACGCGGCATCGTCTGTCGAAGGTCGACGACCGGATTCACATCCTCGAAGGCCGGATGATCGTCTTTTTGAATATCGACGAAGTCATCCGCATCATTCGCGAGTCGGACGAACCGAAGGCCGCGTTGATCGCCGCCTTCGGCCTGTCCGATCGTCAGGCTGAGGACATTCTTGAAATCCGGCTGCGTCAACTGGCGCGGCTCGAGAAGATCAAGATCGAGAAGGAGCTGGCCGAGCTGCGTGACGAGAAGGCCAAGCTGGAAGAGCTGCTGGGCAGCGAGTCGGCCATGAAGCGCCTCCTCATCAAGGAAATCGAAGGCGACGCGAAGCAGTACGGCGACGAGCGCCGCACGCTGATCCAGCAGGAAAAACGCGCGACGTTCGAAGCGCGCGTGGTCGACGAACCGGTGACGGTGGTGGTGTCGCAGAAGGGCTGGGTGCGCGCGCTGAAGGGCCACGGGCTCGACGCGGCCGGCTTCACGTTCAAGGCCGGCGACGGTCTGTACGCGGCGTTCCAGTGCCGCACGCCGGACACGCTGGTCGCGTGGGGCAGCAACGGACGCGTCTATTCGGTGGCGGTGGCCTTGCTGCCGGGCGGCCGCGGTGACGGTGTGCCGGTTACGTCGCTGATCGAACTGGAGTCGGGCAGCCATCTGATGCATTACTACGCGGCGTCGGCGGATCAGGCGCTGCTGCTCGCATCGAGCAACGGTTTCGGCTTCATCGCCAAGGTTGGCGACATGGTGAGCCGCGTGAAGGCCGGCAAGTCGTTCATGACCATCGACGCTGGCGCCGCACCGCTCGCGCCGATGCCGATGCTGCCGGACGCGACGCACATCGCTTGTCTTTCGTCGGGCGGCCGTCTGCTGGTGTTCGGCCTCGACGAAATGAAGACCCTGTCGGGTGGCGGTCGCGGCGTCACGCTCATGGCGCTGGACGACAACGAAACGCTCGTGCAGGCGCTGGCTATCAATAACGCGGGTGTCGTGCTGATCGGCACGCGTCGTGGCGGCCGCGTCGATGAAGAAAAGGTGAGCGGCGCCGCGCTTGCGCCGCATGTCGGCAAGCGGGCGCGCAAGGGGCGCACGCCTGAGAGCAAGATGAAGCTCGACGGCATGCGGCCAGTGCTGGGTGTTTAACAAAGTTTGACGTTGGAACACGGCGAGCGTCTGCTAGCATGCGAGGCGCTTGTCGTGCGTAGTGCACATTCGGGGGCGGTGTCGCCGCAGTAGGCGCGCTGCAATACGCTGCGAAAACAACTACAAGAACGACGTGAAAGCCTCGGGCGCCTGGAACTGCGTGCACCGCACGCGGTCGAATGCGCTCAGTAGCCGCTGTGAAGGTGATGGGCCGTCAGCGGCGTGGCGTTGTCGGGAGAGGAAAACAACATGAACAAGGCTATCGAGCTCGCGCTCTTTTTGCATCTGCTTGCGGTTGCGGTGTGGGTAGGTGGGATGGTATTCGCGCATTTCTGTCTGCGCCCGGCACTTGCCGACCTATCGCCGCAGTTACGTCTGCCGCTGTGGGAATCAGTGTTTGGCCGCTTCTTCAATTGGGTCGCCGCCGCGGTGCTGGTGATACTCCTCAGTGGCGGTTTCCTGCTGATGCAATTCGGCGGCGGTCACGCCACGTGGCAGCTGCATGCCATGGCCGGTCTCGGCCTTGTCATGATGCTGATTTTCGGGCACATCCGCTTTGCGGTATTTCCACGCATCCGCCGCGCGGTGCAGGCGCAAAAATGGCCGGACGGTGCGCAGGCAGTTGGCACGGTCCGGCGCCTCGTGCTGATCAATATCGTGCTCGGCGTGGTGACGGTTGGCGTCGCTGTGCTCTCGCGCGGCTTCTGACATCCCGTGTTCGAGCTTTGACCGCCGCGCTCGCGCGGCGCGGCGCGTTCGACGCTTCATCCCAATCGGGTGCAGCGCCGCTGCTGGCTAGAATGATGCTCCATACGCGAACCACAGGCCGCACACCGCCGCCACCGTCCCGTACACCAGGTACACCGGCGCCTTCAGTCTGGCGAAACAGATGCCGGAGAACAGCGCCGTGATCAGATAGACCGGATTGAACGGCACTCGCCCGGCAATGCGCAGCACCGCCACGGCGAGGAACGCCGTGGTGACGGCGCGTAGGATGCGCATGCCATGCTCGAAGCGCGGGTTGGCCTTCAACTCATGCAGATGCCGCTGCGCCAGCACGACGAGGCACCCCGACGGCACGAACAGCGCGAGCGTGGCAATCAGCGCGCCCGCCCAGCCGTCCACCAGATAGCCGAAGAACGGCACGACATTCAACAACGGTCCGGGCGACAACGGCGACAGCGAGAACGCCAGCGTGAAGTCATTGTCGGAGATGCCGATCGCCGGCGTGACGAACAGCGTCTTGAGTACCGGCAACGCCGAAAAGCCACCCCCGAACAGCGTCATGCCGGCACCCGCGAGCCGCGGCCACAGCAACGCCAGCTCATAGCGATGGGGCAGCGGCAGCGCGAACAACACCAGGAACGCGCACAACACGCTCAGCGTCTGCCAGTCGCCGCGCGCCAACGACACGACAATGCGCGAGTCGCGCTCAGGGCTCGTCAGCCAGCCGGTGCCAAAGGCGGCACCGAGCATCACGACATAGGCGATCGGGCTGTGTGCATAGAAGAGCGCGATGCTGCCCAGCACCGCAGCAACCCATTCGAGCTTGCCTTGCACCAGTGCGCGCGTCTGTTTGTACCAGGTGATTGCGATCAGCGTGGCGAGCACGACACTGAAGTGGTTGAGCAGGGTCTGCGAAGCGGCGGCACGCACGAGCGGCGTGCGGTAGAAGATCGCGAACAGCGTCATCAGCGTGAAAAAGGGCAGTACGCTCGCCACGCCCGCGACCCAGGCGCCGGCGCGTCCGCGCAACGCGTGCCCCAGTTGCACGGCGACGTTGCAGCCCACCGGCCCTGGCACCATCCAGGCGAGCGCGATCAGATCGGAGAAGGCGACGCGCGAAAGGCGCCCTTCGCGTTCGACGTAATGGTTTTCAAGTTGCGCCATGAGCGCAAGGCCGCCCCATGACAATGCGGACAGGCCGAACACCACCCGGAACAACGTCCACAGCGGTTCCCGTTTCCCTCGTCTGGCAGCATCCTGGCTTGTGATCGTCTGCATGGCGCGAAGGGCGCCCGACGCGCGAGCCCCCGTCCTTTGAAATTATCGTGGTATCTGACGCGGCCGACAGGCGGCATCGCGCCGTGATGCAATACAGCGAGAATGTAGCTGGTTTTGCCGCCTAACGGGTGGCGGTGGCCGGCGAAGACCGGCATGGGCCGGCAGGCTCACGTGTTGGTGCTTGACACGCTGCTGGCGTTGTCGGTTTCGTGAGTCGCGCGCCGTCCTGTCCGGCCGCATACGCCGAAGCGTTCGAGCAGGGCAGGAATCGCATCTACCGGAACCGGGCGCGAGAACAGGAAGCCCTGCGCCTCGATATGGCCGAGCGCGGCGAGCCAGGCGATCTGCTCCTCGGTCTCGGTACCTTCCACGACCACCGTGAGACCAAGCGAGCGCGCCAGATTGACGATCGCGGTGACCATCACGCAGACGCTGCGGTCGCCGGGAATTGCCTGGATGAACGAACGGTCTACCTTCAGTGTGTCGACCGAGAAGCGGTTCAGGTACGACAGCGACGAATAGCCGGTGCCGAAATCGTCGAGCGCGATGCGCACGCCGAGGCGCTTGAGCGCGAAGATCTTCTCCGAGACGAGTTCGGGATATTCCATCATCGCCGTCTCGGTGATTTCGAGCTCGAGACGGCGCGCCGAGATGCCGCTCTCCTCGATGGCGTGCGAGATGGTCTCGTACAGGTCGCCGCGCCAGAACTGCACCGCCGAGATGTTCACCGCGAGCGAGAGGGTGTCGTAGCCCTGTTGCTGCCACAGCGCCAATTGACGGCAGGCGGTCTCGATCACGAAATCGCCGATCGGCACGATCAGACCGGTCGACTCCGCCACCGGAATGAATTCGTTCGCGGGAATCAAACCGTGCTGCGGATGGTTCCAGCGCACCAGCGCCTCGAAGCCGGTGATGCAACGGCGCGTCAGGTCGATCTTCGGCTGATAGGCGAGAAACAGCTGGCCCTCGGCGAGCGCGACGCGCAATTGCTGCTCCCACTTCATCAGATGATCCGCGCGGTGCGACAGGTGCGGCGCGTAGAACTGATAGCAGTTCTTGCCGGCGTCTTTCGCACTGTACATGGCGAGATCGGCTTTTTTCAGCAGATCGATTTCGTTTTCGTTGGCCACCGAGTAAAGCGCAATGCCAATGCTCGCATGCAGCACGAACGAGCTGCCGCGTACGTCGAACGGGGCAGCGAACACTTCGGCCGCGGCTTCTGCAAGCGCGACCGCGCGCTTCTCGACCTCGTCGCCCTTGATCACGACGACGAACTCGTCCCCGCCGATACGGCTCAACGTACCGCCTTCGCCGACCGCAATGGCGAGGCGCGAGGCCGTCATTTGCAGCACGATGTCGCCGGCGTTGTGGCCGAGCGTGTCGTTGACGGTCTTGAAGTTGTCGAGGTCGATAAACAGAATCGCGAGGTGGCCGAGGTTGATCGGCTGCGCCATGTCGTAGCGCAGGCTTTGCAGCGTGGCGTAGCGATTGCGCAGGCCGGTGAGCAGATCGTATTCGACCAGATGCGTCATCTCGCGCTCGCGGCCGAGCAGCTTGCCGATCAGGCCGGTCGCTACGGCGAAGAAGCTCAGCATGGCGAGCGAGATGAAGCTCGCCATCAACAGATAGACGTTGCGCGTGTGGTTGTAGTCGGCGAATTCCTCGGCCTGCGACAAACCCACCAGCACGCCGAGCGGATAACCGTCGATGTGCCGGTACGACACGATGCGCGTGACGTTGTCGATCGAATCGACATAGGTGCCCGACACGTGCTCCGAGGTCGGATACGAGCCGCTCGCCGAGAACGTGCCGTTCGCCTTGTCGGCGCTGCCGGTGCGCCGCGCGAGCACGGTGCCGTTGTCCGAGATCACCGCGATCACGCCCTCACGGCCGATGGCCGCGTTGTTGTAGAAGTCGCTCGTGAAATAGCTCGGGTCTTCGGACACCACCACGACGCCCGCGAACGAGCCGTCCGGATGATTCAGGCGGCGCGTCATCTGCAAGGTCCAATGGCCCGACACGCGGCCGAGCACCGGCTTGCTGATATACAGCTGGTCGTCGTTCTCGTGTTCGTGGACCTTGAAGTGCTCGCGGTCGGACAGGTCGATGTGTTTGGGATTGAGTTCTGCCGTGTTGGCGATCAGCGTGCCGTGCTCGTCGATCAACGAGACCTGCACCAAAGTCTCGCTTTGCACGACGCCTTTTTCCACCGTGCTGGCGAGATCAAAATGATTGGGCGACTTTTCAAACTCGAATTTGACGAAGCGGGTGATCTGATCGACCTGGTGAATCGCCTTGACCGTATGCTGTTCCAACGCCGCGGAAAGAATTGCGGCAGAAGCCATGGCTTCACGATAGGTGGCTTCTTTCTCGACCGACAGCCGCGCGAAAATCACTGCCCAAAGCAGGATGAGGACCAATACGCCGAGCGCGGGAATCGCGAGCAAGGCGCGGCGCCGCGACACCGCGGGGTCGCGCCGGTGTTTGGCATTGCGCAAGTCGGAGAAGCGGGCTTGGCTCATCGGTTGGTCCGTGCCCTGGTGCCGGCCGCTTGCAAACGCGCGAGCATTGACTGCGCTATTTTCATGGTTGGCTATATGGTGACCAAGATGCCGGAACTGCTGCGCAGAAGTAGGGAACGTGGCGCCGTGCCTGACCGTCCGCAGGTCATCGGATACGTTTCGATATTACTTAATGCCACTGGATTAAGGAAGAGTCCGGACATCGGGTATACGCGGGCGCGGCCAACAGCCTGGTCCAGCCGGTTTCTCAGCGGGTTTGGCGGCACGTTTTTTGTCTGCTTTTGCCGTCGTTTTTGCAGCTGTTCTGGCAGCCAATACAGCTGGCCATAACGTTGCGGTCTCGCGGTCGTATGCAGGTATTTCATCGGGAATCAATGGTCCGGAGTTCCAGCATTCAGGTGTGCCAGGCCTTTAATGGGCCTGCTACTATGCAAGACGCATTTAATCCCGCGCCAGAGCCTAAGCAAGGGACGCGCCGGTCAGGGCAGCCGGAACGTGCCGTCGACGATCGTCACCGAGGCGCCGCCGATCCACGTCTTACCGGAGCTTCCTTCGGCGCGTGCGTCGTCGTAGTGCACGCTGACCTGGCCGGCACGGCCCAGCTCGGTGCCTTGACGTGCTGAATAGTGCGCGCCGGGGCGTCTCTGCTGGGCAGTCAGGAGGACGGCGAGCGCCGCGTTGGCACTGCCGGTCACAGGGTCTTCCCCAATGCCGAAACTTCCTCTGGCTATCAGGCAACGCACCTCGAAGGTAGCCGGGCCGCCGGCATCGTGCGGGCCGTAAACGGCAACGCCATGGGTATTCACCGAATGCACGATGTCCGCGAACGCGGCGGCATCCGGGTCGAGTGCGAGGCACTCGCGCGCGGAATCGACGCGCACCACGAGCCAAGGCGCGCCGTTGTCGACCGCGCAGGGCGTCGCGCTGAAGTCGATCGCATCGCTACGTAAAGCCGTAGTGAGTGCCGCGTATCGATCTTCGGCAAGCGGCGTGATTCGCGCAGGCGGCGCGGCGAAGGCCCACGCACCGTCCGATCCCGGCAGTGCCCCGAGTTCGACGAGGCCCACGCCGCATTGCTGCACGAGCTTGCCGGCCTGTCTGGGCCGATAGCCGCTTTCGAGCAACGCATGCGCAGTGCCGAGCGTCGGATGACCCGCGAACGGCATTTCGCCGCGCGTGGAGAAAATGCGCACCCGATAGTCGGCGGCGGGATCGGTCGGCCTCAGCAGGAACGTGGTTTCGGATAGGTTGGTCCAGCGCGCGATGGCCTGCATCTGCGTCGTATCGAGCGTATCGGCGTCGAATACGACGGCAAGTGGATTACCTTTGAACGGCACCGACGTGAACACGTCGACTTGTTTGAAACGAACAGTGTGAGCGGGCATCGGGCGCGGTCCGGCGAATCAAACAGGTTGCAGGGGTTCGCGGATTCTATCTGGCGACGCTAGAACGATCCACCTCACTACAAGCGTAGAGCATAAAGGCGTCATAAAAATACAAAACACAAATGCAAAACGCGTCGCGAGGAGGCGGACTCCTCGCGACGCGTTTTCGACCACGTTGCCGGCCGCCCAGCTGGCGCGGCCGCTGGTTCAAATGCGTTATTCGACTTCGGCGATCATCTCGATCTCGACGCACGCGCCGAGCGGAATCTGCGCCACGCCGAATGCCGAGCGTGCATGCTTGCCGCGCTCGCCGAACACGTCGGCGATCAGCTCGGACGCACCGTTGGTGACCAGATGCTGTTCGGTGAACTCGAGCGTCGAGTTGACCAGACTCATCAGCTTGACGATACGCGTGACGCGGTTCAGATCGCCGACATGCGTGTGCAGCGTGGCGAGCAGGTCGATCGCGATCGAGCGCGCGGCGGCCTTGCCTTCCTCTGTGGTGAGGGTGGCGCCGAGCTTGCCGGCCCATACCTTGCCGTCCTTCTTGGCGATGTGGCCGGACAGGTACACCGTATTGCCGCTTTGCGCGCTCATCACATACGCAGCCGCTGGCGCACCGGCGGTCGGCAATTCGATGCCCAGTTCCTTGAGCTTGTCGTAAACGTTCGTTTGAGCCATGTTGCAGTCCTTGAACAGTAGTGAAAATGGGTCAGCGCGGGCCGGACGGGGATCGCGCAACAAGCCTTTAGATTTTCGCGCGGATCAGCGCGCCGAGACGCGACACGCCTTCGTCGATCCTGGTCGGCGGGACCGTGACGAACGACAGGCGCAGCGTGTTGTGCTGCGCTTCGTTCGCGAAGAACGGACCACCCGGCACGAACGCGACGTTCTGTGCGACGGCTTCTTCGAGCAGCTTCATGCTGTCGATCTGCGCGGGCAGATTCACCCACACGAACATGCCGCCTTCCGGACGGTTCCAGCTGACGCCTTCCGGCATGTAGCGTTCGAGCGCGGCCAGCATGGCGGCGCATTGATCGCGATACAGCTCGCGAATGGTCGGCACGTGCGTGTCGAGGAAGCCGTCCTTGATCACTTCGTACACGATGCGCTGCGTGAAGCTGGGCGTGTGCAGATCGGTGGCTTGCTTGGCCTGCACGAGTTTGAAGATCAGCTCTTCGGGCGCGATGATGTAGCCGACCCGCAGGCCCGGCGCCAGCACCTTCGAGAACGACCCGAGGTGGACGATGTGGTCCGGCGCCATCGACAGCATGGTGGGCAGCGGTTCGCCTGCGTAGTCGAGCGCGCCATAGGGGTCGTCTTCGATCACCGGGAACGGCGCGCTTTTCGCGAACTCGGCGAGCGCGCGGCGGCGCTCGACCGGCAGGCGGCGGCCCGTCGGATTCTGGAAGTTCGGTTGCGCATACAACAGGCGCGCGCCGGCCGTCAGTTCGGGCGTGAGCGCTTCAGGGATCAGGCCGTGCTCGTCGGTCGGCACTTGCACGTAGCGCGGCTCGTACATCGAGAACGATTGCAGCGCGCCGAGGTAAGTCGGCGTTTCGACCAGCACCGCGCTGTCCGGGCAGACCAGCACTTTGCCGATCAGATCGAGCGCCTGCTGCGAGCCGGTGGTGATCAGCACCTGGGTCGGGCGGATCTGCGCGCCGTTGACCGAATAGCGTTTTGCGATCCATTCACGCAGCGGCAGGAAACCTTCGGTCGCGCTGTATTGCAGCGCCGCGGCGGGTTCGTCGCGCAGGATGCGGTCGGCCGCCGCGCGCATGCGCTCGGCCGGGAACGTAGCCGGCGAGGGGAGGCCGCCCGCGAACGAAATGACTTCGGGCCGTTCCGTGACCTTCAGAATCTCGCGAATCGCCGAGCTCGTGAGCTTGCGTGCGCGTTCGGACAATTGCCACGTGGGGGCTTTCAAGTCGCTTTGGTCCATGGTCTCCTCTGCTGGTACTGGAACCGGTCAAAACTTCGATTATCGCGCGAGTCGGCGACCCGCGGACACTGCTTATTTAAGGGTCCGTAGACCCTCGGGTGTTTCAAACTCGGCGACGAGCGCGGGCGCGCCGTCCGTGGGCTGCAATTCGATCAGGTGCGCGGCGCCCAGCCACCTCAGTTGCGCGCCCAGCGCGTCGGCATGCGGGTGCGTACCTTTCAAGGCTTTCAGTGCGATGCCGGTGTCCGGCAGGAGCGCCGACGGATGCCGCGCCGTGTCCCATTGAATCAGCGAGGGCAGCACGCCGTCACCCATGCCTTGCCAGGCCGGGAACGCGCCGTCGTCGGGTACGGTCAGGCCCCAGCTGAAATCGCCGCGGGTCATCGCGACGACCGGCGCAATCCGCTCGGGATATTGGGCTTGCCACGCCGGCAGGCGCTTCGGCCGCTCGACCCGCGCGACCCAGTGCGACAGATACGGTCCGTTTTCGAGCCGCGCCTGCGTGGCCGGATCGTCGAGGGCGAACAGGCGCGCGCGCGGGGTGGCGCCGTCCGCCGATGCCGTGGCGGAACCCGCCTGCGGGTCGATTGCGATCACTTCCAGATAGACGCCGCCCCACAGGTTCAGCAGGCGGTTGTGGGTGCGCATCAGCGGATGCGCGCCGCCGCCGGCCGGCTCCACACCGAGGGTGTCGGCGACGTACTGCGTGCCCTCGTCGAGGGTGCGGGCGGAAATCACGAGGTGATCGAGGCGAAGCGGCTGAGCGGTCATGACGGATCGGGAAACGGTGTTCTGCGGTAAGCCGGCGCGCCGGTTCTGTGGCAACGCGGCCGGGGCCGTAAGCATAACCGTTTGCCGGGTCGGCGGGCCATGCGGATGGGAGGCGGCAGGGTTTACCGGATCGCTCTCCGGGGGGCGAGATACCTCGCGGGATGCTGCGTCCCTATCCTCTACTTATCTCAAATGTAACGGCGCGGACCTGCACAGTAACGGTACAATCAATTCGATACTGTTCGGTACAGTTGGAGCCCGTTATGTCCGTCCCGCTTGCGCAGATTCCCGCCCCGCACGACACCGCCTCGCTGACGCTGGTCGAACAACTCGTGCAGTGGGCGCGCCGCCGTATCGAGGAGCGCGTGTTCCGCCCCGGCATGCGCATGCCGTCGATCCGCAAGCTCGCGCTCGACAAGGGCGTGTCGCGCTTCACCGTGGTCGAGGCCTACGAGCGGCTGGTGGCGCAGGGTTTTCTGGAGTCGCGGCGCGGTTCCGGGTTCTATGTGCGCGAGCGGCTCGCCAGCGCGGCGAGCGCGGAGATCCATCCGCTGGCCGAGGCGACGCCTGCGCCGGCCACCATCGACGTGGTCTGGCTGCTGCGCAATATGCTGCATACCGGCGCGCGCCCCGAGCGCAGCCCGGGTCTCGGCTATCTGCCGGCGCGCTGGCTCGACGGCGATCTGATCACCAACGCGTTGCGCACGCTGGGCCGGCAAAGCGGCGCGCAGATGCTCGGCATCGGCACGCCGCTCGGTTTCCTGCCGCTGCGCCAGCAGTTGCAGACGCGCCTCGAGGAGCTGGAGATCGGCGCTGCGGCGGATCAGATCGTGATGGTGTCCGGCATCACGCAGGCAATCGATCTGATCTCGCGCATCTATGTCAAACCGGGCGATGCGGTGATCGTCGGCGATCCGGCGTGGTTCCAGATGTTCGGGCGTTTCGCGTCGCAGGGCGCGCGGCTGGTCGGCATGCCGTATACGCCGGACGGCCCGGACCTCGACGCGCTCGAGTCGCTTGTGCAGACGTGGCGGCCGAAAATGCTGGTGATCAATTCGGTGCTGCAAAACCCGACCGGCACCTCGCTCACGGCCGCCCAGGCGTTCCGCATTCTGCGTCTGGCTGAAGCGTACGATTTCATCGTCGTCGAAGACGATATTTACGGCGATCTGTGCCCGCCGAGCTATCCGGGCACGCGCCTCGCGAGTCTCGACCAGCTCAAGCGCGTGATCTATCTCGGCAGCTTTTCGAAGACGCTAGCGCCGAATCTGCGGGTCGGCTTTCTGGCGTGCGCGCCGGAGGTGGCCACGGCCGTCAGCGACCAGAAGATGCTGGTCGGCATGACCAGCCCGGAACTGAACGAGCGCGTGCTGTACAAGATTCTGACCGAGGGCCACTACCGGCGGCATGTCGAGCGCTTGCGCATGAGGCTCGACAGCGTGCGCGAAAAGTCCGTGCGGATGCTGGAAAAGACCGGGCTGAAAATGTTCCTGACACCCACGGCCGGTATGTTCCTCTGGACCGACACGGGGGTCGACGCCGATGCGCTGGCCGCCGCCGGCCATGAAGCCGGGTTTTTGCTGACGCCCGGCAGCCTGTTTTCGCCGCAGCAATCGCCGACCACCTGGATGCGCTTCAATATTGCCAACTGCGGCGATCCGGAACTGGCGACGTTTCTGTGCCGGTATCTCGACGGCGTGGCGCGCCGCGCCTCTTGAAACCACGCGGGAGCGCCCCCAATTAGCCGGACGATCCGGCGGTCGGGCGCTGCGCTGCAACCCCGGCCTGGCGCTTCGCGCCGCACCGGCCCGCCGGCGGCCACGCCGCGCCTGACCTGAACCCCATTCGCAACAGAGAGGAAGTCCGACCATGGCACAAGAAACCATGAGCTTTCAGGCAGAAGTTAAACAACTTCTGCACCTGATGATCCATTCGCTGTACAGCAACAAGGAAATCTTCCTGCGCGAGCTGGTGTCGAACGCCTCCGACGCGGCCGACAAGCTGCGCTTCGAGGCGATCGAAAACAGCGCCTTGTACGAGAACGACCCGAACCTGCGGATTCGCGTGTCGTATGACAAGGACGCGCGCACCGTCACGCTCGACGACAACGGCATCGGCATGAGCCGCGACGAAGTGATCGCCAACCTCGGCACGATCGCGCGCTCGGGCACCAAGGAATTCTTCGGCAAGCTCTCCGGCGACCAGCAGAAAGACGCTGCGCTGATCGGCCAGTTCGGCGTGGGCTTCTATTCGGGCTTTATCGTCGCGGACAAGATCACGGTCGAAACGCGCCGCGCCGGGCTGCCGGCGTCAGATGGCGTGCGCTGGGTCAGCGCGGGCGAAGGCGATTTCGCGGTCGAGCAGATCGAGCGCGCCGCGCGCGGCACCACCATCACGCTGCACCTGCGTGCGGATGAAGACGACCTGCTGTCGTCGCATCGCCTGAAGTCGATCATTCAGAAGTACTCCGACCATGTCGCGCTGCCGATCCTGATGCAGAAGGAGGAGTGGGACGCGGAAAAGAGCGCGATGGTCACGAAAGACGAAGACGAGACTGTCAATCAGGCGAGCGCGTTGTGGACCCGCGCGAAGAACGACATCACCGAAGAACAGTACAAGCAGTTCTACCAGCACCTCGCGCACGACCATCAGGATCCGCTCACGTGGACCCACAATCGCGTCGAAGGCCGCAGCGAATATACGCAACTGCTGTACGTGCCGGCCCACGCGCCGTTCGACATGTTCAGCCGCGATCATCGCGGCGGTCTGAAGCTGTATGTGAAGCGCGTGTTCATCATGGACGACGCCGAACAATTGCTGCCGGCGTATCTGCGCTTCGTGAAGGGTGTGGTCGACTCGGCCGATCTGCCGCTGAACGTGTCGCGCGAAATCCTCCAGGAAAGCCGCGATGTGAAGGCGATCCGCGAGGGTGTGACCAAGCGCTCGCTGTCGATGCTCGAAGAACTGGCCAACTCGGATAACGAAGCAGACAAGGAAAAGTACGCCGGCTTCTGGAAGGAATTCGGCCAGGTGCTGAAGGAAGGCATCGGCGAAGACTTCGCCAATCGCGAGCGGATCGCCAAGCTCGTGCGCTTTGCGTCGACGCATGCGGACACGCCCGAGCAAACGGTGTCGCTCGCGGACTACGTCGCGCGCATGAAGCCCGAGCAGACGAAGATCTACTACGTAACCGCCGACACCTGGCAGGCGGCGACGCACAGCCCGCACCTCGAAGTGTTCCGCAAGAAGGGTGTGGAAGTGCTGCTGCTGACCGATCGCGTGGACGAGTGGATCCTGTCGTTCCTGAACGAATTCGAAGGCAAGCCGCTGCAAAGCGTGGCGCGCGGCGATCTCGATCTGGGCGCGTTGAACGACGAAGAAAAGCAGGCGCAGGAGAAGGTCGGCGAAGAGTTCAAGCCGCTCGTCGAGAAGATGAAGGAAGCGCTCAAAGACAAGGCCAAGGACGTGCGCCTCACGTTCCGTCTGACGGACTCGCCTTCGTGCCTCGTTGCCGACGACGGCGAAATGAGCGGCTATCTGCAGCGCATGCTGAAGGCGGCGGGCCAGCAGGCGCCGTCGTTCCATCCGATTCTCGAAGTGAATCCGGAACACGCGCTGGTTAAGGGCCTGCACGCCGACAGCGCGAACTTCGACGACTGGTGCCATTTGCTGTTCGATCAGGCGTTGCTCGCCGAAGGCGGCGCGCTGGAAGATCCGGCAAACTTCGTGAAGCGCACCAACGCGCTGTTGCTCTCGCGTGCGGGCTGAGCGCGATGTGGGCTTGATGTGAGTTTGATCCGAAGGCGTCGTACTGACGCGTGAGGGTGGAAAATGCGCTGCTTCGGCAGTGCATTTTTTTTGCCCTTCGCGGCGGTGCTGACGTGCCAGTTCTGCCGGTTTGACTAAAATGGCGTGAGTCTGCATATTCAAATAAATTTGGATCGCTAAATAGATACAAGATTCAGTCGTCAATCGTGATCCGTTTATGAGATGCAACGGCGCGACGATATCTTATGCTCGCGCGTTTCAAATCTGGAGGCGTAAAGGCTTCCCATGTCCGAATCCACTCTGGCAGTACCCGCCGATGCAGTCCACACGCTGTGGTCAATCCTGCGCGAGCAAGGTGTCGATGCCGCTGTGCGGTGTGCGCTCGAATTGGCTGAGGAAGGTGTCACGCCGCAATTGCACGCCGACCTATGCGCGAGCGCGAAACGTTTCGAGGCGGCGTATCACAGCGCATCGCAGGCGGGTGCCTGCGCGAACGGAGCACGCCATGCACGACTCGCGCTCTTTGCCGACGCACTCGGCGACACGGATACCGCGCGGCACGAAAGCGAATTGGCGGTGGCTGAGCAATCGCTCGAGGCAACGGTCGAGTGGACGGTCTGGCTGATCTACCGATGCGATGCGCATTCGGCCGCCGCGCACCTGTTGCGCGCTTACGAACGGCAAGCGCCACAAGACGCACGGGCGCCGTGGTGGTTGTCGATTGCGCTGGCGGCGCAACCCGGCGCGCAGGCGCGCGCCGAACGTCGCGCGGCACTACTGCGGGCGTATGCGCTGAACCCCGCGGTCGATCCAGCCTTGCCGTTGCAACTCGCACTGGCGTTCCGTGAGATTGGCGATTGGTCCACCGTGGAGCGAGTGTGTCGTGAACGGCTCGCGCACCATCCGGCGGATTCCGAAATGGCATGGCAGCTCAGTCACGCGCAATGGCAGCGCGACGACGCGGCCGCGGCGGAGGCGACCATGCGCGCCGTGGACGCCATCACGCCAGGTCGTGCCGACCTGCTGGCCGCAATCGGCCTGTATCTCGGCGAGCAGGCGCGCTACGAGGAGAGCGAAGCAGTGCTGCGTGCCGCTCTCGACATTGATTCTTCCGCGGTGCAGGCCGCGGTCGATCTGGCAGACCTGGAATTACGGCGCGGCGCCTGGACGATCGCCTGGCCGCGCTTCGAGGCGCGCCTTGCGCGCGAGGACCGCGAACAGAACAATGTCGTCAGCGTGATGTCGCGTCTTTGCCCGCGCTGGCGTGGTGAGGCGCTCGCCGGCAAGACCCTCGTCGTGCATAGCGAGCAGGGTAGCGGCGACGACATTCAGATGGTTCGCTTCGTGACGCAACTGGCCGCCCGCGTACGTGACGAAGGCGGCCGGCTGGTGCTCGCCGTGCGTCGTCCGTTGCAGGCGCTGTTCGCGCGCATCTACGCGGACTGCGTGTCGATTGAAGATGGCCCGCTCGGTGCGCCCGACTATGGTTTGCCGATGATGAGCCTGCCGCTCGTACTCGGTCTCCAGCCGGAGCAGGTGCGAGGTGCGGCGTATCTGCGGGCCGATGCGATGAAGGTGGCGGTGTGGCGCGAACGGGTCTGCGCCTGTGCGCCGGACGCGCAGCGGCACGTCGGCCTTGTGTGGTCCGGCAGTCCGACGCATCGGCGCGATGCCAGACGGTCGATTCCGCTGGCGGCGCTGGCGCCGCTCCTCGCGTTGCCGGATGTGGTGTTCCATCCACTTACGCCCGGCCGCCATGCGGATGTGGCGGCGCTCACGGCGCAGGGCTATCGCTTGTGCGATCTGACCGGCGGCTACGAGGCGGGTTTCGACGATGTGGCCGCCCATCTGAGAGCGCTAGATGCGCTGGTGACGATCGACAGCGCGCCTCTGCATCTCGGCGGCGCGCTAGGGCATCGCGTGCTGGCTATGCTCGACCACGTATCGCACTGGACGTGGGGCAATGCGGAGGCACAGCCCTGGTACGACACTGTCGAGCTGTTCCGGCAGCCGCGGCCGGGGGCGTGGGCGCCGGTGGTCGAGCGGGTGGCGGCGCGGTTGGAGAGGATGCTGGCACCCGGCGCACGCGAAACCCGCCCGGGTTTGCCTCAAAACGCGGTCTGAGATAGCCGACGTTTATTTCTTGCCCATTAACGTATCCATCGTCTCGCCTCGCACGACGATTTCGGTGCGGCGATTCAACGCGCGCCCTTCAGGCGTATCGTTGCTCGCCACCGGGTTGTTAAAGGCGTAGCCCTTCGTGCGAATGCGGTCCATTGACACGCCACGCGCGACGAGCGCGTAGCCCACCGCGGTCGCACGCGCCTCGGAGAGTTGCTGGTTGTACTCGAGCGTGCCGACGTTGTCGGTATAACCCTCGACGAGGATCGGCTTCTTGCTGCGCTTGAGCAGCACAGCCGAGCGGTCGAGGACCGCCGCTGCATCGGCGCGCACGTCGGATTTATTGAAGTCGAACAGGGCGGCTTCGGGCAGCTTGACCGCGACCCCGTTGGCGACGGGCGCCACTTCGATGCCCACGGCCTTGTTCAACGAAGTCTCGGTATCGCGATTCAGCGGCGCCGCGCAGCCTGCCATCAGCAGGAGCGACAGGGCGCAGGCGGTTGTACTCAGGAATGTGTTCATCTTCGTGTGTTCTCCTTTGTTGTCCATTCACTTGGCGCGCTCTTCGGTCGCGAGCGGCCGGCTTGGCGAAGCACGAAGGTTTTATCGCGCGATGTGAGCAGCGGAGAATCGGAGCACTCTGAAATCACGGACCCAGTTGATCTGCTTCGCGCCCGCGAGGAGATCGATGGAGCCCGCTAGGAAAAAGTACCGACTGCGTCGGGAATCCTCCGACGGCCGCGCCGTTATAATCCGACACCATGTCTATCCGTTTCGATGCCGCCGACGCCCATTGGCGCGTCACTCCCTTACCCGGCTTCAGCGCCGACCAGAAAGACTGGCTGACCCGTGGCGGTTCGCTGACGGCACATCTGCGCGCGTTGGGCGCGGTCGCCGTGCGTGTCACGCGCGAAGGCGTCGATTTGCCGTGGGCCGACGAGTCCGCCGCGCTGGGTCTCGCGAGGCGAGCGCCAGTGTGGGTTCGGGAAGTGGTGTTGTCGGTCGACGGCGTGCCGTTCGTTGCGGCTCATAGCGTCGCGCCGCTCGCCGCGAGCGTGGGCGTGTGGCAGGCCATGCGGCGCTTGCGCACGCGGCCGCTGGCCGAACTGCTGTATAGCGACAGCAGTGTGGCGCGTTCGGCGCTGGTGAGTCGCAGGTTGACCGCGCGGCATCCGTTGTATCACCTGGCGGCGCGTGAAATCTCCGCGCTGCCGCCGCATGCGCTGGTCGCGCGCCGCTCGGTGTTCGAGCGTCATGGCGCGCCGCTGATGGTGACGGAATGCATGCTGCCGGCGCTGTGGGCGCATCTGGCGTCGCAGTCCGGGGAACGGGCGGTGAGTGGAGCGAGCGCGTCGTCCGCGCATCCGCGCGTGCGCGAACACGGCCGTCCGCTCGATCACACTGCATCGCGCTCGCATCCCGCGACCCGCACTCCCGGCCAGTGGAGCCGCTGATGCTGCGCGGCTTTCCGCCGGTCGCGGCCGCGCATACGCACACCCTGATTCTCGGTAGCTTTCCCGGCGAAGCGTCGCTCGCGGCGACGCAGTACTACGCGCATCCGCGCAACCAGTTCTGGAAGTTGTTGGGGGCGGTGCTGGATGAACCTCAACTGCACGAACTTGCCTATGAGCTCCGCCTCGAACGCGTGCTGAAACACGGCATCGGCGTCTGGGACGTGCTCGCCGCGTGTCATCGCGAGGGCAGTCTCGATTCGGCGATCCGCAACGCGACGCCGAATGATTTCGCCTCGCTGCGCGAATACGCGCCGCAACTGCGTAAAGTCTGTTTCAACGGCAAGACGGCGGGGCGTTTCGCCGAGGTGATCGGCGCGGCTGGTTATGAAACGCTCGTGTTGCCGTCTTCAAGTCCGGCGAATGCGATGCTTTCGTTCGAGCAGAAGCTGGAGCTTTGGCGTCGGATCAGCCCTTGATCGACAGATCAAGTCCCCCTTTCCGCACGGACGGAGCCTGTTGGGATAGCGTGCTGGGCCTCCCATTCGCGTCGCGTCCTGGCGAGCTCCTGCGCGAGCATTTCCTCGTCCGGAAGGACCATATGATATTCGGCGGCGAGCACCTTGTTAGGCAACCCCTCAAGGGCGTATCGCGCGATCGCGGCATTGGTTCGAGCACAAAGTACGAGTCCTACCGGCGGATTCTCGCCCGGCAGCGTCCAGTGTTCCTTTGCATAGTTGCAATACATGTGCATCTGGCCGACGTCCGCATGATTCAGCTCAGTTAGCTTGAGATCGATGATGACAAGGCATCGCAAACGCCGGTGAAAGAAGAGCAGGTCCACGCGAAACCAACTTTCGCCGATGCGCAGTCTTCGCTGTCGGCCCACGAACGTAAAGTCGCCTCCGAGTTCGAGCAGGAAATCTTCAAGCCGGTGGATCAATGCCTCTTCGAGCTGCGTTTCCGAATACTCGTCTTTGAGATCGAGGAATTCGAGAACGTATGGGTCCTTGATTGCTTCCTCGGGAGTCATTGCATCGCCGGGATGCGCGATGCCACCCTCGTCTAGCATGGCGCGCTTGTTTTTGGACATCAGCGCCCGAGTGTAGAACTGACTGCCAATCTGTCTGTCTAGCTGGCGCACGCTCCAGCCGCCGCGCAAGGCCTCAGTTTCGTAAAAGCTGCGCTCTTCGGGCGAACGCGTACGCCGGATCAGGTGGACATAGTGCGTCCAGGAAAGCGGGAGACGCTCAGCTAGTTCCTGGAGCGAAAAACTCCGAATCGGTGGTACGGATATCGTCGTCGGATCTGCTGCCGCAGATTTCCGAATCAGTGATTCGGAAATGGTAGCCTGGGGTTAGCTGCGGTAGAACAGCCGCATCAGTTCCAGATTGTCGACCCCGAAGCCACGCCCACGCCCGAATCGGCTGGTCAGGTCTGCGGACAAGCGCTGCAGGAGCGCTTGTCCGTACCCGGCGCGAGCCTCTCCGCTTTGCTCGGATTCGACGATACGGCGGCCGATTTGCCAGTAAGTCGCTGTCATTAGGGCATTGATGCTGCGTGCCGCGGCCTGTCGACCCTGCTCGAGCATCGCGACCACATCGCTGAGTGTTTTCTTATAGTCGTCCTCGGGCACTATCACGTCGTTCATAACACCATCACTCCTCGATGCACGCATTCATGTGCTTCATTGTAATGTCGGTGAAAGTGTCTCAGTCAAGAGCAAAACCGGCTAAACGTCGGAGGTAATCGGTGGGGCTGGCGGTGAGGCAGGTTTCTCGAGTCCCGCGAATGCTATGCTCTCGTTCGACCAAAAATTGCGTCTCTGGCGCGACATCCTTACATGACACAACTGATCAAACGCGCGTCCGCTGAAGCGCGTGCCTTCCGCAACCGTGACGCCGACACCTCCGGTGGCAAACAGAAAACGCGGCAAGCCACGCGCACCCAGAAGCGCGCCTCGCGTGAAGACGATCTGCACGACGCACCGCAAATCGAAGCGCCGCGCAAGCCGCGTTTCGCGCCGGTGACGTTCTCGGAAGAAGGCGGCGTGCGCTTTCTGCATTTCGGCACGGAGTGGGTGCAAGGCGCCATGCGTCTGCGCAAGCCGGATCACATCGAACTCGAATATGCGCAGCAGATGATGGCCTGGCTGCTGTTCCTCGAAACGCCCAAGCGCATTGTGCAGCTCGGTCTGGGCGCTGCGGCCTTGACCAAGTTCGCGCACCGCTTCCTGAAGCGCGCCAAGGTCGAGGCGGTGGAACTGAACCCGGCGGTCGTGGTCGCCGCGCGCACGATGTTCGAGCTGCCGCACGACGACGCCCGTCTGACCGTGCACGAAACCGACGCATGGGACTTCGTCAACGACCGCGCCAATCACGGCACGATCGGCGCCTTGCAGATCGACGTCTATGACGCCACCGCGCGCGGCCCGGTGCTCGACAGCGTCAGCTTCTATCGTGCGGCGCGCGCGTGCCTCACCGAGGCGGGCGTGGTGACGGTGAACCTGTTCGGCGATCATCCGAGCTTCGTGCGCAACATGAAGCGTCTGAACGAAGCCTTCGACGGCCGCGTGGTCGCGTTGCCGGAAGTGCACGACGGCAACCGTATTGCGATTGCATTTTCGGGGCCGGCGCTCGACGTGCCGTTCACGGCGCTGCAGGCGCGTGCGAAGCTGATCGAAGCGCAACTCGGCTTGCCGGCGCGCAAGTGGATCAAAGGCCTGCAGGAATCGACCGGGCAGAACGGCGCTTCGTTCTCGGTCTAAGCTCCACCCTCTGAGCGGTCGGGCCGCGCCAAGCCGGTCCGATCGCCGTCTCTGCATGGGCCCAACGCCCATGCCGGCCCGCAAAGCACGATCGTGCTGGGGTCGTCCCTGCTTGACCGCGCGTTCGCGGCTCCTATACTCTTTCGAAGCTTTCGGGGCGCCCGTGGCCATCTGCGGGGCGGCCAACCGCTGCGGGGTTCACCACCCGTCGAACACGGACCAACATTTCAATAATAGGGAAGAGGAGACGTCATGGCTCACGACGCCGACGCGAACAAGGCCAGCAAGCGCTGGCTCTGGTTGCTGCTGTTACCCTGGATCGCGATGATCTGGGTGCCTTCATACAACAAGGTCGAACCGGTGCTGTTCGACTTTCCGTTCTTCTACTGGTACCAGCTCCTGTGGGTGCTGATCAGCGCGGTCATCACGGCGCTGGTGTACTTCAAGACCAAAACGCGCTCTAACGGCCGTTCGCAAGGGGGCGCACGATAATGAATGCAACCGCAACCTTTGTCTTCGTGCTGTTTTTCATCGGCGTCACGATTCTCGGCTTTGTCGCGGCCCACTGGCGGCGCGGCGATCTCGCCCATCTGGAAGAGTGGGGCCTCGGCGGCCGGCGCTTCGGCACCATCGTCACCTGGTTCCTGCTCGGCGGCGACCTGTACACCGCGTACACCTTCATCGCCGTGCCGGCGCTGGTGTTCGGTGCGGGCGCAACGGGTTTCTTCGCGCTGCCGTACACGATCCTGATCTATCCGTTCGCGTTCGTGGTGTTTCCGAAACTGTGGAGCATCGCCAAACGCCAGGGCTATGTGACCTCGGCTGACTTTGTCTCGGCGCGCTATGGCAGCCGGGTGCTGGCGCTGGCGGTCGCCGTGACCGGCATCGTCGCGACCATGCCGTACATCGCGCTGCAGCTGGTCGGTATCGAAGTGGTGATCGGCGCGCTCGGGTTCGACACCCAGGGCTTCGTCGGCGATCTGCCGCTGATCATTGCGTTCGCGATCCTGGCGGCCTACACGTACACGTCGGGTCTGCGCGCACCGGCGATGATCGCGGTGGTCAAAGACATCCTCATCTACATCACGATCTTTGCCGCGATCATCGTCATTCCGCCGCAACTGGGGGGCTTCGGCCACATTTTCAGCGTGGTGCCGCCGGCCAAGCTGCTGCTGAAGGCGCCGGACGTGTCGAGCCTGAATGGCTACAGTGCCTACGCGACCTTGGCGGTAGGCTCGGCGCTCGCGCTGTTCCTGTATCCGCACTCGATCACGGCGGTGCTGTCGTCCAATTCGGGCAACACGATCCGCCGCAATATGGCGATGCTGCCGGCCTATTCGCTGGTGCTCGGCCTGCTCGCGCTGCTCGGCTTCATGGCGCTCGCCTCGGGCGTGAAGGACATGCCGGAATTCGCGCCGTACTTCAAGGCATTCGGCCCGAACTTCGCGGTGCCGGCGCTGTTCCTGCACTTCTTCCCGTCGTGGTTCGTCGGCGTGGCGTTCGCGGCGATCGGCATCGGCGCGCTGGTGCCGGCGGCGATCATGTCGATTGCGGCCGCCAACCTGTACACGCGCAACATCCACAAGGAGTTCGTCAACCGCAACATGACGCATGAGCAGGAGACCAATGTCGCGAAGCTGGTCTCGCTGATCGTCAAGGTCGGCGCGGTGGCGTTCATTCTCGGCCTGCCGCTTACCTATGCGATCCAGTTGCAGCTGCTGGGCGGCATCTGGATCATCCAGACGCTGCCGGCCATCGTGCTGGGTCTGTACACGCGCGTGCTCGACTATCGCGGCCTGCTCGCAGGCTGGGCGGCCGGCATTGCGACCGGCACGTGGATGGCGATTTCGCTCAAGCTGGCCGGCTCGATCTTCACGATCCACCTGTTCGGCATGGCGATTCCGGGCTATGCGGCGGTGTGGTCGTTGATCGTGAACCTGGTGGTCTCGGTGGTGGTGAGCCTGCTGGTGCGCGCGGCCGGCATGCAGCGCGCCGAAGACCGCACCCGCCCGGAAGACTATATGGACGTGGTCGAGAGCTAGGCACACCGCCTCGCCCAGATCCGTCTTACCGGATTCGGCACGTCGTAAAGCACAACGCCCGCAGACGAAAGTCTGCGGGCGTTTGTCTTGGCAGGCACTCCAGGGCAGGATAGCGGAATCGTCCTTCACCGCGTCGATCGCGTCGCCATGGCTTCCGCCAATTCCCGTACTGTCATTCCACGCCGCTCGGCGCTCAGCCGGATGGTGCGCGCGGTGACCTCGCCTTATTACCGCTATCGGCACGCGAAAGTGCTGCACAGCCTGCGTGTCGGGCTGGCCATGCTGGTTTCCATTCTGGCGAC
This sequence comes from Paraburkholderia sp., assembly GCA_036383775.1. Taxonomy (GTDB): domain Bacteria; phylum Pseudomonadota; class Gammaproteobacteria; order Burkholderiales; family Burkholderiaceae; genus Paraburkholderia. The sequence goes on along the minus strand of DASVNP010000349.1, from coordinate 17,890 downwards.
CACCGGCATCAACGTTCCGCACGGCATCTGGTCTTCGGTGACGCTGCTGGTGGTGATCGGCGGCTTGCAGCACCACGGCAACATCCGTAAAAAATCGGCCGAACGGGCGGCGGGCACGCTGCTCGGCGCTTCGCTCGGGCTCGGGCTGATCCTGCTGCAAAACCTGACCGGGTCGCTGCCGCTCACCTATGTGCTGATGTCGATCATCGCGGGCATCTGCGCCTGGTTCGCGATCGGCTCGTCCGGCTATATCGGGCTGTTGACGGCCATTACCATGTGCATCGTCGCGGGTCACGGCGACAACCAGATCGACGTCGGCCTGTGGCGCACGCTGAATGTGCTGATTGGCATCGTGATCGCGCTGGCGTTTTCGTTCGCGTTGCCGCTACATGCCACCTATTCGTGGCGCTACGGGATCGCGGCCAATCTGCGCGAGTGCGCGCGCATCTACACACGCTTGCTGGAGGGCATGACCATCAGCGAGGAAGAGCAGGTCAAGTACTTTCTGGCGATCAACAAGCGGCTGGTGCAATTGCGCTCGCTGATGCCTTCGGTGGCGAAGGAAATCGATGTGCCGCAGGTGAAGCTCGAAGAGATTCAGCGGCTGCACCGTTCGGTGCTTAGCGCGCTGGAATTGCTCGCCACCGGTCCGCTGATGCAAGCCGATGCCACCGCCCGCGCCGCATATGCCGAGCATTGCGGCGCCGACGTGCGCGCGGTGCGCGCGACTCTGCTGGCGATTGCGCGCGGACTGCGCTTCGGCCGCGCGACGCATGTGGGCATTCCGGCCGCGTCACCGCTTGCGAAAGCGCACGTTGACGCGGCGCTCAGGCTGCCGCCTGAATTTCAGGGGCCGTATTGGCTCGGACAGCGGCTCGCCGAGCAGGTGGACCGGCTACGCGAACGCCTGCTGGAAACCGAGCCGAACTGGAACATCGAACGGCATGCGCGGACCTTGCTGAAGGTTTAGGCGAGCCGCGCCGGCCTGGCGTGTTCAGCCTTCCGGTACCGTCACCATCCACGAGAGGCCGAAGCGGTCCACTACCATGCCGAAACCCTTGCTCCAGAAGGTGGGCTGAAACGGCATCATCACCTGGCCGCCGTCGGCGAGCGCATTGAAATATTTCTCGGCGCTCGCAGCGTCGTCGGCGGTTAGAGACAGGCTGAAGCCGTTCATTGAACCCGCATTGGGGTCGCACTGGCCGTCGGAGCACATCCAGTCGGTGGAACCCAGGCGCACGCTGGCGTGCATGATTTTCTCTTCGAGGCCGGCACGCGGCTGGTTTTGCGGATCCGGCGGCGCGTCCTTGAAGCGCATCTTCATGGTCACTTCGGCGCCGAGCTTCGCTGTGTAGTAGTCGAGCGCTTCTTCGCAACGGCCATTGAAAAAGACATAAGGCTGAAGGTACATGATCGTCTCCCGGATTAGGAATCAGCGGCGCCCAAAACTCCCGGCAATGCCGATGAGAGCGGGCGTGCAGATGATTGTAGGCGTCCGGTGCGAGCGAATTGTGACTATATGTCGTAGGGAGAAGCGGTTGCCGAAAGTCGGATGCAACTGCTTAACGCAGCCGGTAAATGCAACTGGTAACGGCAGCCGGTAAAGGACGACGGTAAACGGCGCGCGGCCCCGAACCGTGAGGTCCGGGGCCGCGCGTTCAACGGCGAACCAAGCTGGCGCTGGTCAACGCAATCGCAACAAGCCAAAGCGGCCGCTGGCCCGCGCCTCGCGTGCGACGCTTAACGCAGCGCTTCGATCATCTTTGCCAGCTTGACGGCGTCCGCGGCGAACGCGCGGATACCTTCCGCGAGCTTTTCGGTCGCCATGGCTTCGTCGTTGACGAGGAAGCGGAACGACGCTTCGTCGACCGGCACGCGTTCGATAGCCGCATCTTTGCCACCGTCCGGCGACAGCTTGCGCTCCACCGTGTCGGTGCTGTCCTGCAGTTTTTGCAGCAGATCCGGACTGATGGTCAGCAGGTCGCAGCCCGCCAGTTCCAGAACCTGGCCCGGCGTGCGGAAGCTCGCGCCCATCACCTCGGTCTTGTAGCCGAACTTCTTGTAGTAAGCATAGATGCGGCGCACCGACTGGACGCCCGGGTCGTTGGCGCCGCCGTCTTTCACTTCGTCCCACGCGCTGCCGGCGTTCTTCTTGTACCAGTCGTAAATGCGGCCGACGAACGGCGAGATCAGCTGCGCGCCCGCTTCGGCGCAGGCCGCGGCCTGGGCGAGCGAGAACAGCAGGGTCATGTTGCAGCGAATGCCTTCCTTCTGCAGCACTTCCGCCGCGCGGATGCCTTCCCACGTGGACGCCAGCTTGATCAGCACGCGTTCGCGCTCGATGCCGTGCTCTTTGTACAGCGCGATCAGCTCGCGCCCCTTGGCGATCGAGGCTTCGACGTTGAACGACAGGCGTGCGTCGACTTCGGTCGACACGCGGCCCGGAATGATCTTGAGGATTTCGGTGCCGAAGGCGATCAGCAACTGGTCGATGATCGCGCCAACCGGCTTCGACGCATGCGCTTTCACGGTCTGTTCGAGCAGTGGCCGGTAGTCGTCTTTCTGCACCGCTTTCAGAATCAGCGACGGATTGGTGGTCGCGTCCCGCGGCTTGTATTGGGCCAGTTGCTGGAAGTCGCCGGTATCGGCGACGACGGTGGTGTATTGCTTGAGTTGATCGAGTGCGGTTGTCATGTTCGGGCCTTCAGGGCGCGCGTGCGCCGTGGTTCGGGAGAAATGAGGTTGCCGCCGGTCTGACAGACAAACCAGCTCCGGCGGCCGCGGGTCACGCTGCAGCGCCGCCCGCAATCTTGCCGGGAAGCGCTGCCGGATTCTTCTATTCTATGGCCGATTGCCTGATGCAGTAATGACACTTGCCGCCGGCGATTCGTTCACGTGGATTTCCAGCAGCAATATTCCGTCCCGGGGATGCGCCGCAAACGCCGCCGTGCCGGCAGCCCGGCGGATGCTCAGCCTCGCCGAGCGTTCAATACCAGTTGCGTCAGCAGGCCCGCCACCAGGCCCCAGAATGCCGAGCCGATGGAGAGCAAGGTCAGGCCGGACGCCGTCACCATGAAGGTGACCAGCGCCGCCTCGCGCTGCTTCCAGTCCTGCATGGCGTTGGTGAGGCCGCTCATGATCGAGCCGAACAACGCCAGCGCCGCGACGGAGACCACCAGCGCCTTCGGCAAGGCCGCGAACAACGCAGCGATAGTCGCGCCGAAAGTCCCGGCGATCAGATAGAAGATGCCGCACCAGAGCGCGGCGGTGTAGCGCTTGTGGCGGTTTTCGTGGGCTTCGTGGCCGGTGCAGATCGCCGCGGTAATTGCCGCAAGATTGATGCCGTGCGAGCCGAACGGCGCGAGCAGCAGCGAGGCGATGCCGGTGGTCGAAATCAACGGCGCGGACGGGGTGGTGTAGCCGTCCGCGCGCAGCACGGCGATGCCTGGCACGTTTTGCGACGCCATCGCGACCACGAAGAGCGGAATGCCGATGCTGATGCTGGCCGCCACCGAGAACGCCGGCATGGTGAACACCGGATGCGCCAGCGCGACGTGAAAGCGGCTGAAATCGAGCAGCCCGAGGCCGCCGGCGGCGACCGTGCCGACTATCAGCGTCACGGGAATCGCGTAGCGCGGCACGAACCGCTTGACGATCAGATAGGTGAAGAACATGGTCAGCACGAGCGCGGTCTGGAACTGCGCCGCCCGGAAAATCTCGATGCCGATCTCGAACAGAATTCCCGCCAGCAAGGCCGAGGCGATCCCGGCCGGAATCTTCTTCATCAGCGTATCGAACCAGCCCGTCAAGCCCACGAGGGTGAGCAGCAGCGCGCAGACGATAAACGCGCCGATCGCCTCGGCATAAGCCACGTGCGGCAGCGACGACACCAGCAGCGCCGCGCCGGGCGTCGACCAGGCAATCACAATCGGGGCGCGAAAGCGCAGCGAGAGGCCGATCGTGCATACGGCCATGCCGATCGACAGGGCCCAGATCCACGACGAAATCTGCGCATCGGTCAGATGGGCGGCCTGGCCCGCCTGGAACATCAGCACGAGCGAACTGGTGTAGCCCGTCATCATCGCGACGAAGCCGGCGACGATGGCCGACAGCGAGGTGTCGGCGAAAGGATTGAGGCGTGCAGCCGGTTCAGCTGGTTTAGCGGCGGGGGACAAATCGGGCGAGGAGGACGGACTCATGCAGATACTGGCTTGTCGTTGAAGATAAAACGCGTGCGGATTATTTGCTCAGCGCGCGCATGGCGGTCTCGAGTCCGGCGAGCGTGAGCGGGTACATGCGGTGGCCGAGCACTTCGCGGATCGCACTGACTGACTGACGGTACGCCCACAGGCCTTCCGGTTCGGGATTGAGCCACGCGTGGTGAGGGAACTGGTCGGCGAGGCGCCGCAGCCATACGGCGCCGGCCTCGGCGTTGTTGTACTCCACCGAGCCGCCCGGCTGCAGCACTTCGTACGGGCTCATGGTCGCGTCGCCGACGAAGATGAGCTTGTAGTCGGGCGTGAACTTGTGCAGCACGTCCCACGTCGGGATGCGTTCGGTGTGACGGCGGCGGTTGTTTTTCCACAGGAAGTCGTACACGCAGTTGTGGAAATAGTAGAACTCGAGGTGCTTGAACTCGGCCTTGGCGGCGGAGAAGAGCTCCTCGGTGCGCTTGATGTGATCGTCCATCGAGCCGCCCACGTCGAGCAGCATCAGCACTTTCACCTTGTTGTGGCGCTCCGGCACCATCTTCAGGTCGAGCCAGCCGGCGTTCGCGGCGGTGCTGCGGATCGTGTCGGGCAGGTCGAGCTCTTCGGCGGCGCCTTCGCGCGCGAAACGGCGCAGGCGGCGCAGCGCGATCTTGATGTTGCGCGTGCCGATTTCGACCTGATCGTCGTAGTCGCGATAGGCGCGGGCTTCCCAAACCTTTACGCCGGTGCGGTTGCCCGCCGAGTCGCCGCCGATGCGCACGCCTTCCGGGTTAAAGCCGCCATTGCCGAACGGCGACGTGCCGCCGGTGCCGATCCACTTGTTGCCGCCTTCGTGGCGCTCTTTCTGTTCGTCGAACAGTTCCTTCAGGCGCTCCATGAGCTTGTCGAGGCCGCCCATCGCTTCGATCTGCGCTTTTTCTTCCGGCGACAGATCGCGTTGCAGTTTTTTCTTCAGCCAGTCGAGCGGGATGTCGAAGGCCAGCTCCGAAGCTTGCGCGGCACCTTTGAAATACGCGCCGAACGCCTGATCGAACTTGTCGAAATACTGCTCGTCCTTGATCAGCGTGATGCGCGCGAGGTAATAGAACTCGTCGAGCGACGGCGCGATCACGTTCGCCTTGAGCGCTTCGAGCAGGGTCAGGTATTCCTTCACCGAGACCGGCAGTTTGGCTGCGCGCAGCGAGTAGAAGAAGTCGATCAGCATGCTGGATCCTCGGGCGGCGGGTGGCCGGTGCGCTCAATCAACGATTAATCACCGATTGTTGCGGTTCATGAAAATCAGCCGCTCGAACAGATTCACGTCCTGCTCGTTTTTCAGGAGCGCGCCGTGCAGCGGCGGAATGATCTGCTTCTGATCGGACGAGCGCAGCGCTTCGGCCGGAATATCCTCGGCGAGCAGCAGCTTGAGCCAGTCGAGCAGCTCCGAGGTGGACGGCTTCTTCTTCAGCCCCGCGACGTTGCGCAACTCGAAAAAGCTCTGCATGGCGGCCGCGAGCAGATCCTTCTTGATGCCGGGGTAGTGCACCTCGACGATCTGCTGCATCGTGACCGGATCGGGAAACTTGATGTAGTGAAAGAAACAGCGGCGCAAGAATGCGTCCGGCAGCTCCTTCTCGTTGTTCGACGTGATGATGACGAGCGGGCGATGTTTCGCGCGGATCAGCTCGTGGGTCTCGTACACGTAGAACTCCATGCGGTCGAGTTCGCGCAGCAGGTCGTTGGGGAATTCGATGTCGGCCTTGTCGATCTCGTCGATCAGCAGCACGGTTTGCTCGTCCGATTCGAACGCCTGCCACAGCACGCCCTTGACGATGTAATTGCGGATGTCCTTCACGCGCTCGTCGCCGAGCTGCGAATCGCGCAGGCGCGACACCGCGTCGTACTCGTACAGGCCTTGCTGGGCCTTGGTGGTGGACTTGATGTGCCACTGCAGGAGCGGCATGCCGAGCGCGGCGGCGACTTCCTCGGCCAGCATGGTTTTGCCCGTGCCGGGTTCGCCTTTGATCAGCAATGGGCGCTTGAGCGTCATCGCGGCGTTGACTGCGAGCTTGAGGTCGTCGGTGGCGACGTACTGCGATGAGCCTTCGAAACGCATGGCGAGCTGCTCGTTTTGGGAAAAAACCCAGTATAAGTCAGAAGCCCTGTTGGCCTGAAACCGCCTCGCGTAAGGTGTCACCCGCGGTGTCGCCGGGCGTAACGAGTCCGCAGGCGGCGCCCGCGGGCGGCCCAACCTGCCCGGCGAGCCCGGTGGGCGGGCGCTCCGGGCGGGCTGGGCCGGATGCCGTGGCCCGGCGGCCGCCGGATGCGCCGTCCACCCCACGCTGTGGACGTTCGGCGCGGCGTCGCGGTACAATTAGCCCGATTTTTTTGGCCTGCGTGGCTACCGTATAAGAATAACGGCGCGGGCCGTTGCCTATTTGGTCGCCCGTTTCCCCTCAAGCCAGGTTACATGCTATGAATAAATTCGTTGGCAAACACGTCGTGATCGCAGCGCTGTCGGTGCTCGCGGGCTATACGGCCGGTGCGCAGGCAGCGGATGTCGTTGGCAACGCTAAGGCGGGCCAGGGCAAGGTCGCAATGTGTATCGGCTGCCACGGCATCCCTGAATACCGCACGGCTTACCCCGAGGTCTACCGCGTGCCGATGCTCGGCGGCCAGAATCAGGCGTACCTCGAAAACGCCCTGCACGGCTACAAGAAGGGCGACCGCCATTTCGAAACGATGCGCGCCATCACCGCGTCGCTGTCGGATCAGGACATCGCCGACATCGCTGCCTACTACGCAGCGCAAAATTCCTCTTCGAAGAACAATCCCGACAAGTGATCGGCTGCGGTCATCCATCCAGTCACTCGGCAATTAAATTCGCGGGATAGGAGAATTCATGAATAAGCCCCAACAGGCACTCCACACGGTGTTCAAGGCTGCATGCGCGTCGGCGGCAGTGATCGGTCTGGCTGCAGCGAACCTCGCGCATGCCGCAGATGCCGGCAACGGCAAGGTGCTGGCGGACAGCCACAACTGCGCGGCTTGTCACGGCGTCAACCTGAACAAGCCGGTCAGCCCGGAATATCCAAAGCTCGCCGGTCAGCACTCCGATTACGTCTACTGGGCGCTGCGCCAGTATCAGATGGGCAACGGCAACCCGCACCTTGGCCGCAACAACGCGATCATGCAGGCGCAGGTGCAAAGCCTGTCGCAAAGCGACATGAAAGACATCGCTGCTTATGTCGAATCGCTGAACGGCGATCTGGTGCAGAAGAAGTAAGCGAATCGCGTGCTTTGCGCGCCGCTTTCGGATTGAACAACACCCCGCTTCGGCGGGGTGTTGTGTTTTTGGGGTGGCGGATTTGGGTTTGATGCCGCGAGGCGCGACCTTGGGGCGTGGTTCACGCGTTCGGGCATTGCGCGGGACGAGCGCGCCGGGCTCGCCTTCAGTCGCGCGTGGCGCGCCGCTCGATACGTTGCAGATACGCGTCCGTGTCCGGCGGCGTGCCGGTGCGCTGCGCTTCCCAGATGGTTTCGCCGAGGCAGTCCATGATGGCGTGCTGGGCCTCGTGCGTCGAGCCGAGGCGGGCGGCGAGCCGCTCGTGTGCCGCGCGAATGCCGGGCGGCTGGTCGATCGACAACTGTTCGGTTATCGCCAGATGCATCGACAGATGCAGGAAGGGGTTGGTCTGGCCGCGTTCGGGCGAGTAGTCCTGAGCCTGGGCGGCGTCGCCGTCGGTCAGGTCGGCGTGGTATTCGGGGTGCTCGACGATCCAGTCGGCGGCGATCGCCTCCAGTGGCGTCAGGATCTCGCCTTGACGCTGCTTGCGCCAGGTGTCGGTGAAAAAAAGGCGGACTTCGTCGCGGCTGGGATTGAACATCGTGAGACCGGTTGCGTTGAGTGGGGCGTGTCTTGGTCTATCCTGGCGTGTTTCGCCAACCGCAAGAAGCGGCGGAACAGAGGGCGTCATTTTACGCCGGGGCGGCGAAGGCCGCTGGCGGCGCGGCCGCCGTGCGCCAGGTGAGCGCCATGCGTGCCGCGCACTCGATGCACGCCATACCCTCTACACCATCCACGTCCTCGACGCCGGGTCCGCTCAAAGATCCGGCGGCGGCGTTTTCGGGCGGAACTCGCATAGCGGCTCGATCACGCAGTGCCAGCATTCGGGCCGGCGCGCCTTGCACACATGGCGCCCGTGCAGGATCAGCCAGTGGTGTGCGTCCTGCTTGAATTCGGCGGGCGTGAATTTCTCCAGCGCCGACTCGACCGCGCGAACATCCTTGCCGGGGGCGAGCCCGGTTCGATTTGCAACCCGAAAGATGTGCGTATCCACCGCGATGGTCGGATGGCCGAATGCCGTGTTCAGAATCACGTTGGCCGTTTTCCTGCCGACTCCCGGCAGGCTCTCGAGCGCTTCCCGATCTTCCGGTACTTCGCCGCCGTACTGGTCGAGCAGGATGCGGCAGGTCGCGATGACGTTCTTGGCCTTGTTGCGATAGAGGCCGATGGTCTTGATGTAGCCGGCCACGCCTTCCTCACCGAGATCGAAAACCTGCTGCGGCGTGTTCGCGACCGGGAACATCTTGCGCATGGCTTTGTTGACCGAGACGTCGGTGGCCTGGGCCGACAGCAGCACGGCAATCAGCAGTTCGAACGGAGTGGTGTACTCGAGCTCGGTAGTCGGATGCGGGTTGAGACTCTGAAGCGTCTCGTAGATGGCACGGCGTTTGGTCGCGTTCATGCGGGGCGTGAAGGTGCGGTTAGCGCTTGTCGGACGGCGTGGTTGGATCGTCCGTGTTGAGGCCGAGACGGCGGCGGCGTACTTCGGCGGCGTCGATTTGCGCCTGCACGTCGGCGCTGACACGCTCGGTGTTCAGCGGGCCTTCCCCCTTGGCGGCCATTTCTTCCTTCTTCTTGCGAGCACGGTCGAGCGCGGCCTGGATGATCGCGCGTTTCTTCGCTTCGGCGTCGTCGGCAATGGGGGCGGTGGTTGGCGGCGTGGCATCGACTGCACCGGCAGCCGGGGCGGCGGGGTGAACGCCGGCTCGCCGCGCTGCAGCACGCGCTTCGGCGGCCTCGCGCTCGCGCTTGAGACGCGCTTCATGGCGGTCATGCCGCGCGCGCGCGGCATCGGCCAAGGCCTGGCTCCATGCGTCCCAACCCGTGGCCTCGCCGGTGACCGGCGGCATGGCAATGCAGTCGACCGGGCAGGGCGGCACGCACAAGTCGCAGCCGGTGCAGCGTTCGGCGATCACCGTATGCATCTGTTTCGGTGCGCCAACTATTGCATCGACCGGGCAAGCTTGCATGCACAGCGTGCAGCCGATGCAAACTTGCTCGTCGATAACCGCCACGGGGCGAGGCCGTTCGACGCCGTTGGCGGAATTGATCGGAATCACCGGCTTGCCGAGCAGGGCCGCCAGACGCGCGACGCCTTCGGCGCCGCCCGGCGGGCATTGATTGTAGTTGGCCTCGCCGCTTGCCACGGCTTCGGCATAGGGGCGGCATGCGGGATAACCGCACTTGGTGCATTGCGTCTGGGGGAGCAGATCTTCGATGCGGTCTGCGAGCGTTGGAGTCTCTGTCACGGTCACGAGGTGGGGGCTTGGCTTGCGGCCGCACAGCTTGAACTAAATAGCACATTATCGCCGATTTCCCCAATTGCCATCCGCAATCCATGTGCCATAATCGAAGCGCTTTTTCGAAAGACCGCAGGAGGGTGTCCCCCAACCATGGCGCGCCCGTTCAGTGCTGTCGGTGCAAGGCCCGAGGAGAGGCCGGCGGCGCGATCCGGATAACGCGGCTCACGAAGACGATGCCACCATGAATCAGCCGAAAATCAAAAGAGATCCTGAAGGCACACGGCGCCGCATTCTGCTTGCGGCGGCCGAAGAGTTTGCAAATGGAGGACTGTTCGGCGCGCGCGTCGATCAGATTGCCCGACGCGCGGAAACGAATGAACGCATGCTCTATTACTACTTCGGTAGCAAGGAGCAGCTTTTCACCGCGGTTCTCGAGCATGCATTCAGCGCGCTCAATGAAGCTGAGCGCACGCTCGAACTCAATGGCATTGCGCCGGTCGAGGCCATTACGCGTCTCGCGCATTTTGTTTGGGATTACTACCGCGACCATCCTGAGCTGCTGCGTCTCGTGAACAACGAGAATCTGCATGAAGCACGCTATATGTCGAAATCGACACGCATCCGAGAAATGATCTCGCCCATCGTCGCCACGCTCGGCAGCATTCTCGAACGCGGGCAACGTGCGGGCCTGTTTCGCACCAATGTCGATCCGCTGCGCTTCTACGTCACGCTCTCCGGCATGGGTTACTACATCGTGTCGAACCGCTTCACGCTCGAAGCCACGCTTGGCCGCGATTTCAGCAGCGCGGGCGAGCGCAGTGAAGTGATCCAGATGAACACCGAGTTGCTGCTCGCGTACCTGTTGCGCAAGTGAAGCAGTAGGTGACCTGAACGAAAAACGGCCTCCAAGGAGGCCGTTTTTTCAATCGTACTCAGGGTGCTCAGGCTTCGACTTTTTCTTTCGCGACCTTCGGCGCCTTGTTGTGCTCGAGGATGAAATCGCGCAACTGCGGGTAGATGATGGTGCGCCAGCGGCGTCCCGAGAAAATGCCGTAGTGGCCGCATTTTTCCGCGGTGAAGTGACGCTTGTCGCTGTCCGGAATGCCCGTGCACAGTTCGTGCGCGGCATAGGTCTGGCCGTCGCCGGAAATATCGTCCAGCTCGCCTTCAATCGTGAAGAGCGCCGTCTTCTTGATGTCCTGCGGCTTCACCCGTTCGCCGGCGACGTCCCACGTGCCTTCCGCCAGGCTGAATTCCTGGAACACCACGCGGATCGTGTCGAGGTAATAGTCCGCGTCCATGTCGAGCACCGCGTTGTACTCGTCGTAGAAGCGGCGGTGCGCTTCCGCGTCGTCTTCGTCGCCGCGCAGCAGGCTTTGGTAGTAGTCCCAGTGCGATGCCGCGTGACGCTCCGGATTCATCGCCACAAAACCGGTGTGCTGCAAAAAGCCCGGGTAAACCTTACGGCCCACGCCCGGATAGTTGGGCGGCACCGTGAAAATCACGTTGTTTTCGAACCACTCGTACGAGTGCTGCGTGGCAAGCGAGTTGACCGAGGTCGGGCTCTTGCGCGCGTCGATCGGGCCACCCATCATCGTCATGGTGCGCGGAGTGTCTTCGCCGCGGCTCGCCAGCAGCGAAATGGCGGCGAGCACCGGCACGGTGGGCTGGCACACCGAGATCACGTGCAGGTTCTTCGCGCCGATATGGCGGATGAATTCCTGAATGTAGGCGACGTAGTCGTCCAGACGAAACTCGCCGGCTTCGAGCGGCACCATGCGTGCGTCGATCCAGTCGGTCAGATACACCTTGTGGTCTTGCAGCAACGTGCGCACGGTGTCGCGCAACAGCGTGGCGTGGTGTCCTGACAACGGTGCGCACACGAGCACGATCGGCTCGTCTTTCAATTGGGTAACAGCGTCGCTGTCATCCGCGAAGCGCTTGAAGCGCATCAGGCGGCAAAACGGCTTCTCGATGATGGTCTGTTCAATGATCGGGATGTTATGCCCGTCTTTGACAATCTGATGCAGGTTGAACTCAGGCTTTTCGTAATCTTTACCAAGCCGGTACAGGAGTTCGTAGCCGGCCGAGAGCCGCGTGGCGCCGGGCACGTAGGCCAAAGGGCTAGCGGGATTCGCGAACGATTTGGAGGCGGCCTGGGCCCAGGCGGTAAGCGGGCTCAGCATCGCCCGCTGGAATTCGTGAAATTGATAGAGCATGGGTGCTCCGTTTTAAGCGGTTCGCATGGCGCTACGCAAACACGCATTTGGCGTTGCGGCAGGCCGTATTGGTTGTGGGCACATTGATTTTCGGCCAACAGTCTGAACGATCATATCGAACAAAGCTTACTTGTGCAATGCAGCAATTTTACGTACAACTCGCACGAAAACTGTCATTGAATCATGCTAGCGGCGATGTTGCCGCGCCGCTATCGGGGGTTGCCGCAGCCTCAAGTCAGGATTGCCTGATGCCGTTATGTGGAGGCTGGCCTGCTGCCTGCGCCATGGCCTGCTCATGTTTCATCAGGTTCAGGCCCGTGTGCACCAGCGCAACATGCGAAAACGCCTGCGGGAAGTTGCCGACCAGACGCTGTGTAAGCGGATCGTATTCTTCCGAAAGCAAACCGACATCGTTGCACAGCGCGAGCAGGCGTTCGTACATGGCGATGGCTTCCTCGATGCGCCCCTGCAACGCGAGATTGTCCACCATCCAGAACGAGCATGCGAGAAACGTGCCTTCGCCCGGCGGCAGGCCGTCGTCGTATTCGGTGGTGCGGTAGCGCATCACGAAGCCGTCGTGCATCAGATCCTTCTCGATCGCGGCCACCGTGCCTTTGACGCGCGGATCCTGCGGCGGCAGGAACGCGACCAGCGGCATCAGCAGCACGCTCGCATCGAGCTGGTCGCTGCCGTAGCTCTGTGAAAACGCGTTGAGTGCCGGATTCCATGCCTTCTCGCAGACTTCCGCGTGAATCGCCGCGCGGGTGGCGCGCCATTCGTCGAGCGGGGCGTCGAGCTTGAACTGTTCCGCCGACTTGATGGCGCGGTCGAACGCGACCCACGCCATGACCTTCGAAAAGGTGAAGTGTTGGCGGCCGCCGCGCGTTTCCCAGATGCCTTCGTCGGGTTCCTGCCAGATCGTCTCCAGATGGCGCAGCAGCGCGCGCTGCACGTTCCACGCGGTGTCGTCCGCCTGCAGGCCGACGACGCGCGCGAGGTGCAGCGCATTCATCACTTCGCCGTAGACGTCGAGCTGACGCTGGCCGACCGCGTTATTGCCGATCCGTACCGGCTTGGCATCCTGGTAGCCCGGCAGCCAGTCGACTTCGAACTCCGGCAAGCGCCGCTCGCCCGCGAGGCCATACATGATCTGCAACTGGTCCGGCGCGCCGGCCATCACGCGGCCGAGCCACGTGCGCCACGCGCGTGCTTCGTCGTAATAGCCGCCGCGCATCATCGCGAGCAGGGTGATCGTGGCGTCGCGCAGCCAGCAGTAGCGGTAATCCCAGTTGCGGGTGCCGCCGAGCTGCTCTGGCAGCGAGGTGGTGGGCGCGGCGACGATGCCGCCTGTCGGCTCGTAGGCGAGCGCCTTCAGCGTGATCAGCGAGCGGCGGATCGGCTCGGCCCAGCGTCCCTGTACTGTGCTGCGCGCCGACCATTCCAGCCAGTGATTCTCAGTGCGCGCGAGCGACGTGTGCGGATCGCGCGCCGGCGGAATGCGCAGATGCGAGGCCGCATAGGCCAGCGAAAACGGCACCCGCTCGCCCTCGCGGACGGTGAAGTCGGCCACCGTCTTCATGTCCTCGCCACGCAATTCGACGGGGGTGCGCAGCACCGCGGTGTCCGGGCCGACGATCGCCTTGATGCCGCTGTCGTGTTCCAGACGCTCGACCCACGGAATCGAAAAACCGTAGTCGAAGCGCAGCACCAGTTCCATTTTCATGCGCACCGTGCCGCGTTTGCCAACCACGAGCCGCACCATTTCCGACCAGCCGTTGCCCGGCGGCATGAAGTCGATCAGCGTGACGGCGCCCTCGGGCGTCTCGAAATCGGTTTCGAGGATCAGTGTTTCGCCGCGATAACGGCGCCTGATGGTCGGTGCGGTGTCGGAGACCGGCGAGATCAGCCAGCGGCCGTTCGCGGGCGTGCCGAGCAGGGCGGCGAAGCAGGCGCCGGAATCGAAGCGCGGCCAGCAGAGCCAGTCGACGGAACCTTCGCGGGAGATGAGCGCGGCGGTGTGGCCGTCGCCGATGAGCGCATAGTCTTCGATGAGTGCGGGCATGGAGGATGGGATCCGTATGGCGCGCAGCGGCGGCCGCCACGCGCGGGGTCGTTGTTCTTAGCTGACTCGCGCGATGTGCTGTGGTCTATCCCACATTGTGGTTAATTTCGGGTTGGTAAATTGTTAAATCACTGCCTACAATCGGAATTCCTGCCGCTGTCCGGCACCTTCAGGATTGTCAACCAGCCGCGCCCATGGCGTGTGCAAACGCTGTTTCCGAGGACTAAAGCTATGCTGAACCCGTCGAAAACCGATTGCATCACAATACTCTCGGCAGCCAGTGAACTCGCCGAAGATTCGATGTTGCCGCTAGATTATGGCCGGCTGGGCCTGAGCCGCAACGGCATGCTGGCCGCCGCGGCCTTTCTGATCGAACGAGCCTGCTTCCGGCATCACCTGGAAGATGACGGCCATTATGCCGTCGGCGCGCTGTCGCAGCAGGGGCGCTGGCGTCTCGACCAGCTTTCGAACGGCTGAGCGCCGGCGCGCGCTTCGCTCGCTTCATACCTGCTTCAAGTGTGGTCCGTGCGTGGTCCGCTTCAAGCGGGACCGCGCGCGTCGGCTGCTGTCCAGAAGCTTCAGAAGTGTGACGACCCCACGCCCATAATCCCGATGATCCCGATGATGATCAGATAGAGCGCGACGATGTAGCTCAACAGGCGCGGCATGATAAGAATCAGAATGCCGGCGATCAGCGAAACCAGCGGGCCGAGGCTGAGTGTGATGTTCATGAAGACTCCGTAGTGTGGGACGCGATTGAAAAAAACGTCCCGCGAGGCGGGACAATGGCCAACCATTCAGCGCTGCACAGTCCAACCGCCGCCAGCCGGACTGGCTGCGTCAATCGGCACAACACCGGCACAAGGCCAACACAACGCCAACACTGCGCCGGCACAACGCTCTTATACTTGCCCCGATAAGAACAAACGCTTGGCTCACCGCGCGGCAGACCAGAGACACCGTGACAACCGATTCAGTCAGATAACCCGTGTCCAGGAGGTCGCATGCCTTGTCGTCACCGCGCTGCCCGCTCGATCATAAAAGGTTTCGTGCTCATGGTCTCGATTGTTGCTTCGCATGCATTTGCGCAAGATTCCGGCCCGATCCCCGCCGACGGCGTGTATGACATGCTGATCGGCACTTACACGGGCGCCAGAAGCGAAGGCCTGTATGTCTATCGCTTCGACACGAAGACAGGCGAGGCGACGCGCGTATCGGTTGCACAGACTGTCAATCCGTCCTACCTCGTGGTCAGCCGCGACCGCCGCTTCGTCTACGCGGTCAACGAATTGCCCGGCGACAACGGCCCGGCCACGCAGCGCGGCGGCATCAGTGCGTTTCGCTTCGACGCCGCGAGCGGCCAGCTGACTTTCCTCAACAAGGTCTCCGCGGACGGCAACGATCCGTGCTACCTGAAAATTTCGCCCGACGGCAAGTATCTGCTGAGCGCGAACTACTCGGTGGCGGCCGACCCGGGCGGCAGCTTCGCGGTGTTCCCGTTGCAGGCCGACGGCCAGGTGGGCGCGTCGGTGCTCACGGTGCATCACGAAGGCGGCGGTCCGGTGAAGGGACGGCAGGACAACTCGCACGTTCACTCCACCGTGTTCTCGCCGGACGGCCACTATCTGTTCGCGCAGGATCTCGGCGCCGACAAGCTTTACGCATACCGCTACACGCCGGACGGCAGCCGCGGCCTGTTCGGTCCGACCGACTGGCGCTACACGCAGGAAAAGGCGGGTAGCGGTCCGCGCCATCTGGTGTTCGGCGCCGATGGCAAGCACGCGTATCTGACGAGTGAACTGGCCGCCACGGTCAGCACCTTCAACTATGACGACGGCAGGCTCACACAGGTGCAGACCCTCTCGCTGACCGAGCCGGGCTTCAAGGGCGCGGTGGGCGCGGCGGCTATCCACCTGTCGCCGGATGGGCGCTTCCTGTACGCCACCAATCGCGGCGATGCAAACGACATCGTGATTTTTTCTGTCGATCCCGCCAACGGGCGTCTGAAGAAGGTCGGGCATCAATCGAGCTTCGGCAAGGCGCCGCGTGAGTTCGCGATCGATCCGACCGGCAACTGGCTGATCGTCGGCAATCAGAACAGCGACACCGTGTACGTGTTCAAGCGCGATCAGGAGAGCGGCCTGCTCGAAGCGAATCCGAAGCATTTCGAGCTCGGCTCGCCGGTGGATTTCAAGCTGGTTTCGCCGGCGCCATAAAACCATAGGCTCTTCGGGTGCGTGCTGAATGGAAAACGGGCCGCTCGTTAAAGAGCGGCCCGTTTTGCTTTAAGGTTGAGTCGGCCTCGGTTACGGCCTGCGCGGCTGCTTACTCAGCCGGCCCTGGCGCGAGCACTTCACGGCTGCCGTTGATGCCCATGGGGGACACCAGACCCGCGGTTTCCATCTGCTCGACGAGACGCGCCGCGCGGTTATAACCGATGCGCAGCTGCCGCTGCACCGACGAGATCGACGCGCGCCGCGTGCGCACGACGAAGGCCACGGCTTCGTCGTAAAGCGGATCGGCTTCCGCATCCGGCGTTTCGCCGAACAGGTCCTGCGCCGCGCCGCCGTCGGTGGCCGGGCCGTCGAGAATGCCTTCCTCGTATTGCGGTTCGCCGAACTGCTTCAGGTACTCGACGATCCGGTGCACTTCCTCGTCGGCGACGAACGCGCCGTGCACGCGCTGCGGATAGCCCGTGCCCGGAGGCAGGAACAGCATGTCGCCCTGGCCGAGCAGCGATTCGGCGCCCATCTGATCGAGAATCGTGCGCGAGTCGATTTTCGACGACACCTGGAAGGCCACGCGCGTGGGAATGTTCGCCTTGATGAGGCCGGTGATCACGTCCACGGAGGGGCGCTGCGTCGCCAGAATCAGGTGGATGCCGGCGGCGCGCGCCTTCTGTGCGAGCCGCGCGATCAGCTCTTCGATCTTCTTGCCGGCCACCATCATCAGGTCGGCCAGTTCGTCGATCACCACCACGATCAGCGGCAGCGGCGCGAGTGGTTCGGGCGCTTCCGGCGTCAGCGAGAACGGGTTGCCGAGCTTTTTGCCCTTGGCTTCCGTGTCGCGGATTTTCTGGTTGAAGCCAGCCAGATTGCGCACCCCGACCGCCGACATCAGGCGGTAGCGCTTTTCCATTTCGCCGACGCACCAGTTCAGCGCGTTGGCGGCCAGCTTCATGTCGGTGACGACCGGCGCGAGCAGATGCGGAATGCCTTCGTAGACCGACAGTTCCAGCATCTTCGGGTCGATCATGATGAGGCGCACTTCTTCGGGCGTCGCCTTGTAGAGCAGCGAGCAGATCATCGCGTTGATCGCGACCGACTTGCCCGAGCCGGTCGTGCCCGCGACTAGCATGTGCGGCGCCTTGGCCAGATCGGCGACCACCGGGTGGCCGGTGATGTCCTTGCCCATCGCCAGCGTCAATTGCGAATGCGAATTCTGATAGACGCTCGCTTCGAGAATTTCCGACAGGCGGATCGTTTGGCGCTTGGCATTCGGCAACTCGAGGCCCATGCACGTCTTGCCGGGAATCGTCTCCACCACGCGGATCGAGGTTAAACCGAGACCGCGCGACAGGTCCTTCATCAGGCCGACGATCTGGCTGCCGCGCACGCCGAGGGCCGGCTCGACTTCGAAGCGCGTGATGACCGGACCGGCCGACGCGCCGACCACGGTGACCGGCACCTTGAATTCCTGCAGACGCTGTTCGATCAGCAGGCCGGTTTCGATGAGCTTTTCTTCCGAGACCGGTTCGACGTCGGGGTCCGCGCGCGCGAGCAGATCGAGCGTGGGCAATTCGACCATCGACGCGGCGGGCGCGTGGAATT
>DASVNP010000348.1:0-20006 GCA_036383775.1 Paraburkholderia sp. | reverse complement strand
CCTTGTGCCGCCCCGGCGCCGCCGCCCTGCCGCACGCTTTGGCGCATGTCAGCGCATGTCACCTCATGTCAGCGCATCCCCGCGCGCCTACCGCACCGCCAGCGCCTTGATCTGTTCGAGCGACGGCCAAAGCGATTCGTTCGCGAACCGGTCGGCCAGGAAGTCGACAAACGAGCGCACCTTGGCCGACAGATGCCGCCGGCTCGCGTAGACCACATGAATGGGCAGCTCGCGCGGCGGCAGGTCGTCCACCAGCAGTGGCACGAGGCGCCCCTGCGCCAGATCCTCGCCGATCACCTCGGTGCCGAGCATCGCGATCCCGGCGCCCTGCAGCACGATCACCCGCAGCGCCTCCAGCTGGTTGACGATCAGATTGCCCGTCAGACGCACGCGCGGCGAAGCATCGCCGGGCGCGGGCGCGATTTCGAGGGGAGACACCCCGGCGTATTGAAGATAGTTGTGGCGCGCCAGATCGGCGACGGTCTTAGGTGTGCCGTGCCGCTTCAGATAGTCCGGCGAGGCGCACAGCACGAGATGCGCGGTCGCGATCTGCCGCGCGATCAGCGACGACGACTTCAAGCCGCTCGGTGAAGCCCGGATCGCGACATCGAAGCCCTCGTCGATCAATTCGACCACGCGGTCGCCCAGCGTCATGTCCACCGTGACCTGCGGATGTTGCGCCGCGTAGTCCGCCACAGCCGCCATCACGTGGCTCAGGCCGAACGCCGAGAGCGACGACACCCGCAGACGCCCCTGCGGCACCACGCTCGCGGCGCCGACCACCTGCTCGGCTTCTTCGAGTTCGGACAGCACCTGGCTCAGGCGCTCGTAGTATTCGCGGCCGGCCTCGGTCGGCGCAACCCGCCGCGTGGTGCGGTTCAGGAGGCGCGCGCCGAGTTGCTGTTCGAGATGCATCACGTGCTTGCTCGCCATGGCCGCCGACATCTCCATCCGTTCAGCCGCGCCGACGAAGCTCCCCACTTCGACCACGTGGCGGAACACTTTCATGCTGATGAGGGTATCCATCCCAATCGCTCGCCTCAGGAATCAATCGGCCTTATTTTGCCCGCTTTATCAAAGACGGGTAGACAAAAGAGGCTGTTGCGGCGGCCCAGAAGCGACAAAGCCCGCCTTCCGGAGAAGGCGGGCTTTGCCGTGTTGCAGTTCGGCAGCGAGGCGGCGGCCTGCAGGCAGGCGCCGCCCGGCCATGCGCGGACGCTTAGAACTTCGCGCGCAGGCCGACGCCGTAGGTGTTGCCGCTCGACTGATTGGTGATGTGGTCGTACATATACGCCGCGTAGATGTCCGTGCGCTTGGACAGCGGGTAGTCGTAGCCGATCGCCGCCGACTGACGGGTCTGGTCAAAGCCGCCGCCGTCACGCGAATACGCGTACGACGCCATGACCGTGCCCGGGCCCGCTGGCACCTGAACGCCGCCTTGCGCCGTGTTCACATGCCAGCTCGTGATCTGCTGGTCGTTGTACGTGTACATGTACTGGCCGAAGAACTTCACGAACTTCAGGTCGTACGTCGCGCCGAGCTGCGCCACGCTCTGGCTCTTCAGGCCAGGCACGCCCGACGTGCTGAAGCTCCCGAGGTCGCCCGGCGTATTGTTGAAGTTCACGTACTGGTACACAGCCGTTGCAGCAAACGGGCCGTTGAAGTACAGCACCTGCCCGCTCCACTTCTTCGAGCCGTTCTGGCCGGCTTGATTGCCGAATGCGTACATCGCCGTCGCGGACAGGCCGTTGAAGTTCGGCGAGGAGTACGACACCGCGTTGTTCCAGCCCGAGTCGCCTGTCACGCCCTGATCGGTCGAATAGGTCGGGAACGTGCCGAGGCCGAGGTACACGTGAGCGACCATCGGCGAGAACACATACGAGTCGATGAACGGGTTGAACAGAATCGTCGACACGAACAGCGGCGTCGTCAGACGGCCAGCCGTGACCGTGCCGTACGGCGATTCGATACCGACGTACGCGTTGCGCGAAAACATCGTGTCGCCCTGGAAGCGGCCAAACTGGCCGTTCTGCGCGCGGAAGAAGCCTTCAATCGTGAAGATCGCCTTGTAGCCGTTGCCCAGGTCCTCTGCTCCCTTCAAACCCCAGTACGAGGTCGACATGCCGCCGCCCGACACTTGCGCGGCGCTTTTGCCGTCCGGGAATTTCTGCGAGCCGACCCATTCGTCGACCTGACCGTAGAGTTGAACGCTCGATTGCGCAAAAGCAGACGATGCACTGGCCAGCAGGGCGGCACACGCGGTTGCCTTGAGGGTGGTCTTCAGCGCACCGCTGATGCTTGTTTTCATGGGTTCTCCTGTCTTTGTCAAAAGGGGTGTGGCTGTGCGAAAGGGGGCGCTCGCGCGAACCATTGTTGTTGTCCGTTCGGTCATCGAGCCAATCTGGGCGGGACCATCTTTGCGGACCATTTTTATGGACAAAAATATCGTTGGTTATTGCCGGTATATCGGTCTGGTTAGTTTTGTCGCTTATCGGTCTGATAAAGCCCATGCAGTGCATACGCGCGCCGCGCCGCCGCAGACTCCGATGCGCCGCGCAAACCGTTACCGACACGGCGAAGGACGGGTTTATAACATCCCGCAAGTCGCGCGCATGACGCAGCGCCACAGACACGGCGAAATTTGACGATGTGAGAGGGGTTGCTGCCGAGTATTTTCAAAAAAGTGTGGCGTCGAAACGTCACATTGACAGCGGGTCGAGCGCTGAAGTGATGCTCAGGAGTGCTGGCAAGCGGTTTGAAAGGCGCGAGTTTGGAGTAGGCGGCTTGAAAAGCGCCGTTTGACGGCAGATACCAGCGAGGGGGCGAAACGAAGCGGGAGAATCCGGCGGCTAGTTGCGGTACGGCGCGCCTTCAGGCGGACGCGGATCGTCGGTCTGGCGCGGCATGGCGCGTGACGAACCGCGCTCCTCGTTATAGCGGGCGACGTCGGCGCGAATCGAACCGGCAGCGCGCGCCTGCGCATTAGCCGGCGGACGCGGTACCGCGCGAGACTCGGCGCTGACCGGCGTAATGGCGCCGGCATATTGCATGCCGCCGCCGCGTTCATTGCCGGCATAACCGGCCGGTCCTGCGACCCGGCGCATGCCCGGGTTGTAGGCGTTAAAGCCGTTGCCGTTGAAGTCTTTGCCGTAATTGCCGCCCGCGAAGTTCGGGCCGCCACGCGGCACGCGCGCACTGCGCTCGGCGATGGGGGCGCGAACCGGCCGTGCCGCCGGGGCGCCATAGTAGCGGCCGCCATTGTGCATGGCATGGTCGACCGGGGCGCGCGAATAGCCGGCCCCGCCGCCATGCGGCATGCTCGGCACTTTCGCATAGGCGAACGTGCACAGCGCGGCGATAACCGCGCCCAACGCCCAATGCCTCGTTCTCGACAACCCGTCCACCTGCTGACTCTCATGCCCGAATACTTGCCTGAAACCCACCGTTCGAGCTGCGATGGACTTGTTCTGGGAACGGCATGGGCGCTGCGGAAATATCGCGGCGCGGACGTATCCCGACGGCCTTTGATCGGTAATTTATGGGTACGCGCAAAGGGTGTCGAGCCAAAAAGTGTTAGGCCTCCCCTGCGGATGTAACACCTTGTTACTGCGACGTTTTTCTGCGACAGAGCACTTGCGTGAAAGCCTTGAAACCGCTTGCTTTCAAGGCTTTCGCGAGACGTTTCACGGGCTCTGACGTATGACGAATCGCGGGCTGTTTTTCAGCTCGATTGTCAAAACGGCTTGGACCAAAACGACGGCGTCGCCAATACTGAAACGTGCGCGCCAGACTGGGCCAGATTCTTCCAGTCAGGCGTCAGAAATGCGGAACATTCATTAATCGATTCGGCAAATGAATTTGCCTTTTCAATTGGTTTTCAACAACAATAGTGTCTTCCCATAAACCAAGGGCAGCGCTTCGACGCGCGGCCCGCGCGCTGTTCCGCATCACCGAATCGAGATTCCGCCATGGCTCGCCCGAAACTGCTCCCCGACAACTTCACCTTATGCCTCGTCGGCACCGTGATCCTTGCCAGCATTCTGCCGGTTCATGGGCAGGCCGCCGTTGGGTTCAACTGGGTGACCAACGTGGCGGTCGGCCTGCTGTTTTTCCTGCACGGCGCGAAGCTCTCACGCGAAGCGATTATTGCGGGCGCGACGCACTGGCGCCTGCATGTGGTGGTGCTGCTCAGCACGTTCGCGCTGTTTCCGCTGCTCGGCCTCGCGCTTAAACCGCTCCTTTCGCCACTTGTCACGCCGGCGCTCTATGCGGGGGTCCTCTTCCTCTGCACGCTGCCGTCTACGGTTCAGTCGTCGATCGCGTTCACCTCCATTGCCAAAGGCAACGTGCCGGCCGCCGTATGCAGCGCGTCGGCCTCGAGCCTGCTCGGCATCTTCATCACGCCCGCCCTCGTCAGCGTGGTCGTCACCAGCCAGGCGGCCGGCGGCGGCGCTTCGCCGTGGCATACGGTGGGCAACATCGTGCTGCAGCTGCTGGTGCCGTTCGTGGCCGGCCAGTTGCTGCGCCCGCTCATCGGCAAGTGGATCGAGCGCAATCGCGGCGTGCTGAAATTCGTCGACCAGGGCTCGATCCTGTTGGTGGTGTACGGCGCGTTCAGCGAAGCCGTGAACGAAGGCCTGTGGCATCAGATTCCGCTGTCCGCGCTCGGCGGTCTGCTGGTGGTGAACGTCGTGCTGCTGGCGCTGGCGCTGGCCGTGACGATCTTCATGAGCAAGCGGCTCGGCTTCAACCGCGCGGATCAGATCACCATCATTTTCTGCGGCTCGAAGAAGAGCCTCGCCGCCGGCGTGCCGATGGCCAAGGTGATTTTCGCCTCGCATGCGGTCGGCGCCGTGGTCCTGCCGCTGATGCTGTTTCACCAGATCCAGCTGATGGTGTGCGCCGCCCTCGCGCAACGCTGGGGTGCGCGCGACATCAGTAGCGAGCACCTCACCGCCTCCCGTGAGCGGCCCGCCGCCGCTGTGGCGCGCCGTTGAATACGCGCGCAATGCAAACAGGACATTCATAAGCGCCCTCCCTGAGCGTTATTTGAAAAAAGCCGCCTCGCGCGGCTTTTTTGTTATTTCACGCGCAAACACCGCCGCTGTCGCCTCGGCCGGATGGCATAGGCCAACTCCTGGCAAAGCGAAACCCGCCGCCAGAGGGACGTCGGCACGAACGCACCTTTGCGGTGCAACGCTTCATCAAAAGTTCACTTAATTCTTCAGAGGGTGGGCCGATAAGCCGACAGTCGCTTGTTACGTCTACCCGCCATGCAACCTCGCTCGCCCTCCCGATCCGCCGCGCCGCGCATCGAGGAGTTGATCGCCCGGCGCGATTTGTCCGCCGTATTCCAGCCGATCATCGAATTTGAAACCGGCGCGATCCTCGGCTACGAAGGCTTGATTCGCGGGCCGGCCGGCACGCCGCTCGAAGCGCCGTTCGCGCTGTTTTCCCAGGCGCTCGCCGAGGGCTGCGCAATCGAGCTCGAACGAGCGGCCGCGCGCACCTGCATCGAAGCGTTCGCGCAACTCGACTTCGACGGCAAGCTGTTCCTCAATTTCAGCGCCGGCGCGATCCGCCAGCTCGCCGAGGCGCGCGAGGACACGCTCAAGCTCCTGCGCCATCGCGGGGTGGATCCGCAACGGATCGTGATCGAGCTGACCGAGCAGAGCACGATTCCGGATGTCGGCAGCTTTCTGCCGTTGATTTCGGCGCTGCGCACCGTGGGTGCGCAATTCGCGCTCGACGACTACGGCACCGCGAACGCGAGCATGAATCTATGGGTGCGGCTGCAGCCGGACCTGGTGAAGATCGACCGCTTCTTCATTCACGACATCGCCAGCGATCCGCTCAAGTTCGAAGCAGTGCGCGCGATGCAGCACTTTGCCAACGCGAGCGGCGCGCAGCTCGTGGCCGAGGGCATCGAAAACGAAGCGGATCTGATCGTGGTGCGGGATATGGGAATCGGCTGCGGACAAGGCTATTTCTTCGGCCGCCCGCACGCGCAACCGGCTCGCCAGGTGAGCGACGACGCTCGCGAAGCGCTGCGCGCCGGCCACATCGCCGTGTTTCCGGAATCCACGCGCACGGTGAGCAGCGCCTCGCCGTCGGGCGGCATGGCCTCGGCGAAGATGCTGGTGCCCGCGCCCGCGTTGCCGCGCCAGGCCACCAACAACGACGTGCTCGAACTGTTCAACCGCCTGCCCGATCTGCACGCGGTCGCGGTGGTCGAAAACGACGAACCGGTCGCGCTGATCAACCGCCGCAGCTTCATGGACCGCTACGCGCTGCCGTATCACCGCGAGCTGTTCGGCAGGCGCCCTTGCCTGCAGTTCGCCAACGCGTCGCCGGTGATCATCGAGAAGTCGATGACCGTCGAGCAGATGGCCAAGCTCCTCGCGAGCGACGATCAGCGCTATCTCGCCGACGGCTTCGTGATTACCGACAGCGGCAAATACGTCGGCCTCGGCACCGGCGAGAACCTGGTGCGCGCGGTCACCGAAGTGCGCATCGAGGCCGCGCGCTATGCGAACCCGCTGACCTTCCTGCCCGGCAATATCCCGATCAGTTCTCACATCGGCCGCCTGCTCGGCAACGACGCCGGCTTCTGCGCGTGCTACGTCGACCTGAACCACTTCAAGCCGTTCAACGACCAGTACGGCTACTGGCAGGGCGACGAAGTGCTGAAATTCGCCGCCGTCGTGCTTGCCGACGTGTGCGACCCCACCCGCGATTTCCTCGGGCACGTGGGCGGCGACGACTTCCTGATCCTGTTCCAGAGCGACGACTGGCGCGCGCGCGTGCTGCGCGCAATCCACGTCTTCAACGAGGGCGCGCAACGCTTCTACGCGCCGGCCGATCGTCTCGCGGGCGGCATCCACGGTGAGGACCGGCGCGGCAATCCGACGTTCTTCGGTTTCGTGACGATGGCGATTGGCTGCGTGCGCGTCGAGCCGGCAGGCGGACCGTCGCTTTACAGCAGCGAGGAAATCGCCTCTGTCGCCGCGCTGGCCAAACGGCGCGCGAAGCACGAGACGAGCGGCTTCGTGCTGATCGACGCCGACGAAAGCGTGGCCCTGCTACGCGGACAGGCGGAGGCCGCTCACGCATCCCTGGAGTAAAAATTTCGCCATCCCCGGCGCCGTTTCGAAGCGTGTTTAGCAATTTTTACTAAACAGCATATTTCGGGCCAACGTCAATATCTACGGGTACTTCCTGGTATCTCGCGGCTGTTTTTCGGGCGGTTTTAGCATCGTTTTACTATACAATCGCCCGAACTTAAACACCGTGCGGCCGCCCCGGCTTGGCCGCTATGATTCGATGGCCACAACCATCCGCGACGTCGCCCGTGCGGCCAGCGTGTCGATCGGCACCGTCTCACGCGCACTGAAAAACCAGCCCGGCTTGTCCGAGGCCACCCGTCTGCGCGTCGTCGAAGCGGCGCGGCAGCTCGGCTACGACGCCGCCCAATTGCGCCCGCGCATTCGCCGCCTCACGTTTCTGCTGCACCGCCAGCACAACAACTTCGCGGTCAGTCCGTTCTTTTCGCACGTGCTGCACGGCGTGGAAGACGCCTGCCGCGAGCGCGGCATCGTGCCTTCCGTGCTGACCGCCGGCCCCACCGAAGACGTGATCCAGCAGATGCGCCTGCACGCGCCGGACGCCGTGGCGATTGCCGGCTTCGTCGAACCGGAAACGCTGACCACACTGGTGGCCATGCAGCGCCCGCTCGTGCTGATCGATCTGTGGGCCCCTGGCCTGCGCTCGGTCAACCTCGACAACGCCGCGGGCGCCACGCTCGCCATGCGACATCTGTTCGAACAGCAGCGCAAGCGCGTTGCGTTCATCGGCGGCTCGCTCGCGCACTTCAGCATCGCGCAGCGCGCGCTCGGCTACCGGCGCGCGTTTTTCGAAGCCGGCCTGCTGTTCGACCCGTCTTTGGAAGTCACGATCGACGCCGGCCTCGACCCCGACACCGGCGCCGCGCGCGCCATGCATCAGCTGCTCGACGCGCCCGGCCCGCGCCCCGACGCCGTGTTTGCCTACAACGACGCCGCCGCGCTCGCCGCGCTGCGCGCCTGCCTCGCACGCGGCGTGCGCGTGCCCGAGGACATCGCGATCATCGGCTTCGACGACATTCCGGCCACCGCTCACTCCACGCCGCCGCTGTCGACCATCGCGGTCGACAAGGAAGCGCTCGGCCGGCGCGGTGTCGAGCTGCTGCTCGAGGACACGCCTGCCGAGCTGGAAATCCGCCTGCCCGTTCATCTCATTGCACGTGCCAGTACTTTGGTGAAGACACCATGACGCAAAACGATTCGCTCCACCCCGCCAACGGCGCCGTCGCGGCACCGCCCGTCGAGAGTTTTCGCGCGCGCGAGTTCCTGCTCTCGCATGTGCAGGACACTCTGCGCTTTTACGCGCCCAACGTGCTCGATCCGAGCGGCGGCTTCTTTCACTTCTTCCGCGACGATGGTTCGGTCTACGACACAACCACGCGGCATCTGGTGAGCAGTTGCCGCTACGTGTTCAACTACGCGATGGCGTATCGCCAGTTCGGCGACCCGCAGCATCTCGAGTACGCGCGCCACGGTTTGCGGTTTCTGCGCGAAGCGCATTGGGATGCCCAGCACGAAGGCTACGACTGGGAACTCGAATGGCGCGACGGCAGGAAGCGCACGCTCGACGCGACGCGCCACTGCTACGGTCTGGCGTTCGTCCTGCTCGCGTATTCGCACGCCGCGATGGCCGGCATCGAGGAAGCGAAGCCGATGATCGGCGCGACCTTCGAATTGATGGAACACCGCTTCTGGGACGCCGCCGCCGGCCTCTACGCCGACGAAGCATCACCCGACTGGCGGGTGAGTTCGTACCGTGGGCAAAACGCGAACATGCACACCACCGAGGCACTGCTCGCAGCGCACGAGGCGACCGGCCATCTGGTCTACCTGGATCGCGCCGAACGGGTGGCTTCAAACATCACGCTACGCCAGGCGAAGCTGTCGCAGGGGCTCGTGTGGGAGCACTTTCATGCGGACTGGTCGGTCGACTGGCACTATAACGAGGAAGACAGCTCGAACATCTTTCGTCCGTGGGGCTTTCAGCCTGGGCATCAAACCGAATGGGCCAAGCTGCTGCTGATACTCGAGCGCTTCCGTCCGTTGCCGTGGCTGCTGCCGCGCGCCATCGAGCTATTCGACGCCGCCATGACGCACGCCTGGGACGAAGACCACGGCGGGCTGTATTACGGCTTCGGGCCGGACGGCACCGTGTGCGATCACGACAAGTATTTCTGGGTCCAGGCCGAAACCTTCGCGACGGCCGCGCTGCTCGGCAAGCGCACGGGCAACGAACGTTTCTGGGACTGGTACGACGAAATCTGGCGCTATAGCTGGGCGCATTTCGTCGATCACAAGTATGGCGCGTGGTATCGCATTCTCACGTGCGACAACCGCAAATACAGCGACGAAAAAAGCCCGGCCGGCAAGACCGACTATCACACCATGGGCGCGTGCTACGAAGTGCTGGTGCACGCGTTGCCCGACGGCGCGGCCGCTGCGTCTGAATCCGCGGAGCAAACAAAATGAGCAACCTCGGCGCAAACAGCGAACTTCCCCTCTTCGTCTCGGCCGGCGACATTCTCACCGACCTGGTGCGCTCCGGCGCTTCGCAGTGGCTCTCGCGACCTGGCGGCGCGGGCTGGAACGTGGCGCGCTGCGTGGCGCGGCTCGGTTTGCCGACTGCGTGCGCGGGCTCGCTCGGCGTCGACAACTTCTCCGATGATCTGTGGAACGCGAGCGTAGCAGCGGGGCTCGACATGCGCTTCATGCAGCGCGTGGAGCGTCCGCCCTTGCTCGCGGTCGTGCATCAGACGCATCCGCCTGCGTACTTCTTCATGGGTGAGAACGCCGCCGATCTGGCCTTCGATCCTTCGCGCCTGCCGGCCGGCTGGATGGGCCACGTGAAGTGGGCGCACTTCGGTTGCATCAGCCTCGTGCGGCAGCCCATCGGCGCGACGCTTGCCGCGTTGGCCGCCGAGCTGCGCGCGCACGGCGTGAAGATCAGTTTCGATCCCAACTACCGGAATCTGATGGAGCATGGGTATGAACCCACGCTGCGGAAAATGGCCGCGCTCGCCGATCTGATCAAGGTGTCGGACGAAGATTTGCGCCTGCTGTTCAAGACCGACGACGAAGCCGGCGCGCTCGCCCAACTGCGCGCCATGAATCCGGCCGCCACCGTGCTGGTGACGCGCGGGCCGGAGGCCGCCATGCTGATTGACGGCAGCACGGTGAGCGAAGCGCGGCCGCCGCGCATCGAGATCGTCGACACCGTGGGCGCCGGCGACGCCTCGATTGGCGGCCTGCTGTTCAGCCTGATGACCGCCCCGCAGCGGGCGTGGCCGGAGCACCTGGCGTTCGCGCTCGCTGCCGGCGCGGCCGCCTGCCGGCATGCGGGAGCGCACGCGCCGACGCTGGATGAGGTTGTCGCGCTGCTGTAATTCTGCTGCCTTGTGCGGCGCGCATTGTCACGGACATGGAGCGCCGCCGGGGCATCGAACCGGGTCTCCATCATCGTGCTAGGATGAAAAAACCGGAAGCCTTGCGAGAAGGAGCGACGCCATGGAAGACACCACTTACACCAAGGGCATCTACACGGCCGTTGCCTCGGTAAGAGAAGTCCAGAAGGACACCTGGCAAGGCGTGGTCACGCTGTCGCGCGACGAAGGGGAAGCGCAAGCCGATCAGGAAACCACCCTCTACGAAGTCGACACCGGTTCGTCGACACCGGAAGAAGCCCTCGAAGAAGCCAAAGCCCTGGCTCACCGTATTCTTGGGGAAATCGAACTCTAGGTTGACCGGCGCCGCGCCTGCCGCGTCGGCGTCGGCATGCGCGTTGCGCCATCTTGAAACAGCCGGCTGGAGGCAATCATGGCTGAACAGTTCTTTCTTTACGGCGTGTATTCGATTCACGTCCGCCCACTCGAACTCAACGGCGCGCGCTGGGACGCGGAATACGAGATCCGTCACCGCGAGAAAGCCGTCAAGGCGTGGACGACCGTGGGCGGCGACGGCGGCTACGGTGACGAAGCGGAAGCTGTGGCCGCGGCACACCAGCAAGCCGTCGACGATATCGAACACGGTGCGGGCATTCCCAAGCCACGCGCTTTTCCATAAGCCGGTGGCGGGCGCGAGATTCGCTCACCAAAGATTGTCGAGAAGAAGGTGGACGGTCGCGTATGAGGCCGAAAAAACAAGCATGCACGCTATACACATAGCGAAGTCCATATACAGGTGAATATGGGCTTCGAGGTGCTGGGCGAGCAAGCTGTCAGGATCTACCGGGAGCGCACTCCGTGCGCGAGACTCATGGCTTCCGGGCTTCGTGCTCTGCCCGCCGTATTGATCAGAGGCCATAAAGCACAAGGTAGGTGCCGGTAACGACGCCCATTGAGAACGCCGCGCACCCAAGGCCGGAATAAAGATCGATAAGGTATCTCCTCTGGTGCTGCATGAATTTGACGACCTCGAGGGCCGGATTCACGACAGCGTATTGATCGGCGTTCGAGTCATTGGCTTTATCCAGAGCATCGACGTAGTTCGTCAAGTGCGATGCATCGGGCGGCAATTGCGGGCTCATGGCTATTCTCCAACACAAATATTTACAGATCGGATGAAAGAATAGGCTCGCGTGAGCGTGGCCCATATCGGACGAGTCCGAGAACGCGGCGACCTCGTTTCGTGCTTGCCGAACGATGAGATGGCACAAGCCAGGCGGCGTGCTACGCTTTGCGCGTTTTTCATTTCACGAGCATGAGATGTCTACTGAACCGTCAGACCGTCCATCCGGCATCGGCGACGCCGGCGCACACCCGCCCAAGCACTATCTGCGCGGCAGCCGCGAGGTGTATATCGGCAATCGCATGGTCGTCGTGCACGGCATGTCGACGCGGATCTGGCAGGATCTCTACCATCGCGCGCTCATGGTTCGGTGGCCGCTCTTTTTCGTCTCGCTCGCGCTGCTGTTCCTGCTGCTCAACACCGCGTTCGCCACGCTTTACATGCTGGGCGGCGCTTCGATCGCCAATCAGTATCCAGCGGGCTTCGGCGGCGCATTTTTCTTCAGCGTCGAAACGCTCGCGACGGTCGGCTATGGCGACATGCATCCGCAAACGGTCTACGCACATTGGATCGCCACGCTTGAGATTTTTGTCGGCATGTCCAGCATCGCGTTGGCGACAGGGCTGATCTTCGCGCGTTTTTCGCGCCCGCGCGCCAAGATCGTTTTCGCCCGCTACGCGGTCGTCCGGCCGCTCGACGGGCGCATGACGTTGATGGTGCGCTCGGCCAACGGGCGCCAGAATGTCATTTCCGAAGCTCAGGCAAGACTGCGCATTCTGCGCAAGGAAACCTCCGCCGAGGGTTATACGCTTCGCAAGCTTTATGACCTGACACTGGTGCGCAATCAGCACCCGATCTTCAAGCTGGGCTGGACGGTGATGCACGTCATCGACGAAAGCAGCCCGCTATTCGGTGAAACCGCCGAGACGCTCAAGAATAGCGACATGTCACTCCTGCTCACTATCGAAGGCGTCGACGAATCGACCGCGCAAACCATGCAGGCACGCCACTCGTGGGCCTGCGATCAGATCTTCTGGCACTACCGTTACGTCGACGTCATGAGCGAGCAGGATGGCGTGAGCCATATCGACTACTCGCTGTTCAACGACATCGCGCCGCTCGAGACAGTGCCCGTCGCCGCCACCAATGCGCAAGCGCCGGCACAGTAAGTAAGCCGGGCGGCACCCATCGCCCGATCCGCTGCCTCAGAACTTGTGGTGAATCCCCACCACGCCCACCACCTGGGTGCTGGAGCTCGACGGATTGCTGATCCCCTCCACCGCGGCCACCGCGTTCGAAGACGAGCGCTGATAGATCGCGTTCACATACAGGTCGGTGCGCTTCGAGAGGTAGTACTGCACGCCCGCGCTCGTCTGCAGATAGTGCACGCTCGGCTTCGCGCTCTGCGTCGTATGAACCTGCGTGTACGTCTCGCCGATCGCAAATGCCACGTCCGGCGCGAAGCGGTAGCGGAAGCTGCCTTCGTAGTTGTTGAAGCGCTGCGACGCGCCGGTCTGCAGATTGAAGAGCGACGTCGTGTACATCAGGCCGAAAGTCGCGCCGCCGAAATCATAGGTGCCGGCCGCGCCCCAGATCTGCTGCTTCGTGATGCCCTTCAGGAAGGTGTAGTAGTTATCCGACGGAATCGCGCCGGTCGTGTCGAGCGCGGGATTGTCGAGCACCACGTACGCCACGCCCAGATGCACCGGACCTTGCCCGTACGTGCCGCCGACGCTCCAGCTGCGGTTCGCCGCGAAGTTGGTCGCATTGGAAAAGCCGTACATCGCATTGCCCCGGAAGCCGGCGAAATTCGGCGTCACGTACTTCACCGAGTTGTCGGTGCGGAACGTGTTGTTCAGATCGTCGGTATCGAACGGATGCAGCGCGTATTGCGTGAGCGACGTGCTGGCGCCGACCTGCAACGGCGCGAGCGAATCCTGCGCGGCGTTGTACTGACGACCCATGGTGAACGTCCCCCAGCGCTGGTTCGACAACCCCACCCACGCCTGACGGCCGAACATGCGGCCGTTCGCGCTGGCCGTGCCGGTCTCGATGTTAAAGCCGTTCTCCAGCTTGAAAATCGCCGACGTGCCGCCGCCCAGGTCTTCCGTGCCCTGCATGCCCCAGCGCGTGCCCTGCTCGTTGCCGCCGGTCGCCTGCCACGTCGTGTGGCCTTTCTGGTTGCTCGTATAGGTGATGCCGGAGTCGACGATGCCGTACAACGTCACGCTCGACTGCGCCGCGGCGTTACCGCATAACACCGCGCCAATCCCCGCCCCTGCAAGCGCCATCGCCAAACCTTTGCTGTTCATCTGCGTTTCCTTTGTTGTGGGTGTGTGAGCCAAGACGTTTTGTTTTATTGATTAAAACAATGTATTGTTTATTATTCGAAACGCAAAATTACCTGGTCAAGGTTTGGGGCAGATACTGGTTTGCCCGCATTGACGCTACGTCCAGTCAGCTGGAGTTTTACTTGATAAAACGACGCAAACCCTTACCCATCAGGCACTCACGAATTGGCAGCCCGAACTGCAAGGCTTTGAAAGGGTGACTTGACCAACATTCCGGTTCGTCGTTAAATATTGATACGCTGTTTTAATTAATAAAACACACGACACACTTACTCAGGTCAAGACGGTCTTTCAGGCGCGTCGGCCACCCGAAAGGAATCTGTTTTGACGCCCGATAGCAACACTTTTGCCACGCCGCCGGACGCGCCGTTCTTCATCACGGAACCTGATGAGGTTCCGTTGCCGATCCTGTTCGATTCGCCGCACAGCGGCATCGCGCTGCCGGCCGACTTCGGCACGTGCGCGCCGGTCGCCGCGATTCGCAGTTCGTGGGACGCATTCGTCGACGCACTGTGGGCCGGCGTGCCGGCACAAGGCGGCGTGCTGATCGGCGCGCTCTTTCCGCGCGCCTATATCGACCCCAACCGCGCGATCACCGACATCGACGTGCAGTTGCTCGCCGAGCCTTGGCCCGAGCCGCTCTCGCCGGAGAAATACACGCTGCGCGGCATGGGTCTGATCCGCCGCGACGCGCTGCCCAACGTGCCGATGTACGACCGCAAGCTGTCGGTCGCCGAGGTCCGGCATCGGATCGACGCGTACTACCGCCCCTACCGCGCCGCGCTCAGTGCCGCCGCCGAGCGCGCCTATACGCAGCATGGCGCGCTGTGGCATGTGGACTGCCACTCGATGAAATCGCGCGGCAACGAGATGAACGTCGATGCGGGCGAAGCACGGCCCGATTTCGTGATCAGCGACCGCCTCGGCACCACCGCCGATCCCGCCTTCACGCAATGGGTGGCCGACTACTTCAGCGGTGCGGGCTATAGCGTGCAGGTGAACGAGCCGTATCAGGGCGGCGACCTGCTGGCCGCCGTGAGCGATCCGGCGCGCCGCCGGCACAGCATCCAGATCGAACTGAATCGCGCGCTGTACATGGACGAAATCGCGTTCGTCAAACATGCCGGCTTCGACGCGCTCAAGCGCGACCTCGATGCCTTCGCCGCCGCGCTCGCCGATTACGTGCGCGCACAACTTGCCGCGCCCCGTGCGGCGCAATGAAGGACCTAACGTGAACTACATCGTCGATTCCGTCGACAGCGCGCTCAAGCTGCTGAGCCACGTCGCCGAACATCCGGGCCTCGGCGTCACCGAACTCGCCAATCAGCTCGGCATCAACAAGTCGCGCGCGTACCGCATGCTGTGCACGCTGGACTTGCACCGCTTCGTCGTGCAGGACACGCGCGCCTCGACCTACTCGCTCGGTCCGCAGGCGTTCGTGATCGGCGTCGCGGCCGCGCAGCAGAATACGCTGGTGCGCTCGGCGCAGAAACACATGCTCGTGCTCAACCAGGCCATCAACGAGAACGTCGTGCTGCGCGTGCGTGAAGGGCTGGAAACGGTGTGCGTCGCGCGTTGCGAAAGCACGCACGAGATGCGCACCATCGGCGCGGTCGGCAATCGCCGGCCGCTCAATAGCGGCGCGTCCGGCAGGATCCTGCTCGCGTTCGCACCGGACGCGGTGAGGAGCGAATACCTGGCTCGCCTGAAGAAATTGCCGCAGCCGCCCGACCTGCTGAAGCTCGTCGACGAACTGGATGCGATCACGCGCAAAGGCTACGCGGTGAGCGTGGGTGAAGTCACCGCGGGTGCGGTGGCGGTCTCGGTACCGGTGCGCGACATGAGCGGCGCGACGGTCGCCGCGCTCAGCATCTCGGGGCCGGAAATGCGCATCAGCCGAATCGAAATTCCGGATTACCTCGAACGTCTGCAGGCCTGCAGCCGCACCATTTCCACCGAACTTGGCTACACCGCGCCGCAGTCGCAGCCGCAACCGGCGTGAACCCGGCAAGGCCGGCGGCCGGCGCTCGCGCGCTGACCGCTTGCCGCTTGCCGCTTGCCGCTTGCCGCTTGCCGCAAAATTCGCCGCTGAATTCGCCGCCAAGTTCACCGCCAGCCGCGCATTGAATCGCATCACAGGAACCCGCACATGACCACGCTCGCGCCTACCGCGGCATCCACCGCCGACGACGATCAGCCGCAAGGCAGCCATTCCGGCAACGGCAGCGATGAGAAGAAACCCCACGGAAAAATGCTGCATCCGGTGGTGATGATGATCTGGGTCCTGCTCG
Organism: Paraburkholderia sp.; assembly: GCA_036383775.1. Lineage (GTDB taxonomy): Bacteria > Pseudomonadota > Gammaproteobacteria > Burkholderiales > Burkholderiaceae > Paraburkholderia. The sequence goes on along the minus strand of DASVNP010000348.1, from coordinate 3,740 downwards.
CCGCCGTGGCGCTGACCTATCTGATCGACGCCGGCCGTTTCGAGCGCCACGACAAGCTGGTGGTGCCGGGCACCTATCAGGTCGTGCCGAAGAGCCACAGCCTCGCCACCCTGGTCGCCCCGGTCGTCACCAAAAGCACGCCCGAACAGGCCGCGCCGGCCAGCCTCGTGTCGGCCTTCGTGGCGGTGCCCAACGGTCTCATCAAGAACGCGCCGCTGATCTTCATGGTGATGTTCGTCGGCGGCATGTTCGGCGTGATGCGCAAGACGGGCGTAGTGGACGCGGGCATCGACCGGCTGCTGCAGCTCACCGCCGGCAACGTCTATGTGCTCGCGCCGCTGCTGATGGTGCTGATCGGGCTCGGCAGCACGCTGCTCGGCTTCATCTCCGAATATCTCGTGATCATTCCGATGGTGATGGTGCTGGCGCGGCGGCTCGGCCTGTCGAACCTGTTCGCGGTCGGGCTCGTCGCGATCGCGGCGAAAGTCGGCTACATCGCCTCGGTGACCAATCCGCTGTCACTCGCGGTCGCGCAGCCGATCGTCGGGGTGCCGCTCTTTAGCGGCATCGGCATGCGCATCGGCGTATTCGTGGTGTTCCTGACGCTCGGCATTCTCTATCTGCTGGCGCACGTGCGCCTGAGCGGCTACCGGCTGGCGGCCGCGCGCGCGAGCCTCGGCGAGCATATGCATGTGAAGCTTTCGGGCCGCCACAAGGCGACGCTGATCGTGCTGGCCGTGGCCGCCGCCATGCTCGTGATCGGCACGCGCGAGCTGCATTGGGGCAACGTGGAATTGTCGTCGTTCTACGTGTTCATCAGCATCGTGACCGCGGCAGTGGGCCGGCTCGATTCGCGCAGCGCGGCGGATGCGTTCGTCGACGGCATGAAGGGCATGATTCTGGCCGGCTTGCTGATCGGCCTCGCCGCCTCGGTCGAGCTGATCCTGCAGAACAGTCTCGTGCTCGACACGCTGATCGAGCACTTCACGCGTCTCGCGCGCGGCCAGTCCGCGGTGTGGGTGGCCAACGGCCTGATGGCCGTGCAGATGGTGCTCGACGTGTTCATTCCGTCGGTGTCGGGCAAGGCCGCGGTCAGCATGCCGATCATCGGCCCGATCGCGCAGTTGTCCGGCGTGAGCGGCCAGACCTCCGTGCTCGCTTTCGTGCTGGGCGGCGGCCTGACGAACCTCGTCACGCCCACTTCGGGCATGCTGCTCGCCTATCTCGCCACCGCGCGGGTCGGCTACGGTCAATGGATCCGCTTCATCCTGCCGCTGTTCGCCGTGCTGCTGTTGCTGGCCGGCGGCGCGCTGGCGCTGGCAGTGTGGACGGGGTACTGAAAAGCACCAGGGCATACCCGAATCCGGCCACCGCGTGGCAGATCTATCTCAAAACTCGATCGAAACGCGCGGCTCTTCTCTCTCATTCGTTACCGGCTCGTCAAAGTAGGAAAAATCCTCTCCAATCGGCGCTAAAAAATAGAGTCTCTTTCGCTGCGTGACATTCGGGGTCCCCACCACCACCGCGCGCGGATGCCAAACATTGGAGACTCACCCATGACCGCTCGCCTGCCCATCGACGGCACGCCCGCTCTCGCCGACTACAAGCTGTCCGACAACCTCACCGCGACGCGCGGCCGGATCTTCCTGACCGGCACGCAAGCGCTGGTGCGCCTCGCGCTGATGCAGCGCGCCGCCGACCGCGCACGTGGCATGAACACCGCCGGCTTCATCAGCGGCTATCGCGGCTCGCCGCTCGGCATGGTCGATCAGCAGTTGTGGAAAGCGAACAAACTGCTCGCGGCGAGTGATATTCGCTTCCTGCCCGCGATCAACGAAGAACTCGGCGGCACTGCCGTGCTCGGCACGCAGCGGGTGGAAGCCGACCCGGAGCGTACCGTCGAAGGCGTGTTCGCGATGTGGTACGGCAAGGGCCCGGGCGTGGACCGCGCGGGCGACGCGCTCAAGCACGGCAACGCGTACGGCTCGTCGCCGCATGGTGGCGTGCTGGTGGTGGCGGGCGACGACCACGGCTGCGTGTCGTCGTCGATGCCGCATCAGAGCGACTTTGCGATGATGGCCTGGCATATGCCGGTCGTGAATCCGTCGAACATCGCCGACATGCTCGAATTCGGTCTGTACGGGTGGGAGTTGTCGCGCTTCTCGGGCGCATGGGTCGGCTACAAGGCGATCTCCGAAACGGTCGAATCGGGCTCGACGGTCGATCTCGACGCGCTGCGCACCGACTGGACCATCCCGCAGGACTTCGCGGCCCCCGCCGGCGGCCTGCACAATCGCTGGCCGGATCTGCCGAGCCTGACGATCGAATCGCGCATGCACGCGAAACTCGACGCAGTGCGCCACTTCGCGCGCGTGAACAGCATCGACAAATGGATCGCGCCGAGCCCGCAAGCGAACGTGGGGATCGTGACGTGCGGCAAGGCGCACCTGGACCTGATGGAAACGCTGCGCCGGCTCGATCTGACCGTTGCGGATCTGGACGCGGCTGGCGTGCGGATCTACAAGGTCGGCCTGTCGTTTCCGCTGGAGATGACGCGTATCGACGCATTTGTCTCCGGCTTGTCCGAAGTGCTGGTGATCGAGGAGAAAGGCCCGGTCATCGAACAGCAGATCAAAGACTATCTGTACAACCGCACGCAAGGCACGCGGCCGGTCGTGATCGGCAAGCACGCCGAAGACGGCACACTGCTGCTGTCCTCGCTCGGTGAGTTGCGGCCCTCGCGCATTCTGCCGGTGTTCGCGAACTGGCTGGCGAAGCACAAACCCGCGCTCGACCGACGCGACCGCGTGGTCGATCTGGTCGCGCCGCAAATTCTCTCGAACGCCGCGGATAGCGTGAAGCGCACGCCTTATTTCTGCTCGGGCTGTCCGCACAACACCTCGACCAAAGTGCCGGAGGGCTCGATCGCGCATGCGGGCATTGGCTGTCACTTCATGGCGTCGTGGATGGAGCGCGACACCACCGGCCTGATCCAGATGGGCGGCGAAGGCGTGGACTGGGCCTCGCACTCCATGTTCACGAAAACGCGCCACGTGTTCCAGAATCTCGGCGACGGCACCTACTTTCACTCCGGCATTCTCGCGATCCGCCAGGCGGTCGCCGCGAAAGCCACCATCACGTACAAGATTCTCTATAACGATGCGGTGGCCATGACCGGCGGCCAGCCGGTCGACGGCAGCATCTCGGTGCCGCAGATCGCACGCCAGGTGGAAGCCGAAGGCGTGTCGCGCTTCGTCGTGGTCAGCGATGAACCGGAGAAGTACGACGGTCATCACGATCTGTTTCCGAAGGGCACCACGTTCCACCATCGCGGCGAACTGGACACGGTGCAGCGCGAACTGCGCGACACCGACGGCGTGACCGTGCTGATCTACGACCAGACCTGCGCGGCGGAAAAACGCCGGCGCCGGAAAAAAGGCGAATTCCCCGACCCGGACAAGCGTCTTTTCATCAACGAGGAAGTGTGCGAAGGCTGCGGCGATTGCGGCGTGCAGTCGAATTGCCTCTCGGTGGAACCGGTTGAAACGGCCTTGGGCCGCACGCGCCGCATCGACCAGTCGTCGTGCAACAAAGACTACTCGTGCGTGAACGGCTTCTGCCCGAGCTTCGTCACGGTGGAAGGCGGCAAGCTGAAGAAAGCCGCAGGCGCGGCCTTCGATCCGCAAGCGCTCGCCGCGCGCGTCGACGCGTTGCCGATTCCGGCGACGCATCTCGACGCC
>DASVNP010000347.1:0-16959 GCA_036383775.1 Paraburkholderia sp. | reverse complement strand
TCGCCGAGCTTGCCGTGTTCGACGCCGTCGGGCCATACCGGTTGATGCTTCCTCATCATGCTCGGAAACACTGGTGCGTCTTTCAGGCTGGAGAACGTGTCGTCGTCGTATGGCGTCTTGCCGCCCACGCGCACGAAGCGGAACGAGCCCCACGGATCGCGTTCGAGCGGGCCGGTTTGCGCGCCGTAACGAATGATCTGATCCTGGAACTTGAGCGCGTCTTTCGCGAAACGGAAGCGCGCGAAGTCGTGATAGATCAGGATCGCGACCGCGTGCCCGAGATACGCGGGGGTTTTGCCCTGCGGCAGCAGCATGTCGTCGCCGTAGAAGGCGGGGAAGATAAGGCCGTCGCGCGCGAGATCGGCGGCGGTGACCACGCGGTCCGGCTGCAGATCGTCGCCGAGCAGCGACAGGTCGAAACCTTCATAGCCGCGGTCGGCCTGCGTCGCGCGCAGGATGAACGCGTGCGACTGCTGCTGCGGCCAGTGCGGCATGTCGGTGGCGCGAATGTCGCGCGCGAACACTTTCGAGCCCGTCACTTTAGCAATCCCGTCGATGCGGAATTTGGGCTGACCGTTGGCGGCATCCCATTGGACCGGCGTCAAAATTTTTTCTTCGAACAACGCAGCGAATGCGCGGCTGCCCATCGGTGCGATATACACCGACACACCCGCCAACGCGCTGGCCTTCAGAAAACTACGACGCGAAAGGTCGAGTTTCCCCATGGACTTCTCCTTTAGTGAACACAGCGGCAACCATGGGCAAGACAGACGCGGACACCGGCCGCCACGCGCATGGCCGCCTGCGCGCTGACACGCGGAGACCTTGAGCTGGACGGCGGGAACAACGAGGGAAGTGTTCGACCCACGCACGCTGTTTGGCGACGCGGGCGTTCCGGCGATCTGCGGCGACCGTCACTTCGGTAATGCCGCAGTCGATCTGAGTGACCTTGAACTGCCATGGGTTGCCCTACTCCTTGCCCTCCAAAGAGCAAGGGCCGAAATTATGGCGCTGATTTGTCGCAGGGAGGGTCAATTTTTGTACGCTATCTCGCAAATAACGGATTCGATATGAGTGGTTGCGGTAGCGGGCTTGTCGCCGCGTTTGTTAGCGCGTTTTTCAGCTCACTTGTCAGCGGCCACACTTACGCGCGCACTATCGTGATACCCAATGCGTCGAATGGCGCGGTCAGCGCCTCGGCCGTATCCCGCTCGACGACGATCGTGCCGGCCGCCGTCACATCCGCGATCTTGTACGGCGACGCCGCATTGAGTTTTTCCGCCGACGCCAGCACCACCGTCTCCGCCGCGTGCTCCACAAACGCGCGTTTTACATAAGCCTCTTCCCGGTCACCGGTGCTCAGGCCTGCTTGCGGATGCACGCCGGTCACGCCCATGAAATACAGGTCGGCGCGAATGTGGCTGAGCGCTTCGATAGCGGCTGCGCCGACATTGACCATTGAATGCCTGAACAGGCGGCCGCCGATCATCACCACTTCGAGTTCCGCGTGATCCGCGAGCGCGACGGCCACGCTCGGACTATGCGTGACGATCGTCGCGCGCAAGTCGCGCGGCAGATGACGCACCATTTGCACCGCCGTCGTGCCGCCGTCGACAAACGCGATCTGGCCGCGCGCGATCATGCCCGCCGCCGCCCGCCCGATGGCAGCTTTCGCCGCCGACTCGATCTGCTCACGCCCGGCAAGATCCACCACCGCCGCCGAGGCCGGCAACGCACCGCCATGCACGCGCTGAAGCTGCCCCTCGGCGGCGAGTTCGCGCAGATCGCGGCGAATGGTGTCCTCGGACACGTCGAATTCCACGCTCATGGTTTTGGCGACGACTTGCCCGTCGCGCTTGAGCGCTTCGAGGATCAGCTGCTTTCTTTGTGACGTCAGCACGGCGGCGCTCCTACGCGTGTTCGGCGGTTTGCACGAAATTACTTGTTTTTGCACGATATCGCACGATACCATGATCCGCATCCGATGCAGACCGCTTTTCCTAACGGACAACATGGACACAGGATTCGAGTAATGAACGAAACCGCCGCGCGCGTGAAAATTGTCGACGTCGAGGTGCTGTCGGACGACTGGTACGTGCTGAAGAAAACCACCTTCGACTACCGGCGCGCCGACGGCAGTTGGCAGCGCCAGAGCCGCGAAACCTATGACCGCGGCAACGGCGCGACGCTACTGCTCTACGATCCGCGCCGCCGCACGGTCGTGCTGACGCGGCAATTTCGCTTGCCGGCGTTCGTCAATGGTCATCACGGCATGCTGATCGAGGCGCCCGCCGGGCTGCTGGAGGCCGCCTCGCCGGAGGAGCGGATTCGTGCGGAGGTCGAGGAGGAAACCGGCTATCGCGTGCATGACGTGCGCAAGGTATTCGAAGCCTTCATGAGCCCGGGTTCGGTCACGGAAAAGCTGCACTTCTTTGTCGCTGAATACGATGCGGTGGCCAAGGTCGGCGCCGGCGGTGGTCTCGCCGACGAAGGCGAAGATATCGAGGTGCTGGAACTGAGGTTGGACGAGGCGCTCGCGATGATCGAGCGCGGCGAGATCGTCGACGGCAAGACCATCATGCTGCTGCAATACGCGAAATTGAATCTGTTCGCCGCCTGAACGGCAAGCGGCGCGTTTCCAAATTTTTAGGACGCGTCCCATCTCGGATTAGGAAAAGGACGATAGGCCGCGGCAGGCAATAAAAAATATTCTTACGCGTTCCCTTGATGGAGATTGGTGCCGCATTCAATGCGGCACCGGTTCATCAAACGGAAGGCCATTTCCCTTTGAATATTTTTTAATTCGCCGCTTTTATCAAGGTGGCGAATGAAGCCGAGGTTTCAGTGGATTCGCACACTTGCGCCAGTCGTTTTATGAGTGGCTTTTTCTTCGGCACCCTGGTTGCCGCCGTCATCATGGTGCTGTTGTGCAACGCCGGCCAATTTTCGCCGTTCGTTGCCAAACTTCATGCGCTGCAACAGGTCATCGTGACCGTGCTGGTTTCCATCGTGATCGTCGATGCGAAGCCATTGGCCTATAAAACCGTCTGGCGCGAGCGCCGCTGCAGTTTCGTGCTCGATGAAGACATCAACGCGACCCTGCGCGGCCGGACCTCCGGCATTCCGTTCGGCGTAATCGTCGGCATTCTGATTCAGAACTACGTCATGAACTGAGCGTGCCGGCCGGGCCCGGTCGAGCATAGTGTCACGACCGGCGCCTAGAACTTATGCCGTATCGCCGCCCGCACCACGACCTGCTTCGACGTGGACGAAGGTGACTGGGTGCCGGGTGTGAAGGCGTCATCCAGAATGGAGTAAGTCGGATCGCCGGTCACCTGCTGATACTCGCCCTGAATGTAGACGTCGGTGCGTTTGGACAGGTTGTAGTCCGCCATCAGACCGAACGAGTGAATTTTCGGCTTTACGCCGCCGCTCGAGGCGTCGTAGGTTTCCATCGTGTACACGTATTGCGCGCCGACAAACAGCATCGGCGAAATCTGATACTTGCCGTTCACCTCGAAGTTCTGATACTTCAGCGAGTTCAACAGGATCCCTGGCGGCACGAGCGGCGTCACGCCGAGATAGCCGTTGCCGGTCGGGTTCAGATAGTTCGAATTGGTGTAGACAAAGCCGGCCGTCGCCGGGCCGAACGTGTAGGTGATGCCGCCGCCGAACACACGCATGCGCGCGGCGATGAAACTGGCGTCGTTCGCCGTGATCGCGCCGTTAGATCCGTTGCCGGGATTGTCGGCCTGCAGATAGGCGGCCGCCACCAGCAAGCCGCCATACGCATACTGGCCACCAAAACTGTAAGCGCGATTGTTCGCGAAGTTGGTGTCGTTGCTAAAGCTATAGACACCGCCGAACTGGAAGCCGGAAAGCGACGGACTGGTGTACTTGACGGCGTTGTCGAGGCGAAACGAGTTGTCCGTGTTGTCGTTGTCGTACGGATGCGAGAAGAGGTAGCCGGCCCAGTTGCCGTTGGCCGTGGTCTGCGCCAGAAAGTCGACCACCGAGTCATACTGCCGGCCGAACGTCAACGTACCGTAACGCTCGGCGCTCAAGCCGACGAAAGCCTGACGGCCGAACATCCGGCCACCCTGGTTGAGCCGCCCGGTATTCAGGTCGAAACCGTTTTCGAGCTGGAAGATCGCTTTCAGGCCGCCGCCCAGTTCCTCGGCGCCTTTCAGCCCCCAGCGGCTGCCTTGCGCATAGCCGCTCGCCAGTTCATAGACATGGCCGTGGCCGACATTGTTGGTGTAGTTGATGCCTTCGTCGAGCACGCCGTACAGCGTCACGCTGGTCTGCGCCATGGCCGGCGCGGCAAAAAGGGAGGAGACAGCGACAGAGACAGCCAGCGCGAACACTTGCTTGTTCATGAAGATCTCCCTGCACTCGAGCAATGGGTCAACTCGATCCGGCCGCGTTGTTTTTTGGCGCCTCGACTAGGTGCTAACCGACCCCGACGCGCTTTACGGAAATCCTCACACGCCGTTTGCCGGCCGTCCATTGGGTGTCGCGCCGATATCCCAAAATGTTGCTAAATCTCCACTGGGTGCGCCTGCCCCTTTTATCGCGACGCTCATTCAGGTAAACGGCGGCGCGCCGCCAGGACTTGAATGCGGCAGCCGTTGATTGGCCGGCGACCGGCCGCGGACTTGCGCAGTCTGAAGTGGCTTTGACACACGATGAAATATAATTGAAAGATTTTGCGGCGCCGCAGCGGAACTCAGCCGCGCCGCGAGGGTCATTTTTACTGCCCCTGACATCGCGCCCAACCCGGCCGGTCGATAACGGCAAAGCGGGCCGCCTGCACCGCGCTGCACTGCAGCGCCCAACCCAATTTCCAGAAGCCTGGTGAGACGCCAGCCGCGCTGCATCAGCGCGCCGTCGCACGGGGCTGCTTTTGGCACCACTCAATGCAAAAGTCGCAATCCCGCCTGATCGAGCTAGATTTTTTCCGTGGACTGGTTCTTCTGATCATCGTCGTCGATCACATTGGCGGCAGCATTCTGTCGCGCCTCACGCTGCACACCTATGCGCTGTGCGATGCCGCGGAAGTCTTCGTGTTCCTCGGCGGTTTCGCCACCGCCACGGCATACGCCGCGCTGGCCGAACGGCGCAATGAGACGATCGCGCGCGGCCGCTTCCTGCGGCGCTCGCTGGAGATCTACCGGGCGTTTCTCGTCACAGCCGCGCTGATGCTGCTGGTCAGCGCGGTGCTCACCGCGTTCAGCATCGACGGGCCGAACCTCGCCGTCACCGATCTCGACGATCTGATGGACACCCCCGTCGCGGCACTGCGCGACATCCTTCTGTTCCGCCGGCAGCCTTATCTGGCCTCCGTACTGCCGATGTACGCGTTTTTCGCCCTGCTGGTGCCCATGATCCTGCCGCTCGCGCGCACCCGGCCGTGGCTGCTGCTGGCCGGCAGCGTTGCGCTGTGGGCGGGCGCGCCGGCCATCGACGCCTATCTGCCCGCGGCGCCGGACATGCACTGGGATTTCAATCCGTTCGCCTGGCAACTGCTGTTCGTGCTTGGCGTGCTGGCCCGTTGCCAGCCGGTCTATCAGAGAATCAGCGCGCACCGGCTGGGCTGGATGGTTAGCGTGCTGGCGTTCGCCGTCGTAGCCGCCGCGGCGTACTACAAGCTCTTTATCGAGCGCGAACCGCTCGACGGGAGCTTCAAGCAGAACCTCTCCTACTTGAGAGCGATCAACTTCCTCGCCATCGCATGGTTCGTCGCGAACCTCATTCAGCTCGGCTGGGCAAAGAAGCTCGCGCAATGGCTGCCATGGGTCGGCCTGATCGGCCGCCAAGGGCTGCTGTGCTTTGTGGCCGGCGCCGTGATCTCGCTCGTGGTCGACTCGGTGCTGTACGCGGCGACCGAGGGCTATCTGAACTATCCGCTCGGGCTGCTCGCCGATGCGATCGCGGTCGGTGCTCTATTCGCGGTGGCGCTGGCAGCGGAACCGCTCAAGCGCCTCGCTGCGCGCCTGTACCACGCGCATCCGCGCACCTCGCCATGAGCGGCGCGCGACCCGGACACCGTCTCCTGATCTGACATGCGTTTCATCCGACAATCCGTGCTCGTTGTTCTCTGCGCGGCAACGAGTGCGCCGGCGCTCGCCGGCAGCATCTTCAACCGCAGCTTCCATTCCGAGGCGCTCGGCCGCGACTGGGCCTACACGATCTATCTGCCGGCCGGCTATCGCCACGACGCCGGCCGCCTGCCGGTGCTCTACCTCCTGCACGGCAACAACGGCGACGCCAACGACTGGATTTCGCAAGGCAACCTGCAAGCCGCGGCCGACGCGCTGATCGATCACAAGGACATCCCGCCCGTCGTGATCGTGATGCCGCAAGGCGGCACGGACTGGTACGTCGATCGCAAGGAAAAGATGGAGACCGCATTCTTCGACGATCTGCTGCCCGAGATCGAAGCGCGCTACGCGGTCTCGACACAACGCGGCGGCCGCATGATCGGCGGCGTGTCGATGGGCGGCTTCGGCGCGCTGCGCTATGCGATGACCCAGCCGGAGCGCTTTTGCGGCGCCCTGCTGCTGAGCCCCGCGATCTATCCGAATGAACCGCCGCGCGCGTCGGCGGCGCGCCGCGTCGGCGTGTTCGGCGAGCGCGAGTTCGATCCGCGCGTCTGGCACGAGCTCAACTATCCGGCACAGTGGGACCGCTACATGAGCCGACCGTATCGTCTGCCTATCTTCATCGCCGCCGGCGACGACGACCTCGCGATCCAGGCCGACGCTTCAGCGCTGTACACGCACCTGCGGCTGGCGGGCAATCCGGCGGCGTTGCGCATTATCGACGGCGGCCACACGTGGGACGTGTGGAGCGCCCTGCTGCCCGGCGCGCTGAAATACACGCTGGGCTGCGTGAAGCTGCCGGCCCAGGAGCATCCGTCGAATCAGCGGCCCTGAGGAACTGCCGCGTGCGTCGGAAACAAATCTGCAAGACCCGCGCGGCTATCGCACGATGTCGGTCCACAGCACCATCAACACGGTCATCAGCGCCGGCCCGATGAAAATGCCGAGCAGGCCGAACGTCTCCGCGCCGCCGAGAATGCCAAACAGCACGAGCAGGACTGGCAAGCGTGTCGAATTGCCGATCAGCACCGGCCGCACGAAATGCTCGGCAATGAACACCACGATGGAACCGAACACGGCAAGCCCAATGGCGCCGGCCACCGAGCCCTGCGTGAGCAGCCACAAGGCCGCAAGGCCAAAGGTGATCGGCGCGCAGAACGGCAGCATCGCGGCAATCGCGGTGACGAACGCGAGCAGCGCGACATGCGGCAAGCCAGTGACGAAATAGGCGACGCCCAGCAACGCGCCTTCGCAGAGGCCGACCACCACCAGTCCCGACACCGTGCCGCGCACAGCGGTGGCCATGTGTTGAAGAAGCTGCGCGCCGTCGTCGCCGAAGCCGCGCCGCGCGCCTTTGAGCAATGCGCCCGAAAGCCGCGGCCCCGCCTGGAAAATCACGAACAGCGTGACCAGCATGAAACCGAACACCGTCACCGCATGCGCGGCACGCGCGCCGAAGCGGCGGCCGAGCGTCATCACGGTCTCGCTGTGCAGTCCTTTCATGGCCGCCGTGTCGCGCAGCGGCTGCGCGAGGTTGGCCTGCCACCACGTTGAAATCTGCTGCGCGCCGAGCGGCAGATGCGCAATGAAGTCCGGCACCGCGATGCCGTTTTCCTGCGCATTATTGAACCACTCGCTCATGTCATGCGCCTCGCGAAACGCCTGAGCGATGCCGATGCCCACCGGCAGCACGACCAGCAATGCGATTGCGAGCGTCAGCGCCGCGGCGATCAGGGTCGCGCGGCCGCTGAACCAGCGGTGACTCTCGACTTTGCGCAGCAACGGCCACAACGCAATGGCTAGCACACCGGCCCAGGCGACCACCACGATGAAATCGCGCACCACCCATAGCGCCAGCAGCACCAGCCCGATATACAGCGCAACCGACGCCCGCTTCTGTCTTATCAGGCAAGCCGGATCATCCGGTTCATCCGGATTTTGCTGTGCTTCAGGGGGAGTAATGGGTGGGCGTGAAGTCATGTGAGTTCGTCTGGTTTCATGCCGGTGTGCCCCGAGGGGGCTTCCATTCCGGCGGAATGCGCGCGAGACGGCCGAAAAAATGCAAACCCGATACACTTGCACCGGCTGGCCGCTCGTCAAGTCAATCGCCACATCTTAATGGAAGCGCCGCTGTCCTTTACGGACACCACGTCTGTCGCGCTCCGTACAACACTGCGTTGCAAAAATCCGCGCTATCGCCAATTTACTTTGACTATCGCCCGGGAAGCCCCGTAGCTTAGGGATAACGCGAATGTCAAGTTTTATTGTTGCTATTTGGGGAACAGTGTTTCAACGGCGGCACAATGGCTCTAAGCCGCGCGGAGGACTACATTCGGCACTCCACAATACGGAGCCGACAATGATGACGCTAGAGTCCATCCCCCTTGACGGTACGAATGGCGTACGCATCGAGATTCTCGAGCGCTCCGACACGACGCTGGTCATCCGCTGGGTCGAGCCGGGACGATGTCACTACGGCGAACAGCGCTGGCGCCGCAGATCGGCCCATACGTCAGGAACTTGCGCGGTGTCGCGCCGCAAGATCCGCCGCGGCGACGCGGTGTTCAAACCGGCCGAGCGTCCGGCGCCCGCGAATGCGTCCGCGATGATTTGCGCCGAGCTGCTGGAGTGCGCCGAAGTCTGAGGCTTCAATCCGCCGACCTGGTTGTTCGGCTTGCCCCCGCGCCGCACCCGCTGCAACTGCACCGCCTCAGCCGGTCTGCCCGGCACCCCATGATGCCGGACACATTGCGTGACCCGCCTGGCATCGTGGGCAAAATCCCTCCGATTGCGGCCCCACGTTACGTGCGTTAAGGTGGATCTCGTTGCGCAAGGTCACCCCGCCGGCTCCCTGCTCGGCGTCAAAGTGCCCTCCGCACTTCCAACCACCGCGCCGTGCCCTTGCGGCGCCGTTTGAGGGCCTACCATGGCAGAAGACACGCCGGCACCCCGCACCGCCACCGCGCCTCCCGCTCCGCCTGTCGCACCACTTATTGCGCCGCAGCAATTCTCCCTGGACGTCCTGCTCGAGAAATACGCGAAGGCTGACGAGCAATCCGCCGACGACGTATTCAAGCGCGTCGCGCGCGGTGTGGCCGAGGCCGAACCGCCGGCGCTGCGCGAATCGGTCGAGGCGCTGTTCGTCGACAATCTGCGGCACGGCGCACTGGGCGCCGGCCGCATCATGAGCGCGGCGGGCACCGGCATTGCGGCGACGCTTATCAACTGCTTCGTGCAGCCGGTCGGCGACGCGATTCAAGGCGTCGACGCGCAAGGTCTCCCAGGCATCTACGTCGCGCTGCTGCAGGCGGCCGAAACCATGCGCCGCGGCGGCGGCGTCGGCTACAACTTCTCCGCGATCCGGCCCAAGGGCGCGCGGGTTCGCACCACCAGTTCGTCGGCGTCCGGACCGTGCAGCTACATGGACGTGTTCGACGCATCGTGCCGCACCGTCGAAAGCGCCGGCTCGCGGCGCGGCGCGCAGATGGCGGTGCTCGATTGCGATCACCCTGACCTGCTGGAGTTCATCGAGGCCAAGCACTCGAAAGGCCGCTGGAATAACTTCAACGTCTCGGTCGGCGTCACCGACGCGTTCATGCGCGCGGTCGAGGAAAATCTGCCCTGGCAACTCGTGCATCGCGCGGAACCGGCGCCGGCACAGCGCGCGGCCGGCGACGTGCGGCAACGCGAAGACGGCTTGTGGGTCTACAGCGAGCGCCCGGCGCGCGAGATTTGGGATCGCATCATGCGCTCCACCTACGACGTCGCGGAGCCCGGCATCGTGTTCATCTCTCGCATGAACGAAGACAACAATCTGCGCGCGCTCGAAACGATCCGAGCCACCAATCCGTGCGGCGAACAACCGCTGCCGGCCTATGGCTGCTGCAATCTCGGACCCTTGAACCTCACGCGTTTCGTGATCGATCCGTTCGCGCAGATGAAGGGCGGCACGCCGTCGTTCGACTGGGACGGGCTCGCCAGGCGCACGCGCACGCAGGTGCGCTTTCTCGACAACGTGCTCGACGTGACGCTGTGGCCGCTGCCGCAGCAATACGACGAATCGCGCGCCAAGCGGCGCATCGGCGTGGGCTTTACCGGTCTGGGCGACACGCTCGTCATGCTCGGTTTGCACTACAACTCGCAGGAAGGCCGCTTCTTCGCGGTGCGCGTCGCGCAACTGATGCGCGACGAGGCGTATCGCGCGTCCGTGGAGCTGGCGCGCGAGCGCGGCGCGTTTCCGCTATTCGACGCCGCGCGCTATCTCGAGCCCGGCACCTTCGCCTCGCGCCTGCCCGAAGACATCCAGCAGGCCATCCGCCGCGACGGCATCCGCAACAGCCATCTTCTCTCCATCGCGCCGACCGGCACGGTGAGCCTCGCCTTCGCGGACAACGCGTCGAACGGCATCGAACCGGCCTTCTCGTGGACTTACACGCGCATGAAAGTGATGGCCGACGGTGGCCGTGAATCGTTCGATGTCGAAGACTACGCGTACCGCCTCTATCGCGAACTCGGCGGCGACACGACCCGCTTGCCGGATTACTTCGTGAGCGCACTGGAAATGTCGGCGCGCGATCACCTCGACATGATGGCCGCCGTGCAGCCTTACGTGGACACGTCGATCTCGAAGACCGTAAACGTGCCCGCCGACTATCCGTTCGAGGCGTTCGAAAGCCTCTATTTCGACGCCTGGAAAAACGGCCTCAAGGGTCTCGCGACGTATCGCCCCAACGAAACGCTCGGCGCGGTGCTGAGCGTCAGCCCGCCGCAAGCGGACGACACACTGGCCGACACCGATCTCGATCCGCTGCGTATCGCGATCGATCATCGGCCAAAGGGCGAATTGCCCGCGATCATCGAGAAAGTCGAGTATCTGACTCAGGCCGGCAAGAAATCGCTTTACGTTGCGGTGTCGTTCATCGAGGTCACGGGGCGGCTGGGCGGCGAAGACGTCACCATCGAGCGGCCTATCGAGTTCTTCATTCCCACCGGTCAACGCGACGAATCGCAGCAATGGATCACGGCGACCATGCGTTCACTGTCGCTCGCGGCGCGCGGCGGTTTTGTCGCGCGCAACTTGCAGGATATGCGCAAGGTCTCGTGGGATCGCGGGCAGGTCCGGCTTGGCGAAGTGCAGCGTCTCGACGGGCATCGCACGCCGCGCTGGCACGATTCGGAAGTGGCCGCCCTCGCCTTTGCGATCCAGCAGATTCTGCACCGGCGCGGCTTCCTCGATGCCGAAGGCAATCAGGTGCCCTCGCGCATGCTGGCGCGCTTGCCGCGTGGACAGATGAAGTCGGAGACAGCGTTGCCGGCGGATTTCGGGCTTCGCCCACACCCGGCCGAAGCGGACGCCGCCGCGTCGATGCTGCACGGCGGCTCGCAAGGACTGCATACGATGCTTGGTCGCAAATGCGGATCGTGCGGGGCGAACGCGGTGATTCGCAAGGACGGTTGCGACTTTTGCACGGCGTGTGGCGAAGTGGGCGCGTGCGGGTGACTGCGGCCGCCTTAACCTCAGATCGGCGTCAACACCGCTTCAC
Organism: Paraburkholderia sp.; assembly: GCA_036383775.1. Lineage (GTDB taxonomy): Bacteria > Pseudomonadota > Gammaproteobacteria > Burkholderiales > Burkholderiaceae > Paraburkholderia. The sequence goes on along the minus strand of DASVNP010000347.1, from coordinate 5,312 downwards.
CCGCAAAATGCCGCCGGGCGTTGCTCAGGAAGTTCTCGACCGAGGCGGTGATCGCCTCCGGCGAGCGCCCGCCCACATGCGGCGTCAGCACGACGTTGCGCAATGCTAGCAACGCTACGGGCGGATGCGGTTCGCCTTCATAGACGTCGAGCGCAGCGCCTGCAATCGTGCCCGCGGCAAGCGCTTCGGCGAGTGCCGCCGTGTCGAGCACGCTGCCACGCGAGACGTTGACCACGAAGCCCAGCGGGCCGAGTGCCTCGAACACCGTCTTGCCGATCAGATGACGCGTGCCCGCACCGCCGGGCGTCGCCACCACGAGGAAATCGCTCCATTGAGCGAGCGCTGCCACGCTGTCGAAATACCGCAGCGCTGAACCTTCACGCGGCTTGCGATTGTGGTAGCCGATTTCCATCTCGAAGCCCGCGCCACGGCGCGCCACCTTGTCGCCGATATTGCCCAGCCCGACAATGCCAAGGCGTTTGCCTGCGACGCTCGGGCGCATCGGCAGCGTGTCGCGCCAGGCGCCCTGGCGCGTCTGCCGATCGAGTTGCGGCACGTCGCGCACCACCGCGAGCAGCAAGGCGAACGCGTGATCGGCCACGCAATGATCATTGGTGCCCGCGCCGTTGACGAGCACGATGCCGCGCGCGCGGGCGTGCTCGATGGCGAGATTTTCATAGCCGGCGCCCAGCGCGCTGACCAGCTCGAGTTGCGGCATGCGGTCGATTTCCGCAGCGCTCAGCCCGGTCGTGCCATTGGTCAGCACAGCGCGAATCGTATCGCCATACGCGGAGATCGCGGCGGCTCGTTGGGTGGCATCGAGTGCGTAAACAACGCTGAACGCGGCCTCGATACTCGTGCGGCTTGCATCGGTTAGCGGAATCAGAACCAGCAGGGATGGCGTCATGAGAGTGGCGGCGTTGGCAGGCTGAACGGGTTGCGGGTCAGTGTAGCAAGGCTCGAAAAGACGTGCCGGCCGGCGCCCCCCCGCCGCGCGCGGTCCACACGCCGCCGCACATGCAGGGAAACGCGGCTAGACGTGGCCTGACACGGCTCAAGTCCATCCCTGCCCGGCCGTTATCGTGTTGGATAGTCCGGGGCAATAATCACGCGCAACCGGTCTTTCTTTTCGGCCACAGCGCCACCCGCCTTAGAATAGCCGTACCTCCGACCCCGAGAACACCATGCTGGACATGCCCCCAAGCGCCCCCGCGCTCGCCAACGACGATTCCGAGATGTTCGAACTCGCGCCCGTCTCGCTCTGGCTCGAAGACTTCAGCGGCGTACGCGCACTGTTCGACGCATGGCGCGAAGAAGGCATTACCGATCTGCGTGCCCACTTCGCCGCCAATCCAGGCTGTGTTGCGGACTGCGCGCACAGCATCCGGGTCATCAAGGTCAATCAGAAGACGCTGACGCAATTCGAGGCAGCCGATTTCGAGGCGCTCAACGACAATCTCGCCTCGGTATTCCGCGACGACATGCTCAAGACCCACCTCGAAGAGCTATGTCAGTTGTGGGCGGGACAATCGCACTTCACGAGCCAGACGGTCAACTACACGCTCGGCGGACGGCGGCTCGACGTGCTGCTCAAGGGCGCCGTGCTGCCCGGCCACGAAGCGCGCTGGGACCGCGTGCTGGTGTCCGTCGAGGACATCACCGAGCTGGAAAAGGCACGGCAGCGCGTCACGCTCGCTGAGCAGTATGTGCGCGGCCTGTTCGAGCATTCGCCGGTGTCGCTCTGGGTGGAGGATTTCAGCGCGGTCAAGCGCCTGCTCGACGAAGCGCGCTCGGCCGGGATCAACGATTTCCGCGTGTTTACCGACGTGCACCCCGAGTTTGTCGAGCGCTGCATGCAGGAAATCCACGTGCTCGACGTGAACCAGCACACGCTCGACATGTTTGCGGCGAAAGACAAGAAGACACTGCTATCGCATCTCGCCGACGTGTTCCGCGACGATATGCGCCCGCATTTCCGCGAGCAGCTGATCGATCTTTGGGACGGCAAACTGTTCCAGCAGCGCGAAGTGCTCAACTATTCGCTCGACGGCAGCGAGGTGCACGTGCACCTGCAATTCTCGGTGCTGCCGGGTCACGAAAAGAATTGGGATCTGGTGCTGGTGGCACTCACCGATATCACCGCGCGCAAGAAGGCCGAAGCGTACCTCGAATTCCTCGGCAAGCATGACGTGCTGACCAAGCTGCGCAACCGCTCCTTCTATATGGACGAGCTGAACCGACTGGAGCGCAAAGGTCCGTGGCCGGTGACAATCATCATGGCCGACCTGAACGGCTTGAAGCGCGTGAACGACCAGCTCGGCCACGCAGCGGGCGACGCGCTGCTGCGGCGTGCAGGCGAAGTGCTCGCCAAGGCGACCGAGACACCGTTTCACGCGGCCCGCATTGGCGGCGATGAATTCGCGATCCTCATGCCTGATACGGATGAACGCGGGGGCACCGCGATGATCGAGGCGATCCACCAGCTGGTGGAGATGAACAACCAGTTTTATCCCGGTGCGCCCCTGAGTTTCTCGATGGGCGCCGCGACCTGTCAGCGTGGCGACCGGCTCGAATCGGGCGTGCAGCGTGCCGATCTGCTGATGTACGAAGAAAAACGCGCGCACTACACCAACCAGCCGGCGAGCCAGGGCGACGCGGCCGGCGGTTGAAGCGGGTTACACCGCGGTGACGTAACGCTGCGCCGGCTTCTCCGCGCGCGGCGCTTCGTGGACAGAACGCATGCGCTTGACCTCGTCGACCGGACTCAAGCCGAACAGGCGCTTGAACTCGCGGCTGAACTGCGATGCGCTTTCGTAACCCACGCGGGCCGCGGCCGCGCCCGCATTCAACCCATCCTGCACCATCAGCACGCGTGCGTGATGCAAACGCGTGGTCTTCACATATTGCATCGGCGAGGTCGCCGTCACGGCTTTGAACTGCGCGTGAAACACGGCGAGGCTCATGCCTGCTTCGGCGGCGAGCGTGTCGACGTCGAGATCGCCGTGGTAGTCCGCGTGGATGCGCCGCAGTGCTTTGGCGATCCGGCCGAAATGATTTTGATGCGTGAGCGCCGCACGAATTGCGTCGCCCTGCTCGCCGGTCAGCACGCGATAACAGATTTCCCGCACCACGCCGGGCGCCAGAATGCGCGCGTCGAGCGGCGAGGCCAATGCTTCCAGCAGACGCTGTACCGCATTGCTCAGTGCGGGATCGAGCGGCGTCGAATAAATGCCGACCGGTTCGTTCTGCGCGGCGCCTTGCGTTTCGTTCAACGCCATCAGCAAGTCGGCCACCATGGTCAGATCGACGCGCACCGAGATGCCGAGGAACGGCGTCTCAGGACTCGCCTCGGTCTCGCATTCGAACGGCAGCGGCACGGAGAGCACGAGGTATTGCTGCGCGTCGTACTGAAACACCTGATCGCCGAGAAAGCCGCGCTTGCGCCCCTGGCAGACGATCACGATGCTCGGCTCGTACATCACAGGTATGCGCGGCATGGGGCGATTCGCGCGCATCAGCTTGACCCCTTCGAGACTCGATTGCGTCATGCCCGGATTAGGCGCGAGCGCGTCGAACAATTCGATCACACGTTGCTGGGCGGGATCGGCCAAGGCGGCCTGGGCGGAACGGGTTGACATGACGATATAGTGACGGGCAATAGAATAATGCTTGAAATTTAGCACCAAACAGCTTATCGCGCTTCTTCCCAGGAGATTTAGGCAAACCTTCAAGACATTCAGGTATTCCCTGACTCCTGTTGCGCTCCTAAGATGGGAACCCTGCCAGATCACCTTGTTCCTCGCTGCGCCGGGCTCGGCTGCCCATTGTCCATCCAACGGATTCGTCAGCCACCGCAGGCGCCGTGATCCCGGTTCATGACGAGGTTGGCGTGAACGGCGCGATGCGCCGCCTGCCGCCCGCGCCTTGCAACGTTACCTTCTTAGCTGGAGCTACCCATGAGCACGACTTATGCCTATGCAGCGACCGACGCCAGTGCGCCGCTCGCCCCGTTCGAAATCCAGCGCCGCGCACTGCGCGCCCATGACGTGCAGATGGAAGTTCTGTTTTGCGGTGTGTGCCATTCCGATTTGCATCAGGCGCGTAACGAGTGGAAGAACACGGTATTTCCGGTGGTGCCGGGCCATGAAATCGTTGGCCGCGTCACCGCGGTGGGTCCGGACGTGACGAAGTACAAGGCGGGCGATCTGGTGGGTGTCGGCTGTCTGGTCGATTCATGCCGCACGTGTGCGAGCTGCGAGGAAGGTCTCGAGCAGTTTTGCGAAAACGGCTTTGTTGGCACGTATAACGGCGTCGATCGTGTCGACGGCCAGATTACGTACGGCGGCTATTCCACGCAACTCGTCGTGGACGAGGCGTTCACGCTGCGAGTGCCGGAGAATCTCGACCCGGCTGCGGTTGCGCCGTTGCTGTGCGCGGGCATCACGACGTATTCGCCGCTACGCACATGGGGTGCGGGTCCTGGCAAGAAGGTCGGCATTGTCGGTCTTGGCGGCCTCGGGCATATGGGTGTGAAGCTGGCGCGGGCGATGGGCGCGCATGTCGTGCTGTTTACGACGTCGCCGTCGAAGATCGAAGATGCGAAGCGTCTTGGTGCGCATGAGGTGGTGATTTCGAAGAATGCGCAGGAGATGGAGGCGCATTTGAATAGTTTCGATTTCATTCTGAATACCGTTGCTGCGCAGCATGATCTGAATCCGTTTTTGAATCTGCTCAAGCGGGATGGGACGATGACGCTGGTTGGCGCACCGGAGCATGATCATCCGTCGCCGCAAGTGTTTAATCTGATTTTCAAGCGGCGCAGGCTGGCTGGTTCACTGATTGGCGGTATTGCTGAGACGCAGGAGATGCTGGACTTTTGCGGCGAGCATGGGATTACTTCTGATATTGAGGTGATTGCCATGCAGGGGATTAATCAGGCTTATGAGCGGATGCTTAAGGGGGATGTTAAGTATCGGTTTGTTATTGATCTGGATTCCTTAAGGAAGTAAGTGTTTTTTCTCTGACTGGTTGGGGTGTTGGCCTTTTCTTGTGTTTACGGTGGTCCATTTCTGATGTTGGCCTTTCCTTGAATTCATGTCGGTCTATTAGCGTTGCCCCTGTGCGGGGCAATGCTCTCAACTTAAGCCCCACTGCATCAAGCGAGTTTGTATGCGAGATGGAAGTGGGGCTTGGCTTTTCTGGGTGGCCTTGGGTAGGAGCGTGACAGTTGTTGACGGCATCGTGTCTGGTGGATCAGCGCCAGCACATCGGCAAGGCTTTTCAGGCAGCGCCTGATACGCAGAAGGCACGCG
>DASVNP010000346.1:0-2477 GCA_036383775.1 Paraburkholderia sp. | reverse complement strand
ACCGCGCAATGCGATCGGCGCGGAGAAGGGTGGTTTTGCGTATCTGTCGGGCGGGAGCGCGGAAGGCTGGGACGCGCCGTCACTGGTGGCCTCGCGTGCGTCGCCGGTGCCGTGGTCCGAGGCTGCGCTGTTCGACTATTTGCGCACGGGCTTTTCTGCGGAACACGGTGTAGCGGCGGGGCCGATGGCGCCGGTCGTTGCCGGGCTCGCTACGCTGCCGGAATCCGACGTACGTGCGATGGCTCACTACGTCGCGTCGTTGTCACCACCCGTTGACGCGGAGGTGTCTGCCCGTGCTGCGGCCGTGCGTGCGAATGCTACAGACGCGGGCTCGACGACGACACTTGGTTTCGAAAACGGCCGCCGCATTTTCGAAGCATCGTGCGCGGTATGTCATGCGGAATCGGGCGGCGTCGGCCATTTCGGCGTGCGCCCGTTGATGGGGCTGAACACGAGCGTTGCCCAGGCCTCACCGGACAATCTTCTGCACGTGTTGCAACACGGAATCGATCAGCCCGCAACGGAATCGCTGGGCTACATGCCCGGATTCGGTGATGTATTCGACGACAGGCAGATGGCCGAGCTCGCGTCGTATATCCGCGCGCGTTACGCGCCGGGGCAGCCGGCCTGGCGCGATCTTGAGTCAGCGTCGGCAAGATTGCGCGCGGGACACTAGCGCCGTCCGAGCAAATACGCGGTAGTCATCTCCACCAGCTCCCGCTTCAGGACTGGCGTTCCCAACGTGCCTCTGTGCGCCGCATCATGAATGACGCCCGAAACGGCAGAGGAAAGGACTTGCGCGGCCACTGCAACTGATTCCCGGCCGCGCCGGTTCCCCGCCGCCGCGACCATCGCGGTGTAGCGCCGGAGATACTCCGTTTCGAACTTATCGTGAGCGGGCTTCAGGCCTTCAATGTAGGGCGCCTCTTCGAGCAGCACGCGATGCAGTGCGGGATTGATGTTATGGACTCCGATCATGCCGTGGACCAGTTGCTCGATGCGCCACGCAATTGGCATCGTGTCATCGTCGATCGCGCGTAGAACTGCAAGAACCTCGTCGAAGTGACGCGTGGTGATCGCCACCACCAACACGTTCTTGTTCGGAAAGTACTGATACAACGAGCCAATGCTCACACCGGCGACTTCGGCGACCTCGTTGGTCGTGAATCGAGCCCAGCCCCAGCGCCCCAAAACCTGAGCACCTGCCGTGAGAATAGCCTCGACCGTGGCGCGCGAACGCGCTTGCCGTGGGGCTTTGCGCATCGTTGCAGCGCGCGTGGGAATGCGAGTAGCCAAATTACCGCCTTCAAGGGAATATGAGCCATATGCTCACATTAATCGGCGAGCTTGACAACAGTGTGCTTGCCCGCCTGACGAGGACATCCTGATGACTGCTATACCTGACACCTGCCGCGAAGTTCGATTGAAGGCCAGACCCGATGGCCTGCCCGGTGCCGAAAACTTCGAAATCGTTTCGATTCCGTTGCCGATTCCCGCGGATGACGAGGTGCTTGTCCGCAACTGTTATTTCCTCGTATCGGCCTCGTTGCGCATGATGATCAGCAAAGGGGCCGAGGACGTGGAAGGTGTGCCGTTTCCCGCGCTGCGTGAGGGCGACGCACTTGCAGGGGAAGCGCTGGGCGAAATCGTCTCAGCGCCTGCAAGCAGTGGTTTTTCTCCCGGCGACCTGGTTCTGCATTTCCGGGGCTGGCGCGAATACGCGACGGTGCCCATCGCACAATGCCGGCCTGTCGAGCCTGGATTGCCTGACCCGGTCGGCTATCTTGGGCATGGATGGACGGCTTATGCGGCGCTCACGCGTGGTGTGCAGATCCGGCCTGGCGATACGGTATTCGTTTCCAGTGCTGCGGGCGCGATCGGGTCGATGGCCGGACAGATTGCGCGCTTGCTCGGTGCGAAGCGAGTTATCGGCAGCACCAGTTCCAAAGAAAAGGCAGCCCGCCTTGTGTCCGAGTTAGGGTATGACGCGGCGGTGTTCCGCGGGGCTGCACCGATCGTTGAGCAACTCGCGGCAGCCGCGCCTCAAGGCATCGACGTCATTATCGATAACGTCGGAGGCGAACAGTTGCAAGCTGCCATTGCCAACGCACGCGTTGGTGCGCGTGTTGTGATTCTCGGCGCGCTGTCGGGGCAATTGGCGGCTGAGGGCCCCGGCCGAACCGCACCGGTCGAACTGGATTCCATGCAGCTTCTTCTGAAGAAGATTACGTTGCGCGGCTACAGCGCCGACGATGATCCGCACATGCACGCAGAGTGGATCAGCCGGTTTGCCGATTGGCTGGACGCAGGCAGCGTTCGCTTTCCACGCGAAATCATTACTGGACTCGAATGGGCGCCGCAGGCCCTGGAGTGCGTGATCAACGGGGAATATTTTGGGACGGTAGTCGTGAGGCTTTAAGCGAACGTCCGCCGGAATGCCGGCAAAATTACGCCGGCAGACGTCCGTCAGGTCATTG
>DASVNP010000345.1:0-2582 GCA_036383775.1 Paraburkholderia sp. | reverse complement strand
ACCACCAAAACGATTACCCCGAAAACGATCACGAAACGCTGATCGTCCGTCGTGCCCGCTCATCTTCCCCGCGCGGTCACTGCGGGCAAAGATGCGGGGAAGTTTCCATTCGAAGGGTATGAAGTCATGAACGTAGGTCTCGTAGGTTGGCGCGGCATGGTCGGCAGCGTCCTGATGCAACGCATGCAGCAGGAAGGCGATTTCGACTTGATCGAACCGGTGTTTTTCAGCACCAGCAACGCGGGCGGCAACGCGCCGTCGTTCGCCAAAAACGAGACCAAGCTCAAAGACGCGACAAGCATCGAAGACCTGAAGAAGTGCGATGCAATCATCTCCTGTCAAGGCGGTGACTACACGAACGAAGTGTTCCCGAAGCTGCGCGCGGCGGGCTGGAACGGCTACTGGATCGACGCGGCTTCGTCGCTGCGCATGAAGGACGACGCGGTCATCATCCTCGATCCGGTCAACCTCGACGTGATCAAGAACGCGCTGGTCAAGGGCCAGAAGATCTTCATCGGCGGCAACTGCACGGTCAGCCTGATGCTGATGGCGCTCGGCGGCCTGTTCCGCGAAAACCTCGTCGACTGGATGACGGCCATGACGTACCAGGCCGCTTCGGGCGCGGGCGCGCAAAACATGCGCGAACTGCTGTCGCAAATGGGCACGCTGCACGGCGCGGTGAAGAACGAACTGGCTGACCCGGCTTCGGCGATTCTCGACATCGACCGCCGCGTGCTCGAAGCGATGAACAGCGACAGCATGCCGACGGACAACTTCGGCGTGCCGCTTGCCGGCTCGCTGATTCCGTGGATCGACAAGGACCTCGGCAACGGTATGTCGAAGGAAGAGTGGAAGGGCGGCGCCGAGACCAACAAGATTCTCGGCAAGCCGGCCATGGGCACGCCGGGCTCGATTCCGGTCGACGGCCTGTGCGTCCGGATCGGCGCGATGCGCTGCCATTCGCAGGCGCTGACCATCAAGCTGAACAAAGACGTGCCGCTGGACGAGGTGAACAGCATCCTCGCGTCGGGCAACGACTGGGTGAAAGTCGTGCCGAACGAGCGCGAAGCATCGATGCGTGATCTGTCCCCGGCGGTCGTCACGGGCACGCTGACGGTGCCGGTCGGCCGCGTGCGCAAGCTGGCGATGGGCGGCGAATATCTGTCGGCTTTCACAGTCGGCGATCAGCTGCTGTGGGGCGCCGCGGAGCCGCTGCGTCGTATGCTTCGCATTGTGCTCGACAAGTAAAGTAAACTACGCGGTTACGACGCGTAGAAAACTCCAGAAGCGTCGCGCTTGCGCGGCGCTTTTTTCATTGTGTGCTCCGAATATCTTGTCTCTTCCCAACCGCAAAAAAGGGCTGCGTGCTGACGCGGCTGGAGTCCCGATGAACCTTCGACTCTCATCCCTTCGGGTCATGTTCAATTTTCAGTGCAGGGGCCGATTGGCCGCCGCCGCTATGGCGCTTGCACTGGCGGATGCCGGCATGAGCAGCGCGACTGCCGCGCCGGCCGATGCCGCGAGCGCGCCAGACGCCGCCTCTGTTTCGTACGCGAACGGTGGCCAGATCACGGTGCGGCCGGGGCAGTCGCTGAACGACCTGGCGATTGCCGTCACGCAGTCGCACGACCGCGCGACGCTCGCACGCGCCTCGCGCGCGCTGTTCGACGCGAACCCGAACGCCTTCATGAACCATGATCCAAGCCGGATGCGCATGGGCGCGGTGTTGACGGTGCCGGTGCTGGACGCGTCGGGTGCTCTGGCGGCCTCTTCGGTGGGGGCGGCGGGTGCTGCTTCGGCGGCTGCACCTGCTTCTGCGCCGACTGCGGGAGTGACGGCGGAAGCGGCGAGCGGTGTGGCACAGGGCGGCGCGGCGGCGGCAGGCGTCGCAAGTGCTGCGGCTCACGCGGTGGCGCCTGCTGCGTCCGCGGTTTCAGCGGCAGCGAGTGCCGCCGTTGGGACAAGCTCGGCAGCGTCAGCCGGGATCACGGCTTCATCGGCGCCGGTTGCGGGTTCGCAGGCGGCAGCCGCGCCGGCCAGCGGTGCGCATGAGTGGTCCGGCTCGATTCAACCTTCGGCTAGCGAGGCTGCCGAAGGCGCTTCGGCGTCGGGCGCCGCAACAATGCCTGCAACGACCGCCGCGCAGCCGGCATCGCAACCGAGGGTGCAGGTCTCGAGCCTGCAGCAGTTACTTGCGCTGAAAAATCGCGTGCTGATGGAGCTGCAGAAGCATGGTATCGGCGGGAAGCCGGTTGCCACGGGTGCTCCGTCTGCCAATGTCGCGCAGCCGGCCTCGGGCGCGTCTGCAACGGCCGTTGCGGCTGCGCACGCAGCTGCGCCGGCGGGTTCAATGTCGAATGATGTCGGCCTGTCGCAGACGGAATTGAGCGTAGCGGCGGCGGTTGGCGCCGCGCTGGTTGCGTTGTTGGCGGCGTGGCGTATGGGCCGGCGCAGGCGAGAACGTGTCGCGGCAGCGGACGCGCTGGCGGCGCAGGGCGACGACGCAGCGGTGCAAAACGCGGCGGCGCTGGCGCCTGTGACGCGTGAAGCGGAAGGTGTTGCGGGAGCTGGCGCCGCGGACC
>DASVNP010000344.1:0-13277 GCA_036383775.1 Paraburkholderia sp. | reverse complement strand
CTCGAGCAAGCCGAAGAAAAAGTGACTCTCCTGGGCACGGGCGGGTGGGTTCTCCGGAACCGATCCACCGCGCTTTCTTCGGCGCAGTTACTATTGATAGAACATGTTATCAATAATAACGTCCATGTTTTGAAGGTGAGCTTTTTCGGGGATGAAATGCGGCAACTGGCAGTCATGGGAGCGAGTGGCACAATGGGCCTGCTTACGCAGCATGAAACAGACACGGGAAGGTTATGCCGGTCACTCAGCCTAGAGGCGAGCGACGATGGCAAAACGGTTGTCCTCGTTGAGGTCGATGAACGCAAGGTCGGCATCCAGCGGGAATATCGGTTCGAGACAAGCACGGGCGAACTGATCGCCCTGATTCGCGCCCACGGCGCCGAGCTGCCTGGAGAAAATCATGTCCGTATTGCCGACGCTCCCTGACCGTGAGCAGCGGCTCACGGCCGCCCAGTTTCATCAGCTCGCCGACGTCCCGCCTGAAGCCGAATGGTTTGCGAACCTGGACAATCCACGCACGCGTCGCGCCTACGAGGTCGATCTGCGCGACTTCATGAACTTCACGGCCATCGCGCGCCCGGAAGACTTTCGTATCGTCACGCGCGCGCATGTGCTGGCCTGGCGCACCGTGCTTGAAGACCGTGCACTGTCGGGCGCCACCATCCGCCGCAAGCTGGCAGCACTGTCGTCGCTGTTCGAATACCTCTGCGAAAAGAGTGCGGTGGACTTCAACCCCGTCAAGGGTGCCAGGCGACCGAAGGTCGAGAGCAACGAAGGCAAAACGCCCGCGCTCGACGACCATCAGGCGCGCGCGCTGCTCGATGCGCCCGACGCGAACACGCTTAAAGGGAAACGCGACCGTGCGCTGCTGTCAGTGCTGCTGTATCACGGCCTGCGCCGCGAAGAGCTCTGTCAGCTAAAGGTCCGCGACATTCATGCGCGCCGTGGAGTTCTGCATCTTCGTATTCACGGCAAAGGCAACAAATTGCGTTACCTGCCGCTGCACGCGGGCAGCGCAGAACGCATCCAAGCTTACCTCGAAGTGGCAGGACACGGCGAAACACCCAACGCCCCCCTCTTCCAGCCGGCACGCAGGAAGACAAATGCGGCATTGACGGCCGATGGCGTCTACAAGGTCGTGCTCGCGTACGCAGCGGTCGCGAAAATCGAGGTGCAGGGCTTCGGTGTGCACAGCCTGCGGGCGACGGCGGCGACCAATGCGCTGGAACATGAAGCCGATATCGCCCGGGTTCAGGAATGGCTCGGTCACGCCAACATCGCCACGACCCGTATTTACGACCGTCGCAAAAGTCGCCCGGAAGACTCGCCGACTTTCAGGGTTGCATATTAAGGAAAGACTGTCAGGGTTAAGGGTTATTGGACGACTTCCCTCATTCACATGGCCGTGAGTCTGCCGCGGCGCGTGTGGGCAGGCGTCGAATAAGCCTTAACGCGCTCGGCCAGTTGTCACGTTTCGATGTAGCGTCGCATTATGCGCGACGCATCTCGTTGTCATCGGCCACGAACGGACGCTCCGCAAAGCGTAGACTGCCATTGTTCCAACCGCGCCGTTCCCATACGGGGCATCTTTCCACCGTCGACGAGTTGCTATGTCACTTCCCACCAATTTCGTTGCTGGTCTCGACTGCCCACCGCTCACCGAGATCCTCACTGAATTGCAGCGCAAGAATCGAGAGCCGAAGTCGACGTTTCTTGCCCTCAGAAACGAAGTCGCGCCAAGCGATCTGTACTGCTACTTCCGCGCTCGATTCGGTGTTCCGAATGGCCCGCAAAACCTTTTGCGGAATGACAGCTCGGAGAACCTGATCCACTGGGAGTGGATGCTACGGACATCTACTGGTTGGGTGCTGTTCCAGGGGATGAACTTCCGAACCGCCGTCGTCCTTATTGACGTCCCCGGCATCAGTCAGGCGGACATGCCAGATCTTGCTACCCAGATCAAGGCTGACTTCGCGAGTCAAGGCCAGCAGATGGCTCAGTTGCGAAAGTCGCTCGAGGACTGGACCGAATTCGTGAATCCGTATCAGCGAATCCGCAGTTCAGTCGACTCGCTCCTCCGCGAACTCAACGCTTTGAACCTTCGACCCGAGGACGACGCAATGCCCGACATCGCAAGCGTCCAGCAGGTGCTTAACACCGACTGGTCTGACGTGGCCACTAGGTATTCGAAGGGCCTTGGCCTGTGCTTCGGCATCCGATCGATGCTCCCGGTAATGGCCGAAGCTTTCGTCAATCTCCTGCTATTCGCCCTCATGCGGCCCGAGCTAAAGTCCAATCAGAGGCTGCGAGACAACACGATCCGCCAACCCATCGACATTAGGATCATGAATCTGTCGGTGACCTGCACGGGCTTCGAATCTCAGGTGGACTACAAGCACGCAGCGTTCAAGGCGTATCACACGCTGGTGAATGAGAGAAACGACCTGCTTCATGGCAATGTTGTGCTTGAGCAACTCAAGTTCAACGAGGTCTATTTCAACGGCCGCGTGCCCGTCTTCAAGCAGTACCGATCGCTATGGGAGCGCACGGTTGGCGTTGATATTCAAGCTGTTGGCCTGCACCGTCTGGCAAACGAAGTCCAAGTCGTAAACAATATGGTGACTCAGTTGAAGACTCACCTGACCCCGACGACACGCGAGCACATCGAACGCGTGTCTGAGCAACGCAACCTTGCCCTTGACGAAGGGAGAGGGAAGTTCGGTGTGCTGTTCTCCGGGCGCTTCGTCGACATGTTCGCGCCCGACGACGGTGAAGCCGACCCGAATACGGCGGCCTGAGTCGGGGACGATCGGGCTAGACACGTTCCCGAGTCGATAACCAGAACACACCTAATTCCTGACGCCAGAACACCTCACACCGATCCAGCGACGCACCGAGGACGGGCAGCGTCAAACGACAACCCCTCGACTGGTCCAGTAGCGCATTTCGTTGAGCTTATGCGAGGCGAAATCCTTCGGGGTGTATTTCGCCAGATAGCCAGCCAGCTTGTGACGCAAACTCTGGGGTGAACATGAGGTGATTATCCGTATAGCCGTGCTTCACCGAGCGACCGTTTTCGAGAATCCTAATTGACCGCTTCGGGTCGAGACATGCCTGTCATAGCTTGGTCGATGACGTGTCCAGCGGCCCGCGCGGGGTCGACCCAAACCGCGTTCTTCTTGATGGCGCGGCGTACGTGGCCGCGTGACCGTCTGCAGCTCGATCCACGACGCCACGAGAAGTGGCTGCACGGCCGCAAGCGACGGCACGACGTCAACTGCGCACCAAGGGCGCCCCCCGCGGCACTTGCTTATGCGGGGCGCGTACACGGATTGCGGAGCGCCGACGCGAAGAACTCGGAAAAAGGGAAGCTATAGCTTTCACTCGCCGTCGTGATGAGGGCCGGCAGACCGGCCTGGGAAAACAGAATGACAGCACGATCCATTGCAAGGTCTTCTTGAATGCCATGTTGTCGGGGGTCTGCACCGCAGCGACGGTCCCGACGCGCTGTTGCCGGAGCCAAGTGACAAGGCTCGCAACGAGTGCGCGATGTTCGCAGGCGACGGCCAAGGCATCCTGCATCGTGTCCAGCAGCCGCTTGGCCAGAGCCCCTTAGCAGCGTTCATCTGAATGAGGTTTTGACGTTGCGAAAGGGATCGTCGCGGGATGGCCGAGACTAGCTATATCGGCCCGCGGTGCGTGCAGCGCATAGAGTCCGGTCCGCCGAAAGCCAGATTCGCCGGAATTTATTCGACGCGGTGCGAAAATACCGGGAATCAAATAACGGATTCAATTTCGCCAGATAAATCAGAAACAGGAAACCACATGCTGCCGGCCACTCAGGAAGAGATCGACCACGTTACGAGCTACATGGAATCCCAGGCTCCGGACCTGACTGTAAAGATGGTCCAGAAGGTTTACGCAGAGAACGTTCTTCACGTCCAGCATGACGTATGGGACGTTCACACCGACGTCGATCGGTGGTGGGTCATCACCCAACCGATGAATCTGTATTCACAAGAGCAATTTCCGAATATGGATCTCGCGCTGTCGTTCCATATCGGTCTGTGCCTGCGTGTTCCGCGCACCGAGAAACAGAAGCTGTCAGCTTTGCCAATCGAGCCGTTTGCGGAGTGCTACCGCTATATACAGGAAGCGTCCGACGCTCTCGCACAGGCCCAAGAAGTTAATGATTATCAATCGATCGGCGTGCGATGCCGGGAAGCGTTACTGGCGTTCAGCGGCGCGGCGCAAACGGTCCTGCCCTGGACGTCCGACCACGAGCAACCGAAAAAAGCAGACCTCAAGGCATGGGCGGATCACATCTGCAGCATCGCGCTCGCCGGCGCCTCACACGAGCACAGGCGACATTTGTTCAAAACGCTGCTCGAAGGCGCGTGGAAATTCGCGAACTGGCTGACCCATACCAAAGCCTCGCACTGGCATGACGCGGAAGCCGCGATTGCCTGCACGGAAAACGCGATTTCCCTTTGCACCTCGGCGGTCATTCAGCATATCCGGGGCGTGCCGGAACAATGCCCGGCATGCGGATCGCACCGACTCTCGCCGGAGCGCGGATTCCTTGAAGATGTCCCTGAAATTGAATGGGAGCGCCCGACCTGCGACAAGTGCGGCTGGGCCGGAAGGCCCGTTCCAATAACAGATGTCGCAGAGCTCGCAGAGGACTCCGATCGACCCGAGCCTGATGGCGACTGTGTCCTTCCGACCGTTCCCCTTATGCGTCTGCAACGACCCGGGGAAGCAAAGGGCTAAGGTCCAAGCACCGGCGATGGCATCGACCGAATTTTCACCAGTGAAAACGCCCTCACCCACCCTCTTCTCGACTTCCCGAATACCGCACCGTTGATCAACGCGAGTTATCACGGGTGTTGTCTTCGGGCGCTTTCGGTGCTGTTTTCGCCCGACGCCACCACATGAAGCCCGCCAAGTTTTTAACGGCATGAATCCCGCCCAACGTCTGCTCGCTTTCGAAAATGGCATCGGACAACGAGGTCACCGCCTTCGTCGTTTCTGATCGTACGGGCCGACACGCCGACCGCTGTGGCGGCAAAGTGGTTGGTTTCCTCACGATCATCTATCGCAAGATCGGCGTTGGTCGTGATGTTGAGATTCATGTGCGATGCCAGAGTTAGTGAAAGCCGGCGGTCTGATTCAATTGGACATTTTCAAAAGCGCTGTCACGATGGAGGCGCGGCGTGACATAGAAAATGAAAATGCCTGCGGTATGCGCCAATAAAAGTGCAAAAATCTCGACGGTTGCGCACCGGCCGAAGACACATAGAGACCTCATGGACCGCGTCAGGCTGCCAAGAGAAGTCGAGTTCGGGGCGGCCAGCAGCAGGCTGTCAGGATAAAATGCATTGCATGGGCCAGAACCTGCAGGCAAGAGGAAAAAAACAATGCACCTATCGAAACTGGTCATCAAGAACTTCCGCAAGCTGAAGCACGCGGAGCTGTCGTTCCAAGCCGGCCTAAATGTCTTGGTCGGCGGCAACAACGTCGGTAAGACAGCGGTGGTCGACGCTTTGCGCGCGCTGCTGGCCGGACATGACGAACCTTATCCGCGCCTCGGCGAAGAAGATTTGCACCGTCCGCAGGGTGGCACGCCGTCCGGTGACATCGTGTTCGAGTACGTGTTCAGCGGGCTCACCCTCGATGACGAAGCTGACTTCCTAGCCGCCCTGGTGCCGGGCGCAGCCGGCGGTCTGGAAGCACACATTAAGATACGCTACTCGGACGCCGACAAGGCTGGCCGCCTGCGGGCCGAGCGGTGGTGCGGCGAGCATGAAGACGTGGGCCTGACGGCGGACATGATGGAAAACCTGCGGGGCGTATACCTGCCGCCGCTACGCGATGCCTCGCACGGCCTGAGGCCGGGCCGGACCAGCCAGCTTGCGCGACTGCTACAACTGTTGGCAGATGAGACCGGTATCGACGGCATCAACAAGGCGCTTCAGGAACTCGATGGCAAACTGAAGGCGCACCTTCCCATCGTCAACACGCATAAGGCCATCGATACTCGGCACAAGACAATGCTGGGCCCGCAGCTCGCGCAGCTGCTGGAGGTCGACCTGAGCGCCAGCGACTTTAAGAGCCTGAAGTCCCGACTATCGCTGCTGGTGGATGCCTTCGAGATTGAGCAGAACGGGTTGGGCTTCAACAACCTGATATACATGGCAGTCGTGCTGAGCGAGCTGACCAAGAACCCGGACTCCTGCTATCGCGGGCTTATCGTCGAGGAGCCCGAAGCGCATCTGCATCCCCAACTTCAGGCCGTGCTGCTGCAGTACCTGCAGTCCATCCAGGCTGTCGAAGGTGAGAAGCCCGTCCAGCTGTTTGTGACGAGCCATTCACCTAACTTCGCCAGCATAGCCGACCTTGACAGCCTGGTATGCCTTGTGGACACGGGTACAGCGGTAGAGACCTTCCTTCCGCGCAGCGTCGTCTTTGAGAAGGGCAAGCGCGAGAAGCTCGAGCGCTACCTCGACGTCACACGCGCCGAACTCTTCTTCGCCCGCCGCGTGATCTTCGTCGAAGGCGCGGCTGAGCTGATGATGGTCGACGCGCTGGCTAAGCGCATCGGCTGCGACCTGCGCCAGCATGGCGTGAGCCTCATCAGTGTCGAGGGTTTGAACTTCGACTCGTTTCTTCCCCTTTTTGGGGACAAGGCGCTGAAGATTCCGGTGGCGATCCTCACCGACGCTGACCCGGTGCCGCCCGCGGCCGAACCACCGAACGCGGCGGGAGCGGTGGCCGTGGCTGGCACGCTCACGCCATCGCCGACTGCCGCGCTGGCCGGCGCAGCCGCTGGCGAGTCAGTAGACGAAGGCGAGGACGACGACCCCGAGCCGGTGTATCCGGCGCCCGGCGACGTCATCACCGTTTCGGCCAATACAGCCAAGATGAAGGCCCGCGAGGACACGCGCGTTAAGGTGTTCCACGGGCTCAAGACGTTCGAGTACGACCTCGCCCTGGACTCCGACAACCGCACGGCCATGCTCAAGGCGCTGGCCGAGCTGCATCCGAGGATCGCAAAGTCGTTGGTTGCCACCGTCGACGGGGAAGTTGACGACGCGGCAAAGGCCAAGGCACTGTTCTGCGGGATGTTTGAGCGCCCGAAGAACAACGTTCAGAAAGGGAGCTTCGCCCAGTCGCTGGCCCAGGTCATTTCTGACGACAAGGTGGCCTTCACCGTGCCGACATACATCCAGGCCGCCATCCAGCACGCTTGCAAAATGGTGGAGGCCCCGAAGCCATGAGCGGGCTAACACCAGAGCAGCAGGGCGTCATCGACGCGCCGATGGTACCGCTGTGCGTCATCGCCTGCGCCGGAAGCGGTAAGACCAAGACCGCCGTGCACCGCCTCGTGCGGATGCGCCGCGATCTCGGCGAGGCGCGCGGCCGCGTGGCGCTGCTGTCTTTCTCCAACGTGGCAGTCGAGACCTTTCGCAACGCCTATGACGACTTGGCGGGCAGCCTGCCGTCCAGCGCCGGCCGGTCGAGGGTCGACATCGACACACTGGACGGCTTCATCACCACAAACGTCATCCGCCCTCACGGCCATCGGACCATGAAGTCCCCGCGGGCGGCATTCCTGGTGACGGGCAGCGAGTCCTTCCTGGACGGCTTCAAGTTCGCGACATCGCCTTTTCCTCAGCCGATCACCGCGCTGCACCTGGCATTCGTGAACGGCGACGAGGTGTTCTTCCACGTCTATAATGACCAGATCGAGTTGGTGGACCCGTCCACGGCGCGGAACCTCGTTGCGAAGCTGGGTCGCACCGGCGCCTACACGCATGAGCTGGGACGTTATTGGGCATACCGGGCGCTGAAGGAGCGCCCCGAATTGCTCGCCGCTTTGGTTCGTCGATACCCACACATCCTGATCGACGAGGCGCAGGACATTGGATCCGTGCACCAGGCCATCCTAGAGTTGCTCATCAGCGCTGGATCGTGCGTGACGCTTATCGGCGATCCCAACCAGGGCATCTACGAGTTCGCGGGCGCCGACGGTAGGTTCCTGACGGACTATCACCAGCGCGCCGGCGTCATGCAGCACTCACTTGAACGGAACTTCCGGTCCGCCCCCAGCATAGTGGATCTTGCCAACGGTCTGTGCGGCCGTAGCGATTACGCGGAGCGAGCTGCGCCCAGCACGCCGCATGGTGCCTTCTTCACGAGCTATAAGCGGGACCAGCATCCACAACTCATCACCGCGTTTCAGGGCGCGATGTCCGCCGTTGGGGCCGACATCACGCGCTCAGCCGTCCTCTGCAGGGGAAAAGGACTCGCCGAGACGCTGCGTGGCGACGAAGCGCCGGCCGGCCAAGGCCTGGTCAAGGCTTTCGCGGCTGCCGCAGTGCTGCGCGACCAGCGAAAGGACTTTCTGAAAGCGTTTCAGCGAGTAGCCGTCGCTGTGGTCGCGCTGCTGGACAACGCGCCCCATCGCTTGACGAGTCAAATCACTCAACCATCCAGTGATGCGGCGGACCGGGAACTCCGCAAGGCAATCTGGGCATTTACGCGCGACGCGGCCACTGGCGTGCCTTCCTCGTCGCTGGTCGCCGACACACAGTGGCACTCCTTGCTGCTGGCCCGCGTCAAAGTCTTGCTGGCCAGCTTGGAGTCAAAGTTTGGCCTTAAGCCGACCGAGAATATCGGTCGCAAGTTGTCGAAGAAGGCGCTCCCGAACGCGCCCCTCGCAAGCGTCGAGGACCTGGCCTCCAGCGATGTCGCGCCGCTGCGGGTCGATACCGTTCACAAAGCCAAGGGAGAGAGCTTGGACGCCGTGCTGTACGTGACCCTCAAAGAGCATGCGCTGGCACTGCTGGACGGCGTCAACACGGAGGTCGGTCGCATTGGCTACGTCGCGGCGACTCGGGCCCGAGACCTGCTGTGGGTGGCCGTGCCGCACAGTGCTCTGAAGGAACTTAGGCCAACGCTGCTGGCCAGGGGTTTCAAAGAAGTAGGCGTCGCTGCGGCGCCGGTCCCTGCTGCTAAGCCTAAGGTCAGCACACATGTAGGAATTGTGTCCGTCGTCGCCACAACGCCCGTCATCCCGAGCACAACTCAAACGCCATGATCCAGTCTCAGCCCGAGGTCAGTTTTTGAAGCGGCCAGGCGCCCCGTTGAAGACAGGCGCCATATCCACTGATGGTGGACGATTGACGAGGACGTTCAGGCTCTGAGTGACGACATGCCACCACAGAGCTGGGCAGCTGTCGGCTCGAAGTGCGTCGATGAGCATACGCGTCACACCGAACGAAAAACCCGGCGCTGCGACAAATGCCGAAAGCGGACCGAAATGAATCCGTCGAACACTCCACCGCAAAGGGTTGCGCCCGAGGCTAGCTTCGCAGTCAATCGCGACGGGAGGATTTTGCACGTTTCAGAGGTGGAGCGCGGCCGCGCTTGCCAATGCGTCTGCGCGGCCTGCAATAGCGCTGTTGTCGCAAAGAAAGGAACGCACAACGCATGGCACTTCGCTCACGACTTTTCTGGAAGCTGCGCGACCGCTGCGGAGACGGCGCTACACCGCGCCATCAATCAGGTCATCGCAGACGGCGACGTAATCGCCCTACCGGAACTGATAGTGGAGGCGACAGCGACCTATAGCGGGCACACGAAGAGCGCGCAAAAAGCGCTGGCGGGGCGTCGCGCTTCCTATAGCTCTCCGCGCCTCGAAGTGCGAATCGCGGACATCGTTGCCGACGCCGTAGTCTCAGTTTCGGGGCGCGACCTTATTATTGAAGTAGCCGTCACGCATCGCGTTGACGATGACAAGCGCGCGAAAATTGCGCGAATGGGGCTGTCCGCCATGGAGCTCGAAGCCTGGCGTATCCCTCGCGATGTTGATTGGCACAAGCTCCGGGCCTTTGTCCGGGACTCTTTCTCCGACCGAATCTGGCTGCACAATCTCCGCGAGCCTGTGCAGCGTCAACTCGCGCAGCTGGAAGCGTTGGAACACGCAAAAAAGGCCTCGCGGTATCTCGAGGCTTTGGAAAGGGAGAGCCTTTCAAAAAAACTAGCGGCAGAATCAGCTCGGCTACATGCGGAATCGCTCAAGGCCGAGACGAACCTCGCAGCGATCAGAAAACTGCGACGGCTTTGGAGTACGTACAAGACAGGCAATTTGCTTCGGGTGGAACTCGACGCAAAGGCATCGGGGTATGTCGATAGATGGAAGGAGGAAGACGCCGGCGGGGACCCAGGCGCATACTTCAGTCTATTGCTCGATTACATCCAAAACAGAACGAGGTCGACCCTTCAGGCCCAACACACCGAGAATAGTTGAGGCGAAAACCTACGTCGCGTCAACAGATGGCCCGCTGTTCAATGGAAACTGCCCCGTTCGTTCAGGTTCATCCGACGCCTATCCGCACGCGTTGTCGTTCGATGACGGACTCGTGCTAAAAAGGAAACGGGCCTCGCGGCCCGCTTTTCTGTTGTTCAGGATTCCAAGCGCCACTCCGGCAGCTCAGGAAAAGAGCTTCTTGTAGACGTCTTGGCCTTCGCGCGCAGGCGCTCTTTCATGGCGGGCGTCACAGCTGGCATCGTCTTCGAGCGGTGCCGGCGAACAACCACCTTAGGCGGCTTGGCAGCGCCAGTCGGTTTCTTCGCTTTCAGTGCTTCGCTCATATCAACTCCTTTTCACGAAGATAGTCTAGCAGCTTTCTCCAAGACCGACTGTCGGCCGCCAGATCGAACTCCATCCATCGCTGCCAGCCGTTCTCCCGCCACCATACCTCGTCAATCGTCATCACGTCCTGGACCGTCCTGCATGCGGCAAGCGCCGGGTTCTCGTTCGCTTCGTCCGGCTCCAGCGGTGCGTCAAAGCCTAGCTTGGGCCAGAAAAAATAGCCGATCATCCGCGGATCATGACCGCGGCCGCCGCCAGCGATCAGAGAGATACGCGAAAAGCCCAACCGGTGCGCGATCATGGCGCACAGGGCGAACGCAATTGTGCCAAGCCACTCCGGCGCCTGGTGGCGCAAGAAAAAATGATCGACGTGCACGGCACGCGGCGGCCCCGCCTCGTCAGCGTCCAGCTCGTCGAGCGCATCGTCCGCGAGAACATCATCAAGGAACAACGCTTCTCCCGCGCCCTGTTCATCGTAGATACCAACGCGGTTCTTATGACCCTCGTGCACCAGAGCAGGATGGACGGTCGTGAAATACGTGCCCGGCGGCGCCTCGTCGTCGCCGTAGTCGTACTGGTCCTGTTCGTGGACCCGCGCGCCGTTGAACGCCATCAGCAGCAGAGCCGCCTCCTGGCTCGTCATCGTCACGCCGAACAGTTCAAACGTGTCGCCCTCTTCCAGCTGAACGCCGTCGTAGCGAAATGCGCCGGTGAGGTGAGCTGCTGCCTGCGGTGTTGCGCATAACGCTTCATACGGTCCACGCAGAATACGGTCAAAGAAGTCGGTAGTTGGAATCGGCATTGGCAACGCGGCGAGAGAGGACGATTCGCATTCTATCGCCGCGGCGCACGGCGGATACTCAGTGCCGGTCAGTCGCCGCCCGACGCCGCACCGACGCCCCGTTTCGTCAGCTCGGTCAGCACATACTTGCCGAGCAGCTGCGTGTTGATCATGCGACCACCGCTGCCGTGCAGCTGGATGCCCAGCGCGTACTGCGAATTCGCGACCCGCAGCATCGGGTGCGCATCGACCTCCTGGTCCGCTTCCGCGTCGAACACCTTCACTGGTCCCGAGGTTCCCGCCCCGCGGTAACGGGCAATCACATAGTCTTTCCCGTCTAGCTCGACCAGCCGCTGCTCGATCACGTCCATCGAATCCTGGCTCGCGAACCTGCGCTTTGCCACCGACTCAGCGACGATCTCCCGTTGAAGGAACTGGACGAACGCCTTAAGAGTGTGCCGCGTGTAATCCGTGATTGGCTCAATTTCTGCGATCGCCTCACGCCGCAGCAGGTCGCGGATCAACTCTGATACGGAACGTTGGCTTTCCGGCCCGCCGGTCCATCGCAGCCACGCTTTTCGGTGCGGATGGCGAACATCAAGCTTCAGGGCGTCGAATTCCGCCCGCAGCGCCGCAGCGTCACCGGGCGGCGTCAGAAACACCACCGTGACAGGCGTCGGCAGGTCCCGGTTCGCTTCGCTGATGCAGGCGAATTGCTCGGCAAGCTGCTGCGTCTGCGCGGCGCCGGCTTTCACCTTGTTCTCAATGATGATGTGATGGACCGTCTGCTGGGAGTCGCCATCGCCCGTTATTAACTGGATCTCGATGTCGACGATGCGCGAGACCGGCTTGTCGTACTTCTTTTCCAGCCCGACTTCAACGCTCAGTAGCGGATGCGAAAGCGCGGCGCTGAAGCGCTCTGGATCGGCGCAGCACTTCGCGACCTCGGTAAGGAAGGCGCGGAGAAAGGCACCGGAAAAGCCGTGCGGTTTGTTAGGCGCGAGGAGAAAGGCCGCGAACGCACTGAGGTTGGTCTCGGTCAGCCTGCCTCGCCCTTCAGAAAGCGCGTAGAAGATGTTCATCGGTGGAGGCCGGTCCGTCAGGAGGATTTGAAGCCACGGCGATCGCAGTCCATCAGCAGCGCATTGTGCACGGCAATTGGCATGCTCGACCGCAGCATGGGCTCCAGCGTGGCGAGGCCCCGATCAACAATTTCGGTGGCTCGGGCGATGGTCATGCCCTGCAGGCAGGCCGCAAAAAGCGGCTTGGTCTGCTCGAAGAGCACCCGGTCGGTGTCAAGCGCCCCTGCCACGTAGAACTGTCTCTGATCGACCGACAGCTTCGGGTAGCCATCGGGCGACACGGCCTGCAGGAGCGGCACGGCCGGAACCGCCGGCGCCTGGGCGAACGCGGCGGTGGCCAGAACCGTGGCAAGCGCCGCAGCCGACATTACGCATTTGATTTGCATGGAATCTCCTTGGATTGACTCGACGTTCTTATCGGCTGTTCGTTGAAGTTCCTTGAGGCGGGGGCCGCGGCTTGGTGACAAGCGCCGCGCCGTCCGGCGACGCGGGCATATCGTCAAATGGCGTTCGCCGCTCACAGGAAATCGCTAGATCTGATAACTGGAGTAATCACGAACCCGCAATGACGCCCCATCGGGCTGCCGGCCGGAACCCGCGCACCGGCCCGATGGGGCCCGCCATGCGCTCAGCGGCTCCCGGTCGGCCGGGTCGCAAGGGTGCGGCGGTACTGATCCACTTCCAGCAGCAGATGGTCAATCCGCTCGCGCAGCTGGCCATTCTGCGCCCGCAGCGCGTCCACCTCCCCGCTTGC
>DASVNP010000343.1:0-18460 GCA_036383775.1 Paraburkholderia sp. | reverse complement strand
GAGCACCTGGTCGATGGCAAGGATGAGCACGACCCCGGACGGCGGCAGATGAAACATCGGCGCGACAGCAGCAACAACGACCACTGAGCCTCGGGCGACACCTGCCATCCCCTTGCTGCTCACCATGAGTACCAGCAGCATCATGATTTGGGCGCCGAGTGGCATATCGATGCCGAACGCCTGCGCGATGAAAATCGCAGCGAATGCCTGGTACATCATTGAACCGTCCAGGTTGAACGCGTATCCGAGCGGCAGTGTGAATCCAACGACCTTCTTGTCGACCCCGAACTCTTCAAGCTTTTCAGTCAGACGAGGGTAGGCCGCCTCGCTGCTCGCCGTCGAAAACGCGAGCATTGCAGGCTCCCGAACCATCTTTAACAGCGCCCAAATCTGCTTCCCGAGAAAGAAATATCCAACGATGATGAGAAGCGTCCAAAGAAGCGCCAGACCGACATAGAAACTGCCGATAAGCTTCCCATACGTGGTGAGCACATCCAGGCCATGTACGGTAATCGCCGCAGCCAGCGCACCAAAGACACCAATCGGCGCGAGGCGCATCACGTAGTCGGTCAGCTTCAGCATGGCGGGCACGAGAGCATCTACGCCGGCAATTAACGGCGCTACGCGTGGGTCGGTCTTGATTACGCTTAGCACAACGCCAAACAGTACCGAGAAAACAAGAATCTGAAGGATGTCGTTGCGGCCCATTGCATCGATGATGCTGGTCGGAAACGCATGCGTCACAAAGTCCTTAAAGTTCAGACCCGCGGTATTCAAACCAGTCGTCACATCGGCGCTGGTCTGCACCATATGCAGCCCCGCGCCCGGTTGAAATAGATTCGCCAGGACAAGACCGAGGGCGAGAGACAGGAGAGACGCGCAAAGGAACCATCCCACCGACCTGAAACCGATTCGGCGCACATCGCTTGTCCCAGCCATGCCGGCAAGGCCGGAGACCAGCGTCGCGAAAACCAGCGGCGCGATAATCATCTTCACGAGACGAAGAAAAATATCGGTGATGATTGAAAAATAGCCGGCAACGGTCTTGGCTTCAGCGGCATCCGCCACCGACCGGTGGCAGATGTAGCCAACTACAACGCCGAGCACCATGCCGACAAAAATATAGAGTGTGAGGCGATTCTTCATTTGAATCCGTCCAGGAATGGCGCCCGGCGGCGGGGTGCGCCACTTGAGCATGGATGGCAAAAACGTCGCTGAATTAGGCGCGTTTTTGTATGTGGACGGATATTAAGGAACGTCAAAAAATCATTGATGCTACTACGGCATGCGGTCATGCTAATTTCGCATAACCCGTGAAAACCCTATCAGGAGGGCTGCGAGGCTGCACGGAGGTGTCCCCAGAGCTTCTCCAGAAACTCGCTGCGATTCGAGACATCGCGGTACACGCGCAGCTCGACCTCCAGATGCCACTCGGAGCGCCCGGCGGGCACCAGTTCACCTGACTCCAGTTCTGCAATGACGGAGCTTTTGGGTAGCCATGCGACCCCTTCACCTTCCATCACGAGTTTCTTCAGCACTTCCGCCATGTCGGATTCGTAATGAAGCTGCAGCGCCGGAGCGGCAGTTGCCTGTCCAAGAAGCAGCGCGAGGCAGCGGCCGAAATAGCTGGTCTCCGTATAGGAAATGAACGGGAGTGGACGATTCACGGTTCCCGGTAACCGGAACGCCGGGGCCGAGCGTTCATTGGGGCGGCACACCGGCATGAACGTGTCGACGCCGACGGTCAGATGCTGATATCGCGCCGGGTCCAGATGGAGCGGCAACTCCGGATGGTGATACGCAAACATAAGTTCGCAGTTGCCGTTGACGAGCATCAGAATCGAATCGTGCACGTTCGCCGGAATGACCCGAGCGCGTACCTCGCCAAAATGCGCGGTGAGCGCCTTCAACCATGCCGGCAGAAAGCTCAGCGCGATTGTGTGGCCGGCCGCAATCTGCAGGCCTTTGCCGGCCATTCGTTGCTCTGTGCGGATGATGGCCCGCGTATCGAAAAGCTTCTCGAGAATGTCTTCCGCGGCTTCCTGGAACAGTCGCCCTGCTGGCGTCAGCGTCGGGGGAAAGTTGCTCCGGTCGATGAGGTCAGCGCCCACCCATTGCTCAAGCGACTGGATTCGCCGGCTAAACCCTGACTGCGTCACGTTCCGAAATTCCGCCGCCCGTGAAAAGCTTTGATAGCGGGCGAGCGCGATGAAGTCTTCGATCCACTTGATTTCCATATCTGGTCCTGTGACGAGGCGGGAGTGCCTGCGAAACCGGGAGATTCTACGCCGGACTGCTTCTCCGGCCATATCGGAGGAAGCGGATTTCATTGCGCCGGGAGGGACCCGCGCGCTCCAGCGACTCGCGCCTTCAGGTTCCATCCGCGAGGGGGAGATTCGGGTCCGACAAATGGGTGACTCCGTGCGGTCCTGTCCCGTCGTTGATTGGATAGTCCTTGCGCGCTGCGAACGCGATGCCGGCCAGCAACGCAAACCCTGTGTCGAGATAAGCGCTCGGGTTGTAGACGGTCGGATTCGATATGCCGACGATGAAGCAGAAATAGATGTTGAAACCGAGCCCGAGAATCGACGTTTTCGCAAACGTATTCACATAGCTGCCGATCATCACGAAGATCGCCATCGACGCGGCGAGCAGTTCACCGACAGCCGCGAGCGCATGCGGATCGGCCTCCGCTTCCACACGCGCCTTCAATTGATGCAAGGCGTGAATCCACGCAACCGTGACGAGGAAGCTCCTGTCGAGATCGAGAAAGACGTGGTGGTGCAGTCGTATCGACGGATCCTCGAAGACGGCACCGCTACGCAGGCTTTGCACGCCGGCGCGCTCGCGAATCAGATCGAGAAACGTGTCGAAAGCGGCAACGGCCGTGGCGCGCCCAAGCATCTCGTGCACGGCGCTCAACAGGTTCGTAAAGTTTCTGCGGCTCGACGCGTAGAGCGCGGGCGTGACGGGCTGGGGAAACAGCACCGCGCTGACCACACTCGCACACACCACGCCGACCACCACTTCAAGGCTGGGCTGTCCGTCAGCAAAGTCATAGGCTACTCGTCCGTTCTGCGTGCGGCCGGCGCAAACGGGGCCGGGCTACGTCGACGCGCTCATCGCCGCTTCCGGTGACGATCGCCCGCATGCAACCCGCTTAAGCTATTCGAGTGCCGGATAAATGTCCTGAACGGATCTGAAAACATCTGAAGGGGGGTGTGGAGGGGGCCGCGGGGGTTCGTTTCGCTTGGACTTTGGTCGCTTGGGTCTGAAGCTTGCATCGCAGCAAAGAGCGTTGCCTAGCCGTAGAGCTATGCCCGTCAAAGTAGAAGAATCGTCTGGCGAGGTCCAGAACCCATCTTCCAGCGGCTCTCGAGGCGCGACATGGGCGCAGACGCATCGGGCAGAAATCGGCCATCTCCCGCCATTCGACCGCGCTCCGGGACGGATATTCAAACGTCACCTCTGCCTGGGACAAGGGACGTTCGTCAGCTCACGGACACCAATAAACGGTGCGGCGTCTCCGGATGTGGAGACGCGGAGTAGATATCCCGGCGTCCTGCCCCTGACCATCGAATGACCACGTGCACTTCAGACGTGTGTGCGGCAGCGTACAGACACGACGTAACCCCGAACTATGAGATTGCGATGCGGGTATAGTCCCGTTAGCAAAAGTAGTAGCCGAAGCGCAAGCACTCAACCGAAGACCTTAGAAATGCGACGGCCGTATAACGCACCGGAATCGTTATGGCGCGACTTCAAAGTCTCCCATTAAGGAGGGTGACATGGCATGGATCGAGTCCGACTACTTCGTGACAGGAACGGGCGCCACCGCCATGGCATTCGTCGACACGTTGCTCACCGAGTCGCCAGATGCGCGAGTCGTGATGGTGGATCGCCACCACCGTCCCGGTGGCCATTGGAACGACACCTATCCGTACGTGCGGCTGCACCAGCCGTCCGCCTGGTATGGCGTGGCATCGCGCGAACTGAGTGACTGGTCGCATGAAGCGACGGGCTTTAACGAAGGAATGCTTGGTCTTTCCTCGGGCGCCGAGGTGCTTACGCATTTCGAGCAGGTGATGAAACAGCGCTTCATTCCCTCTGGCCGCGTGCAGTGGTTCCCGAAATGCGATCACTTCGCGAGCGACGGCCGCACGCATCGCTTCCGCTCGCTGCTAACCGGCGCCGAGCACGAGGTGCGCGTGCGGCGCAAATGGGTGAATGCCACGCATGCGAAAACCGAGGTGCCGTCCACTCACCCGCCAAAATACAGCGTGGCCGCGGGTGTGCAATGCATTCCCTGCAACGAGCTGCCGAAGGTTACGCGGCCTTACTCGTGCTATACCGTCGTCGGCTCCGGCAAGACCGGCATGGATGCGTGCATCTGGCTAATCGAGAACGGTGTACCGCACGAGCGCATCCGCTGGATCATGCCGCGCGACGCCTGGGTGATGGACCGTGCCAACATGCAGCCCGGCCCGGCCGGCTGGCGGCGCTATTTCGAGAACAACGTGGTGCAATTCGATGCGATCCGCGACGCACGCGACGTACCCGATCTGTTCCGGCGACTCGAAGCGGGCGGCGCGCTGATGCGGATCGACCCTGCCATCGAACCCACGACCTACCGCTGCGCACTCGTTTCGCGCGGCGAGATGGCCCAATTGCGCAAGGTCGGTAAGATCGTACGGCTGGGCCGCGTGCACGCGATCGAGCCGTCGTGCATCATATTGGAGAAGGGAGAACTCGCCGTTGATCCTGACACGCTGTACATCGACTGCAGTGCCTGTGCGATCCAGCCGGTGCCGCGCGTGCCGGTGTTCCAGGATGAAGCGGTCAACCTCCTGATGGTCCGCTGGTGCCAGCCGGTCTTTTCGGGCAGCGTGATCGCCTGGATCGAAGCGCACGTGGAGAATCTGCAGGAACAGAACGCGATGTGCATGCCCGTGCCCGCGCCCGAACTACCGATCGATTACCTACGTATGTGGCTGCCGAGTCTCGCCAATGCAGCGCGCTGGCAGCAGAATCCCGACCTGAGTGCCTGGCTCAGGCAATGCCGCCTCAACGGGCAGGTTGTGGTTCTCAAAGGCGTAGAGGTGGACACTGCCGTGCAGGATCTTCTCAAGGCCGTCGGGGCCAAAGCTTTGGATGCGGCGCAGCGCATTCCGCAATTTCTGGCCGCAGCGGAGGCAGCGTGAGCGCCCTCCGCGATGTGCAGCTCGAAACGCTGCAGGTAGGCGCCATCCGCATGCGTGTCGCGCTGCAGGGCGCTGGGCCGCTCGTGGTGTTTTGCCACGGATTTCCGGAGTCCTGGGTATCCTGGCGCGCGCAGATGGCTGCGGTCGCGGACGCGGGCTACCGCGCCGCGGCGCCGGACATGCGCGGCTACGGCGGTACCGACGCGCCGGCCGACCCTGCACAGTACACGATGCTGCACCACGCAGGCGACATGGTGGAACTGGTCAGGGTGCTGGGTGCCGGTTCGGCGGTGATCGTGGGCCACGACTGGGGAGCGCCCGCAGCCTGGACCAGTGCGCTGCTACGGCCCGATGTCTTCCGTGCCGTCGTCGGCCTGAGCGTAACTTATGTCCCGCCCGCGAAGATCGACTTGCTGACGGCACTCGAGAAGCAGGGCGTGACGACCTTCTACATGCAGTACTTCCAGCAGGACGGTGTGGCTGAGGAGGAGCTTCAGGCCGATGTCGCTGCAACCCTGCGCCGCTTCACGTTCAGCATGTCGGGCGACGGCCCGGGCCGCATGGTCGCAGGCATCCTCACGCCGGGCGCCGGCGTCCTCGACAACACCGTGGACCCCGACGTATTGCCGGATTGGCTTCTTCAGGACGACCTCGACTATGTCGTCGGCGAGTTCCGACGCACCGGTTTCCGCGGTGGATTGAATTGGTACCGCGCGATTCGCAGGAGCGCGGAATTGCTCGCCCCCTGGTATGGTTGCCCGATTCGTCAGCCATCGCTCTTCATCGGTGGCTCACGCGACGATGTACTCAAGTTTCCAGGCATGCAGCAGCGCATCGCTGCGTTGGCGCAAGTGCTGCCGGGGTTGCGCGGTGCTCACGTGCTCGAAGGCGCGGGCCATTGGCTGCAGCGCGAGCGCGCTCGGGAAGTGAACCGGTTGCTACTCTCCTTCCTGAAGGGACTCGATGGGTGAGTTGCACGATTGAGCGGTACGTGCAGTGTATGGGACGGCGGTTTGGAAGGTGCCCGGCTCGATGACTCACCGATCAACTCGATGGGGCAAGCGACGGCCGCGTTTTAGAAGCGGTCGTTGCGGTGGGCTGAGTCTGAATGGTGGTTCAGGGGCGCGTGCTATCGATCGTTGTCAGGCAGGGTGCGGCCATGAAGAGCCACTCGACCAATGTCCGCGACCGTCCGCTCATCGCAGGACAGGAGACGCGCATCGCGGACGCAATAGCGTGTCTCACCTCTACGCGTCGACTTCACGGTCGTCCATCTACTGGGGTTTTAAAAAATCGCGCGCACGGTTCACCCTCTTCCGCGATCAAAATCACTGGTTCCGCTTGCTTCTTCGTTCGATAGGTGCGGGGTGTCACCCTTGAGCGCGCGGTGGCGCCATTCGCCTGGCGTCATGCCCATGCGCTCAGTAAAAACGCGGCGAAAAGCAGATACTGACTGATACCCAACGAGATCGGCAACGGACTCAGTGGATGACGTAGTCTTCCTTAGCGCGTTAGCAGCGGCGCCAACACGAATATCAGTCAGCAGGTCCATTGCCGAACGGCCGAGGCTTGCCTGGAATTGCCGCATGAACGTG
This sequence comes from Paraburkholderia sp., assembly GCA_036383775.1. GTDB lineage: Bacteria > Pseudomonadota > Gammaproteobacteria > Burkholderiales > Burkholderiaceae > Paraburkholderia. Next base: position 11,664 of record DASVNP010000343.1, on the reverse strand, counting down.
GCGCGCGACATGCTGCAGAGTCGTGCCAATTCGGGAAGCGTCCATCCTCGAGCCGGGTCGTTGAACATTGCGGCGGCCGCAGGTGCAAGCCTTGGGTGAGCGCCAAGCGCAAGCATTCCGGTGCGGGCCTCACCAGCTTCACCGGCAACCCGCAGCGTCAACGCAAACATTGCAGAGGAAAGGCCGTTCAGGATTGCGCCGCTCCCCACTTCATTGTCTATCGTTTCGGCCCGCATTAGCGCGACGAGTCGGCCCAGACGTTCCGCCTGCGGTAGCTTCCTTGCAGCTATGGTGACATCCTCGGAGTGAATCACGAGCTCCGATGGTAGATAGCTCCGGATCAAGCGGTCATGCGGCGGTGACACCATAAATCGCCCGCACAACATATCAAATGCGTCGCCGTCCCCTCCATTTTCGCTAATCAACAGACATCCTGATGTGCGTACTTTGGACGGCATCGGGAGCGCGCCGCTACCGTCTTGCAGCGTGTGCGCCGAGCCATGGGGCAATAGCACGATGTCGCCTGCCTGTATTTCGTAGGTCGCTCCATTGTCCATGTTCTCGAATACCGCTCTGCCAGTCAGGACGACGTGATACGGCATTTCCTGAGCCGCGGCCTGAGGATATTCGAGGATCCACGGCGCTCCCATCATGCACCGGACTTCCACCTTCCCGGTGACGGTCGTGAGTTCCATGAAACGGGTGAGCCAATCGATCTGTTGCATATCGGATGCCTCGTGAATAGTGGTAATGCGACTGGTATTCGGCGCTTACTTGCTGTTTTCGGCTAAATCAATAAGGCTGCCCCGCAGCGCCACCATGGCCTTCTGCAACTCATCGAACCCGTATGGATCCAGTTTCATTGCTCCCTCAAGATCCATTTTCGGCCCTTGTTCATGCAAACGTCGGCCGTTTTCTGTCAGGGAGATCCGTACCTGACACTCGTCTTCGGGATCGCGCAGCCTTAGCAGATAACCGATTGCTTCGAGCTTCTTCAATATTGGCGTGAGCGTGTTGGATTCGAGAAACAGCTTGTCGCCCAGTTCACTGACGGTCTGATTGTCCGTCTCTCTCAGTGCAGTGAGCGTGATGGATTGTGTGTAAGTCAGTCCGAGCTCTTTCAGTATCGGCCGATACGCCTTGCCGAACGCCAGGTTCGCCGAGTACACCGCAAAGCACAGGTAGTCGGAGAGCAAACGGTTCGTGGGTTCCAGTTGTCCATCAGGTTTCGTAGGCATCGTCTTTGTCCGTAGGAGGGTGCTTCAAAAGACATACGTACTGCGACTTGTCGTGATGCTTCGAAAACAGGACCTATGTCGCATCGAAGGCAACGACCGGTCCGTTTCGTTGGATTTCACTCAGGGGCGACGCACATGAAGCATGATGATGTGCACCGCCCCAGCGGCTGGAGCTAACCGGCAAGACGATAAGTTAGAGGCGCGAGCCCTTTCTGATCAGACCGTGACAATGTTCGTAACGATCTCAATGTTGCCACGCACAGACTTCGAATACGGGCAGATCTGGTGGGCCAGACGCGCGATTGACTCGACGACTTCCGTTGAGAGTCCAGGTACGCGGATAGTGAATTGAGCGCCGAGAAACCACGCGGTGCCGGTCTGCCCGATGTTGACCTTGATGTCTACGGAGTAGTCCGGTGGCAGCGCAACCTTCTTCAGCGAGGCAGCCATCCCGAACACTGTGGTGTAGCAGGCCGACCACGCACCCGCGAATAACTGCTCGGCTGTCGGATGCGGTTCGGTACCGATGAGCTCAATGGTTTCAACTCCGGGCGCCGAAAGGGTGAGGTCATAGACGCCAAACTCGCCGCGCTGCAACTCAGGCGCGCGATTCACTGTGCTGTGGGTGTTTCCTGAGGCGAGGACTTTCTCGATCTTTTCCATGATGAATACCTTTGTAAATAAGACGGTTTAAGTAACGTTTATCTGGTTAGCATGCGTCACTTCTATGTAGGGAACGCCTGCATGTAAAGCGCATGAGATGTAATCGCATGCGCTTTTAAGCTCGCAGAGGTGACGACTTTCGGTTCTGCAGTCTCCCTCAGTGGGAAAGCCCGAGATCCGGGTGTCCGTTCCAATCACGCCGTAATGACGTTCAAGCCTACCTCGATGTTTCCGTGCACGGCTTTCGAGTACGGGCAGATCTGGTGGGCCAGTTCGGCAACTGCCTTGACGACTTCGGGTTGCAGGCCAGGCGCGCGTACAGTGAACTGGGCGCCCAGACAATGTCCTTTGCCGACCTCGCCGATGCTGACCTTGATGTCCAGGGAATAATCGGCAGGCAGTGAGACTTTCTTGAGCGATGCAGCGATTTCGAATGCACTGATGTAACAGGCCGACCATGCGCCAGAAAACAACTGCTCGGCTCTCGGGTGTAGATTGGTGCCGATGAACGCGCGGCTTTCGTCGCCAGCAGCTGACAGTTCGAGATCGAGTACACCGTGTTCACCGCGCGGGACATTGGGATCGTGATTGATCGTGGCGTGACTGTTGCCTGAAAAGAGGACCTGTTCAATCTTGTTCATGATTGCTTCCTTCGATGTGTGGATAGGAGCCCACACTTTAGATTGGGGCGTTGCGCTCGCCGAGTCGTGAACGGGTCAAACGGCTCCTCAAAAGGATCAACTTATACAAGGGCGGCATCATCTAGCGGCTTTACCAGACGGTTTTGCAAGCGATTGTGTCGATCAGAAGCGACTCTGCTCATACCTCGAAAGTCTGCTTCTCGTTGATTGTTTGTATGCTGAAGCCGCGCACGGGGTGCAAGCTGGCAGGAAATGAGATCGTCCTGAACCCAAAACTGGTTTACGAATCGTCTTAGGAGAAGCACCATGTCCGACGTTTCGCAGTTCGACATCGACCGCACCAACCCGGGGGCGGTGGACAGTCACTTTCAGCAACCCACCGATCAACATGTTCGTTCCCGAAACGATCATCGAATTCGGGGCGCTAATGGCCGACGTCGAGGCCAGTGCGTCCTTGAAGGTCATAGTGTTTGAGTCAGCTAATCCAGATTTTTTCGTCGCCCATCTCGACGTAGCCAGGGCAGCAGAACGGCCGGAGGTGCTGGAATTCTGGCGCGATTCCGCGCTGCGCCTTTCGTCGACGCCAGTCGTGAGCATCGCCAAGATTCGAGGCCGCACGCGCGGCATTGGTAACGAGTTCGTGCTTGCATGCGACATGCGTTTCGCCAGCCGCCAGAAGGCGATCTTTGGCAATCCGGAGGTTGGTGTCGGCCTAGTCCCGGCCGGCGGAGCGCTGGAGTGGCTCCCGCGTCTCATCGGCCGCTCGCGAGCGCTTGAGTTTGTACTCAGCGCAGACGACTTCGACGCCGACATTGCCGAACGCTATGGCTGGATAAACCGTGCGCTGGACGATGACAACCTCGACTCGTTTGTCGATACACTCGCGCAGCGTCTAGCCTCGTTCGACCGCGAGACACTCGGCGCGGCGAAAACCCAGATCAATCGTTTCGGAATTCCGACGGCTGCGGAACTACAGTCGAGCATTGATCTGTTCTTTCCGGCGCTCGTCTCGCCTGCTGGGCAGGCGAGACGAGCCAAGCTTCGCGGCCTCGCCTATGGAGTACCCAGCGACTTTGAGATGAACTTTGGCAGATACCTGCCCGCGCTAGGGAATGCCGCCGACGTTGAGGCAGACCCATCGCTCACTGCGGTTCCGAAGGGCTGAGCCTCTTCGCGCGAATCGCACTGCCAGGGGTGATCCTTCGGTTATTGCCAGAGATCCGAATATCAGGCGTACGCTATTGGGGGCACTTCGGACGCTGGGAATTGCGCGGCAGACGGCTGCAACTGGTCGATCATCGTCTCAGTTGGTAGGCGCAGACTGGCACTCCCTTCACTTGAAAGGAGATCGTCATGGATGCGACATCCGTTGTCAGTGCGGCACGTGTGCCCTGGAATAAAGGCAAGTTGACTGGCCAGAAGCCGCCGCTGAAACTGAAGGAGATCTGGGCGATCCGGATTCATCTGCAACTGGCCGCAAGGACGCGCGATCTTGCAATGTTCAACCTCGCCATCGACAGCAAGTTGAGAGCGTGCGACCTGACCAAACTGCGAGTGCGCGATATCTGCCTTGGTCAGCGCGTTGCGTCACGGGCTACGGTGATGCAGCAGAAGACGCAACGGCCGGTTCAGTTCGAAATCACTGAGCTAACCCGAGATAGTGCGGAGGCCTGAATCAAGGCAGCGAGACTGTCGCCTCCCGACTTTCTGTTCCCGAGCCACATTCACGGGTCGCCGCACCTTTCGACGCGTCAATACGCCCGCCTGGTGCATCGCTGGATAGGGTCGATCGGGCTAGACGATACGGCATATGGAACGCATACCATGCGTCGAACCAAAGCGTCGCTGATTTACCGTCGCACGAAAAATCTTCGTGCGGTACAGCTGCCGCTCGGTCACACGAAATTGGAAAGCACAGTGAGATACCTCGGCATCGAAGTCGACGATGCGCTCGAGATGGCAGAACAGACGGAGGCTTGAGCCGCGGTCGGCCGGACGGTAACCGGGCACTGTCCGGCCAGATTGAGACGTTCGACAGTGCCGCATAGATCGTCAACAATGCAATGTCTGTCTGGACGCGACCTATTGCATTCGACTTAAGGTAACCGATAGCGTCGCCGATTTACTTCAGTGTCGATATCAGGATTCACTTATGTCCCGCTCCGAACGTCTCCTTCATCTCCTGCAAGTGTTACGCCGTTATCGACGTCCCGTGCGTGGCCAAGCCCTGGCCGAGGAGCTCGGCGTGAGCATCCGCACGCTATACCGGGACATCGCCAGTTTGCAGGCGCAAGGAGCCATGATCGAGGGAGAACCGGGCATTGGTTACGCGATGAAACCCGGTTTCATGCTGCCGCCCATGATGTTTCGCTCAGAGGAACTCGACGCCCTGGTTCTCGGCATGCGCTGGGTGGCCGATCGCTGCGACAAGACGCTCTCTTCCGGTGCGCTGAGCACGCTTGCGAAGATAGCCGCCGTACTGCCCACGGAACTGCGTCGCGAACTGGAGGAGTCTTCGCTGCTAGTCGGCGCGCCGTTGAAGAGACCTGCCCACAAAGTCTCGCCTGACCTTCTGCGTGCCGCAGTCCGAGAAGAGCATAAGCTCAATATTACATACGTGGACGCCAGTGGTATTCAATCGCAGCGTGTCGTTTGGCCCTTTGCCCTGGTGTATTTCGACCAGGCGCGGGTCCTGATGTGTTGGTGCGAGCTTCGAGCTGATTTTCGGAATTTCCGTTCGGACCGGATCTCGAGTGTCGAGCCGTTGGAAGAGCGCTACCCCAAAAGGCGGTCGACACTGCTTCGTGAGTGGCGCAGGCTCAATCACGTCGCCAGCCGCACAATACTGCCAGAATCTGACAGTATCGACCATTAGACTGAGCTCCCTTTCTTGGCGAGGAGCTCAAAATGAAGTTCGCATCGGTTCGTGTTGTTACCCGGGATATCGATGGATTGGTGGAGTTTTATCAAAGGCTTTCCGGTATCGAGGCTGTACGTCCGGCGGAAGGATTTGCCGAAATACGATTCGGAGGAGCGACGCTTGCGATGTCGTCTGAGCATCTGATCGAGCTTTTCAATGTCGGTGCTGCCACTTCGGCTGCAAATCAATCGGCGATCCTTGAGTTCGAAGTGGAGGACGTTGACGCGGTGTTCGAACGGATGTACGCCTCCGGGACAAACATCGTCATGCCCACGACGTTGATGCCGTGGGGCAATCGTTCGCTTTTGCTGCGCGACCCGGACGGCAATCTCGTCAACATATTTTCTCGTCCCAAGCGTTGAGGAAACCCGCCGTCACGACTGCCCGCCGCGTCGCTGTTCGTTCGCGAACAGCCGCTTCGGGAAGATGCGACCGTCCCTTGTGGGTCGACTTGCGCCCGAGGCCGCGCGATGTAAGGCGAGCCCCTCGCCAGTTCAGCATCGGACCGGGCTCGGCCATCAGACGCCATTCGCCTGCGCGGGAAGTCGGACATCTGAGCGAGCGCATCATCCGAAATCCCGCCCTTGGTACAAGAGGATAAAATCAGGACCTGATCGAATTCAGCCTATGAGCAGTTTCGCCGTGATACAGCCAATCAGGGTATTGAAAGCAAACAACTTGCCTCTCAAAACCACATGAAAACGTTCATATCGGCCGTTCTGTTGTGCTTGTCTGCGGCAATCGCACACGCCGCGGGAATAAAGTTCGGGCAGATTCCGGCTGATGCCGGCGGACCGGCGTTAAAGGCGATAGTGTGGACACCGTGTGCGGAGCCTGCTCAAGAGGTGCCGATCGGGCCATATGTCCTGAAGGGGCGGCGCGACTGTCCGACCGCTGGCGAAAAGCTTCCGCTCGTTGTCATTTCACACGGCTATGGCGGATCGTACCTTGGCCACCGAGACCTTGCCGAGACGCTTGCCGACGCGGGCTTTGTCGTGGCGGCAATCAATCATCCAGGCGATACATTCTCTGACATGACTCGCGCCGACGATATGTCTGTGTTCGTCGAGCGACCGACCGACATCAAGCGTCTTATCGATTACATGTTGAGCGCCGCCCCCGACGCAGCCAGAATCGACCCGCAACGGATAGGCTTTTTTGGCTTTTCGCGCGGCGGCTACACGGGCCTGGTGTTGGCCGGCGGTAACCCGGATTTCCCGCACGCCGATATTACGTGCCCGGACCCGAGAGCCCTGATTTGCAAACAGGTCCGAAGTGGAGAGGTGTCCACCGATCACCTGACTTATGACTCGCGGATCAAAGCCTTTGTGCTGGCGGACCCGTTCAATGCATTCCCAACCGTGGTGAGCCTGAAGAACGTGCAAGCGCCAGTTCAGCTTTGGGCTTCCCAGTTCGGTGGCGCCGGCGTGCTGCCGCGCAACGCTGATGCACTCGCCAGGACCCTTCCTCACAGACCTGAATATCACATTGTTTCCAACGCGGCGCATTTTGCCTTTCTTGCTCCATGTCCCGCGGCAATGAAGAACAATGAGCCGGGGCTCTGCGTCGATGCGAACGGCTTCGATCGCACAGCCTTTCACAAGCAGTTTGACGAAATGGTGCTTACGTTTTTTCAAGCGAATGTTCGGTAGATCCCGGCGTGGTCCGCCAGACCGCGCGTGCCAGATGAGTCGGCTCGGGGAGCGGCCATTGCACCTTGAAAGCTGCCGTTCGTGCGTCCTTGGGTCGACGGTCCGTTCAGGGTCGGGTACGCTGGCCCAAGGCATCGTTGATTTATCGCCCTCCGGGCCGTACAGCTGCTGCTTGGCCATACCAGACTTGAGAGCACAGTCCGATCCCTCGGCATCGAGGTCGACGACGCGCTCGAGGTGGCCGAACAAACCGAAGTTTGAACATCGCCGCCGGGCAGCAATTGGACGCTGTCCGGCCAAAGAATCCGACATTCACCGCGATGTTCGCTGGCCCCGCAGCCGGTACGCCCGGCGCGCCAGGGCCTGCCTTGCTTTGTGGCCGGTGGGCGCCGCAAAGCGCAAGCGGCTCAAAAAAGCGGCAGCCCTGCACGTCTGGTCGGCTATCATGCCTATCCTCTCCGAAGTAGCTCCTTATGATTTCCGTCCGTAATCTCACGCTGCGCCGCGGCGTTAATGTCGTACTCGACAACGTGTCCATCACCTTCACCCCCGGCGAAAAGATTGGCCTTGTCGGCCGCAATGGCGCCGGCAAGTCGTCCTTCTTCGGTCTTCTCAACGGCACGCTGCACGAAGATAGCGGCGAGTTCTCGATTCCCGCTGCGTGGAAGATGGGCCAGGTCGCGCAGGAGATGCCGGAGACCGAGCAGAGCGCGACCGACTTCGTAGTCGAGGGTGACACCGTTCTGCTGGCCGCGCAGGCCGAAGTAGCCGCCGCTGAGGCCAGTGACGACGGTATGCGCATGGCGCACGCCTACATGGACCTGCACGACGCCGGTGCGCACGATGCCCCCGCACGTGCCCAGGCGCTGATCCTGGGCCTTGGCTTCAGTGACGCGCAGCTTAGCCAGCCGGTCAACAGTTTCTCCGGCGGCTGGCGCATGCGACTGCAGCTGGCGCGCGCGCTCATGTGCCCGTCCGACCTGCTGCTGCTCGACGAGCCGACCAATCACCTCGACCTCGACGCGCTGGTCTGGCTGGAAGCGTGGCTCAAGCGCTATCAAGGAACCCTGGTAGTGATCAGCCACGATCGCGAATTCCTCGACGCGGTGACGCAGGTGACGGTGCACGTCGACCACGCCAGGCTCGTGCGTTATGGCGGCAACTACAGCAAGTTCGAAGAGATGCGCGCTGAGCAGCTCGTGTTGCAGCAGGCCGCGATGGCGAGGCAAGCGGACAAGATCGCCCATCTGCAGAAATTCATCGACCGTTTCAAGGCGAAGGCCTCGAAGGCGAAGCAGGCGCAGAGCCGGGTCAAAGCGCTCGAACGCATGGAGAAGATCGCACCCGTGCTTGCCGACGCAGAGTTCACCTTCGAGTTCAAGGAGCCGCTCAACGTCCCGAACCCGCTATTGTCGATGCTGGATGCGAGCTTCGGCTACCCGGCGCCGACCGACGCACTGCCGGGCACCCCGCCCACGGTCATCGTGCGGGGCATCAACCGTTCCGTGCTGGCCGGGCAGCGCATCGGCATCCTCGGTGCCAACGGCCAAGGCAAGTCCACGCTGGTGAAGACGGTGGCGCACGCACTGGCGCCGATTGCCGGCGAAATCAGCGAAGGAAAGGGCCTGAACATTGGCTACTTCGCCCAGCAGGAACTCGACGTGCTGCGCCCGCTCGACACGCCGATGGAACACATGATCCGCCTTGCCAAAGACACGCCGCCGCACATGCGCGCGCCTGGCCAGAGTGGCACCGAACAATCGCTTCGCACCTTCCTCGGCACCTTCAACTTCAGTGGCGACATGGTCCATCAGGCGGTTAGCACGATGAGCGGCGGCGAAAAGGCGCGGCTCGTGTTGTGCATGATCGTGTGGCAGCGCCCCAACCTGCTGCTGCTCGACGAGCCTACCAACCACCTCGACCTGGCCACACGCGAAGCGCTAGCCATGGCTCTCAACGAATTCGAAGGCACGGTGATGCTGGTCAGTCACGACCGGGCCCTGCTGCGCGCCGTATGTGACGAGTTCTGGCTGGTCACCAAGGGCGGCGTCGAGCCCTTCGACGGGGATCTGGACGATTACCAGCAGTTCCTGCGCGACGAAGCCCGTAGCCTGCGCGAGCAGGCTGCCGCAGAGCAGAAGGTCATCGCCTGAGATACCCTCAGGCGACCTGCCCAACTTCTCGAACGGTTACGCCGATTGCGTGTCACAGGCCGAGTTTTCGTTCGCTCATCCACTTCACGATCGCTGGATCGCGATGCGAGAAGAAGCTGCTTTTACCAGTTTCCAGCATTGCGACGGCCTGCATGTCTGCGTCGGACAGTTCGAAGTCGAAGACGGCCAGGTTTTCCAGCATGCGTTCCTTGCGCACGGACTTAGCGAGAGCGACGATGCCGCGTTGAACCAGCCATCGAAGCACGATCTGTCCAACGGTTTTGCCGTAGCGCTGTGCAATAGCCACCAGGTGCTCGTTCTGAAAGAGGTTGTTCCGTCCTTCGGCAAAGGGCGCCCACGCCTCCGACTGCACGCCAAGCTCCCGCATGAAATCGACGCCTTCAGCCTGCTGGTGGAAGGGATTGACTTCGATCTGGTTGACGGCTGGCTTCACTTCGTTGAATGCCGTGATGTCCATGAGGCGATCCGGCTGGAAGTTGCTCAGTCCGATCGCACGCAGCTTGCCAGCGCGATGCGCCTCCTCCATCGCTCGCCACGCCCCATGAACGTCCGAGAACGGCTGATGAATCAGGAACAGGTCGAGATAATCCAGATCGAGTCGCTTCAGCGATTTGTCAATGGCGACGCGAGCGCGTTCATAACCAGCATCCTCAACCCACAGCTTGCTGGTAACGAAAAGCTGGTCACGTGGTACCCCGCAGCGTTTGAGGCCTCGTCCGACGGCCTCCTCGTTCTTGTACGACGCAGCCGTGTCGATCAGGCGATAGCCCGCCTGCACCGCGTCCACGACGCAGCGTTCGCATTGCGCCTCGTCGGAGATCTGGAAGACGCCGTACCCGACGATTGGCATCTTCATTCCGTTGTTCAGGGTCACGTCTTGCATGGTCAATCCTTGGTTGTGAGGTCGATGGCGGCATGAGGTCTGCTGAAGAGACGCCGCATCATGACAAGGGCAATTGCCCGATGTCCGCATACTTTATGCGCGTCGGTTTCAAGTGAATAGTCGAATTCACCTTGCATCAGTATCAACTTGGGGTTGATACTGAATGATCTGTGCGACGATTCCGTCCGCGCTTAAGCAGAAGAGTTCACCGTGCCCGCCAATGACTTCAAGACCATCGCGACGTTTGCCAAAGCCGTGGAACTCGGCAGCATCCGACAGGCTGCGCTGGCCCAAGGCGTCACACCTCAGGCTGCCAGTCAGGCCATTGCGCAGTTGGAACAGCGTCTTGGAGTGCGCCTGTTACACCGGACAACGCGAAGTCTCGCTCTCACCGAGGAAGGCCAACGGTTCCTGGAGAACACGCAGCCCGCCTTGGCGATGCTGGACAGAGCTCTAGCCTTGGCGCGAGAGTCCAAGGATGAGATCGTGGGGCCGCTGAGGATCGTTGGGCCGAAATCGTCGTTCGCCGCCATCCTCATGCCACTGCTCGACGAATTCTGCAGAAAGCACCCCGGTATCCAGCCGGATGTCCGGCTCGATGACGGTATCGGCAACTGGGTGCTGGATCGCGTCGATGTCGGCTTCCGGATCGGGGTGTCGCCCAGCGAAGGCGTAATCGGTCGACAACTCTTCCCGATCCAGATGATCGTGTGCGCGGCGCCCAGCTACCTGAAAGCATACGGAACACCATCGACACTCGATGAGTTGGCGGCGCATCGCTGCTGTGTGTACCGGCATTCGGCCACCGGCAAGGTGGCGCCCTGGTACTTGACCGTCGAAGACAAGCTCGAACATCGGCAGATGTCCCCGGCGTTCGCGACGAACGATGCGGAACTGGAGCTGCAAGCCGTGCTCGCGGGGCAAGTCATGGGGCAGCTCGCGAGCTTCTCGGCGGCACCCTACATCCGCACGGGACGACTGGAGCCAGTTCTCCTGAAGCATATGAGCGCGCACATCGGTTTGCACGTGTACTACGGAAGCCGAACCGCTCAGCCCAAGCGTGTACGAGCGTTTCTGGACCTCGCCCTCTCTCGTCTCCATAACTGCAGCGACTATGTGCTGGCTGACAAAGAGTTAGCTCAGTTTGAGTCGCGTTCGAGGCGCTCCCGCAGCGTTCGCTAGTGCCCCTTGGTTTATCAAGAACGAATCCTGTTCTCTCAAATCGAACAGCCGTAATTGGCTGTGAAGCCGTCGTTCGCAGGGAGCGATCGAAAGTCCGCAACGGATCGCTTTATACCTTTCGCATCCCTGCTGCGATCGGCGATCGATTTGAGGTCCGTATCGGACCGGGTTCGTTAAGGGTTATTCGATGCCTGCCGTCGGCCACAGGAATGTGACGGTGCCTCCGCGTGTGTTGGCAGGCGTCGAATAAGCCTCGATGGAGGAAACCGCGGAGTGCCCCGATGCGGTTGGGGCTTGGCGGCTATGGCGAT
>DASVNP010000342.1:0-7799 GCA_036383775.1 Paraburkholderia sp. | reverse complement strand
AGCGACATGGTCAGTTCATCGACCGGCGGTTTTTCCTGAAGTCCCGCTGCGAGCTGGGGAAAGTAACGGCGCATCGTTGTTGGCCGGTTAAAAACGGTCGTCGGGTCAGCGACAGGTTCCTCGAGCTGGATACGGGCGGTCGCCAGTCGCTCTCCATGCGCGGACACACTAGCGCCGAAGCGGCTTCCTTTGGCAAGCGGCGCAGCTGCCAGGCTGGGCGCCGAGAAACTGCGAGTCTGGTAGACGCTGGCGAGTTTCTTTGGAAAGCCCTGCGCCCATCCGCGGGCGATGGCGGCATCATTATCGACGAAGATGTATGGGCAGTAGTTGACCGGAACACCGTCGAAGACCGCCTCGACCAGAACGAAAGCCTCGCGGTATTGGTAGCGGGCCGGGTCCGTCAATTCGTCATTGGAACCCGTGAACTGCCAATCCAGAAACCAGAAGAAGGCCCGGCCGCCGGATTTTTCGTCCACCGTGACGCCCGGCGGGAGGAGCGCTGCGATCGCTTTCTGGTCGGTCCAGTATTCGATGGCGAGACAGTCGCTCGAGTAGTGCCACGGCGGCAGCGTCGCCAGTGCGGACTTTCCTTGCGGAGTGACAGGGACCGAAAACGCTTTGGGCATTTCGCTTCTCCTTGATCGGCGCGACGGCACGTCGCTGTACGTGGAATCCATGCGTTGCCTACGGACGCCGCGTATCAGTCGACGCAGACCGTTCGAGGACACAACGCGCGGCCAGAAGGCGATCCGCCATAGCGCTCAATCCGGCGCGCCGCGCGTGAATTAATAGTGCCGTGTCCCGTCTGCTGCCGCTTTCGAAATCGCACGACGGGACCGCCATATCCCATCAGGAACCGCGCGAAAGGTGGAATAGACGCCCCTCCAAAACCGTTTAGACGACATACGAACCACCGGCAGACTTCGATGAGCACTCGACAACAGCACGTCATCCGTTCTGTCAGCGCGGGGCTGCTAATTGCATCCCTTGCGTTGTTCGCTGGCTGCGGCGGCGGAGGCGGCGGTGGCAGTAGCGCAAGCAGCGTGTCGATGGTTTCGATCGCCGGTACGGCGGCAACCGGCAAGGCGCTCGCGAACGCGACGATTAGCATCAATTGCGCGCGGGGCTCGATATCGGTCGCAGCAGATGCGAACGGAAACTACCACGCGGCATTCGGCGCAGTGATGCCGTGCCTGATCACTGCGACTTCGGGCGGAACGATGCTGCACTCCGCAGCGTTTGTCGGCGGCACGTACAACGTCACGCCGGAGACTGATCTGATGTTGGCGTATCTGGCGGCACAACTCGATACGAATGAAAGCAGGTTGATCACCGGCTTCGCGACGAACACGCAATTTCAGCAGACGCTGCAGAATCAGACCGACGTTCTGAGTGCGCAGGCCGCTGTCGTCCAGAACCTGCAACAAAAGTACGGTATTACGCTTTCCACCGCCAATTTTTTGACCACCGCATTCACTGTCGGTCAGCCAGGTGAGGACAGCGATCTCGAAGCGCTCCTCGCTCTTGGTGCAATCGACACCAACGGCGAACCGGACGCAGCCGCCGTCTCACTCATAGCGACGGTGGGTGCCGCGCATCCGATTGCGACATCGCCAGGTACCGGCACAAACGGGACCGGTGGAACCGGAGTAGGCGGCACGGGGAGCACGGGCGGCATGATGTGAGACGACACCACACACGCTCAACCGACCGCCTCGCTCAGGGGTCAGGTCAGCTCCATGGTGAAGTCCCCTGCAGAATGGCTGCGGCTGGAATCGGGCGAACTCGTGCGAAACAGCGCGGCGAACTCCTCTGCAGGCAGAGGTCGTGAAAAAAGATAGCCCTGCCCGGTCTGGCAGGACCATTCGCGAAGGAGCCTTGCCTGCTCACTCGTTTCGATCCCCTCGGCCGTGACGGACAGTCCAAGCGATTGCGCCATGGAAATTACAGCGCGAACGATCGCATCGTCTTCGGCACTCGTGCCAATGCCCTGAACAAAGGATCGGTCTATTTTCAACACGTCTAGCGGCAGCCTGCGAAGATAACTGAGCGATGAATAGCCCGTACCGAAGTCATCGATTGCGATTGTGACGCCAAAGTCTTTCAACTTCTGGAGCGTCTCGATACTCCTTTCGGTATCGCGCATGATCAGACCCTCCGTGACTTCCAGTTTCAGCGAGGCTGCGCCGATGTGCGCTTTGGACAGCGCCGTAGCCACGTCGGCAACGAGGTTGGGATCGTCAAACTGCCGAGGCGAGAGATTGACGCTAATCTGCAGCGGCGGTTCTGCCGGGAACTCCCGTTGCCAGCGTGCGACTTGTTGGCAAGCCTCTTCCAGCACGTATCGTCCGAGCGGAATGATCAGGCCGCTCTCTTCCGCAATCGTGATGAACTCGGACGGCGGCAACAGACCTCGCGTGGGATGCTGCCATCGCACGAGCGCTTCCATTTCCCGGAACCCCGCCTCCTGAAGCTGCATGATGGGCTGGAAATACACGCGCAGATCGCGATGCTCGATCGCGTAACGCAGGTCCGTTTCAATCTCCAGCTTCTTGACTGCTTCGGCGTGCATGTTCTCTTCGAAAACCACATAACGGCCCTTTCCACCGTTCTTGGCCCGGTACATGGCAACGTCGGCGTCGCGCAACAATGTGTCAGCATCGCCGCGGCCGCGGCCAGCGCGCGCGAATGCCAGGCCGACGCTCGCGCTGATGATGTACTGCTTGTTGTCGAGATCGAACGGCTGACTGAATTGCGCAAGAATGTTATCCGCGACCAGGGTTCCTTCGTTCGTCGCTTCGCTCCCCAGGTGTTCCAGCAGGATGACGAACTCGTCGCCACCCAGTCGCGCGACGGTGTCGGTCGGGCGAACACATCCTTCAAGACGCTTGGCCGCTGCGATCAGCAACCGGTCTCCCACGTGATGGCCGAGACTGTCGTTCACCCGCTTGAAATTATCCAGGTCGATGAAGACGACGCCAATCATCGCATTGCGTTGACGCGCGCGTGCCTCGGCCTGGCTAATACGATCGAGCAACAGTGCGCGGTTCGGTAGCGAGGTGAGTGTGTCGTAGAACGCCCGTCGCGCGAGTTGCTCTTCGAAGCTTTTTCTTTCGGTGGTGTCGCTCGCGGTCGCCACGATCGCACCGACGGCCGGTTCGTCGAGCAGATTCGTCAAGGTAAGCTGAATATAGCGCCATGTGTCGCCTTCGCCGCGAGTACGGATCTCGATGGATTTCGTGGATCCAGCGGTCGACGACACGGTCTCCAACAGGCCCTGCAGCGTGGGACGGTCGACGGGATGAATCGGATCGAGCAGACTCGTGCCGACGAGCTGGCCCATGTTTTTCAAGGGGTCCGGTCTTCGCGTCGGCGCTTCGTAAAGCACAGTCCCGTTGACGTCGGAAACGAGTATCGCATCCGACGTGTTGGCGACTAGCGCCTGCAGCCTCTGTTCGCTCGAGCGCAGCGCGTCCTGAGCCGCTGCATCCACGTTCTTGCGAATACGCCGCAGCATCTGAAGGAACAGCAGCGCGAGCCCCACGCCGATCGCGAGTACCACGGGGGTCGATATCAGGACGATCCGTTGTACGGCAACGAGCCGTTCGAGTTGCTTCGTCGCATCGTCGCGGTGCTGTGCCGCAACCGCGAGAACCGTTTGCTCGATGTCGTCGAAGAGCGGATCGGCCGAATTCTCGTCGATCTCATTGGCTCTCGCGATATCGTGATCGTCGACGGCCTTGAACATCGACTTGGCGAACGATCGATACTTCGCGTGCTTCTCCAGCAGGCCGTGCAGCATCGCGCTGCTGTCAGGCTCAAGTGCCATTGCCTTCTTCAGCGCTGCGTCGAGTGCTTCACCGGCCTCGCGGTGCTCGTGCAGCACCTCCGGGCGCGGGTCCTGGAAGTACTTGCGCTCGGCCGATTCCTCCCACGCAACGCTATAGCGAGCTTCCTCGAAAGCGTTATTCGCCTCGTTGGCGGCTTGCGCGGCAAAACCGGCACTCAAGCTTTCATACGCACCCCAGAAGGCCAGGAGCGGCACGCTCAACAGAACGAGGACAAGACCGAATATTGCCGTGCGTCGCGCGGGCGGCACGTTCGTCGACGTCTGCTCAACCCGGTCTTCCACTGCGTTGCGTCGCCACAGGTATCGACGCCTTTGAGTGCCCTTCTGTCTGGTCACGATTGCTCCGATGTGGAACAGCACGTCGACGAGGTGACCTGTTCGGGCAGGTTGGGCGGAAGGAAACTGAAAGTGTCAGTCTGCCCGTAGACGACGTGCTCATCCGGAAGTCGCGATCCGAAGCATCCCTGGTTCGTTCGTTGACTTCGAACCGAGTAAATGACGGACGACTCCGATCCCGGTCCGCGTTATGTCGGACCACCGCTTATTAACGGCACGCCGTGGTTTTTTCTAAAGGTTTCGCGGTCGCGGAATGCAGCACGCCCGTCGGTCTCAAACTAGAACAGCGGATGCGCTTGCGGATATAACGCGGTCCTGAGGGCAAGGCCACCGAGCACCACGAAGATGATCGCGGCCAGAATGTGAACCGCCTTTGTCGGCAGGCGATCGGCGAATTTGTGTCCCAGGTAGATGACGGGCACATTTGCCAACATCATGCCGAGTGTCGTACCTGCAACCACGCCGAAGAACTCGTGAAAACGCGCCGCCAGAGCGATTGTGACGATTTGGGTTTTGTCGCCCATCTCAGCGAGAAAGAATGTGAGCGCGGTTGTGCCGAACACGCCCATCGAATTTTTCGTCAACACCGCATCGGCGTCATCCAGCTTGTCCGGAACGAGAATCCACACTGCCATCACGGCGAATGACGCAACAACCGCCCAGTTCAGAATGCCAGGGCTCAGAACGCTTGCAAGCCACGCGCCGAGTGCGCCGGATGCACCATGATTGATAAGCGTAGCGACAAAAACACCAAGGATGATGGGAATGGGCTTGCGATATCGCGCTGCCAGAACCAGGGACAGAAGTTGAGTCTTGTCGCCGATTTCAGCAAGGCCGACCACACTGGTCGAAATGAGGAAGGATTGCATGGGGTTGTTGTATCCGGGCCGCGCAGAAAAAACGCGATGACGCGCATTCCGGCGACCCGGTTAGGTCGGAATGCGAGTCATCGGTCTTGCCAGGCATTTAGCTGCGCACGCCATAGCGGGTCTCTCGACTCGCCAAGTATGTTGACGTGCGCCCTCGAACATGGCGTTCGAGGCGGCTACTCCCCAATGAGCAGGCGCGATTTTATCGCGCCATGCGTTGCAGAAGCAAGTCACCACAAAAACGCTTTCCGCAATCGAGCATCGCTGCGCGCGCTGATTATTACGAATTCCTTTCATCCGTGATATGCTCGCCCCTGTCTTTGGGGAGTAGCCGGCTTCTACCCAGAAGCGCCTGCGTCAACATACTCGGTCGCGCAGACCGTGGGGCAGGCAGCCCTTTGGTTGGCAAGACCATCGACACACCACGCGACCGGTCGGGCGCGGTGGTGTGTCGCGGTTTTCCACCCGACCTTGAGCCACTCCTCTTATGAATCCTGTCGCAACGCTATTCCTTGCTTTCGCCATGTCTACCGATGCCTTTGCAGCCGCAATCGGCAAAGGCGCCACGCTCAATCGTCCTCACTGGCGCGAAGCCATCAGGACAGGACTCATCTTCGGGGTCATCGAGGCACTGACGCCATTGATCGGATGGTTTCTCGGCAAAGCAGCAGCCCAATACGTCTCTGCGTGGGATCACTGGATCGCGTTTACGCTGCTGTTCGTTCTCGGCGCCCGCATGGTGTTCAACAGCTTTTCAGCGAAAGACGTCGAGGCGACGAAACCAGCATCCCATTCGTTCTGGTTGCTGGCATTGACGGGTTTCGCCACGAGTATCGATGCGATGGCGGTCGGCGCGGGCCTCGCCTTTGTCGACGTCAACATCTATTCGACCGCAGCGGCGATTGGTCTTGCGACCATGGCGATGGTCACGATCGGCGTGATGCTCGGTCGTGTCATCGGCCACGTCGCGGGTAGGCGCGCTGAGATGGCGGGCGGCGTGGTGCTGATCGGGATTGGCGCGACCATACTTGCTGAGCATCTTAAGGTCTTTGGATAAACGTCGATCGTGAGTCTGAGGCCTCTAGTACGACAGTGGCTCAAGCAAAGCCGGTTCGCCAAATTCGACAAGCTGCGCGTTGGAACGCTGGAAATAGCTGGTCCAGAACTGCTTAAGGTTCATCAACGTGCGCGGATCGCGATAACCGTTCCGCGCCGCCGTCGAACCTGACGCAGCGGGCTGCATTACGCCCCCACCGATAACGAATATGCGAGCAGCACTGAAATCGCCAAGCAGACTATTGTCTTGTGCCTTTTTCAACTCGACAGCGGGATTGATATTACGTACCGCGTCGTGCGCATAGAAACTCGTCACGCTGGAATTTTCTAAACCGTCGGTGACGACAAACACCACTTTGTGAGCCGCCTTTTCCCCTGCAACCGCAGTCGACACCGTCTTCAACGCCATCATGATGTCGGACTGGGCCAGAGTCGACGTGCTTGATTTCATCACTTCCGCAGTCGAACCGACAGCCAAGCGCTGCGCGTAAACCTGCTGCTGCTGAAGACAGGTGTGAAAATTGCGCAGGCGGCTCATCACCACGTCGCCTTCTTCGCTGGCAGGGATCGGCCGCTCAATGATGCCGGTGTGCAGCACGTTGAGATAATGGCCTTGCGAAAAGGCCGAAAACTCAGCAACAACAAATTTCGTACCGGGCGTGAGCATCGCGCGCGCGTTATCCAGCACCTGCTTTTGCAGCGACGGGTCGAGCTGCACCGTTTGATCGACCAGCACATAGATCAACTGGTCGTAAGGCACTCCCCGTTGCGCGATCTGATTGGCGCTGTAGCAGCTCGGAACATCGTTTGTCAGACCGGCATGTGCAGGCTGAATCGTTGCAATCGACATCAACCCGGCGACCACCAGCGCTTGAAAAGCTTTCGTGTAAACGCGCATCAGATGTCCCCGAGAATATCGTCTTCGAGTCGCGCCTGCTCGGCAGCTTCCTTCCGCTTGAGCTTGAGCGTTTGAACAGCCGCGAGAATTGCACTGCGCCTCTCGGAAGAGCCGTCGGCAGCGATATCCAGAATTACCTTGCGACGTTCCTGATCCGACTCGTCAAGGATGCGTTCGGCGACGCGCGCAGCCTCCTGGAATACAGCGGCGCCCGTCGCTGGACGCGCAGTGTCTTCGGCGCGTACGGTGTTTGCAATTGCTTCGCGTCGATCCGCGGCGGCCGATTCGTTGGGCGACGATACGATCTCCATGCTGTCCATTCGCACCGGGCGCAGCGCATCTTCATGAAGCTTGCGATTGTAGAAATCGTGACAGCTGATTTTCGATACGTTCTCCCGGTACCTCGGCACCTCGCGGCCAAGATGGGCACGCAACTCTGTCAGTCGCATGTTGCCGCGATCGAGCGTCGGCTTGATGTGCTTTGCAAAGTAACTCTGAAAGCTCGTGTGTCCAAGCGTCTGCTGGTACGCGTTCTTACCGTCGCCGACGAACGAACTGCCGAAAGCCTGGAAGAAACCGAGCGCCTGTGTGATCACATAGATGATCGCCAGCACGATCGCACCCGCGATACCCTGACTGAACATTTCGCTGTTCAGTTCGTGATCGACGCTCTGCTGCGCCGCACGCGAGGAATCGGCTACGTCGGTGGGCAAAGGTGTCGATGCATCGAGACCCGGCACCGGCGGGAACGGGTTGCTGCCGGAACCTGATGCCATCTGACCGTGATCGG
>DASVNP010000341.1:0-1704 GCA_036383775.1 Paraburkholderia sp. | reverse complement strand
GACCGTGCCGTATTGCTGACTGCCGATGCCGACGAACGCCTGACGGCCGAACAGTCCGCCGTTCTGGCCGGTCTTGCCGTTAGTGATGTCGAAGCCGTCTTCGAGCAGGAACAACGCGTTCCAGCCGCCGCCGAGGTCTTCCTGGCCTTTGATGCCGAAGCGGCTGCCGGAGAGGTTGCCGCTCGTCAGCGCGACGTTCGAGTGTCCCGTGTAAGCGCCGACGGAGCCGGTGCGCTCGTTGCTGCGATAGCTGATGCCCGCATCGACGATGCCGTACAGCGTGACGGAGCTCTGCGCGGACGCAATGCCGGCGAAGGACAACAGCAGGGGTGCCGCAATCAATTGCTTTTTCATCTTGGTTTTAGCTCGGTAGGATCGTCTATCTCAGGTCGCCTGCGCGGCGATCTTTCTTTTTGCCGCTTCACGCAGTCCGCTCCTGACCAACGGAGCAGATTGCGTGAAGCGGAGGAAGCGGCTTGCGTTACTTCTGTTGCTCGCCTTCATTGACTCGCCCGCATTGCAAGCGCGGTGCAAGGGCGCGATGTTAGTGGCTCAGTGCCGCACCAGGTGGCATTTCGGGCGCATGCACCGTGACCGTCTTGCGGACCTTGGCGACATCTGCCGCGCTGACTGTCGAACCGCTGTTGCCCCAACTGGTGCGCACGAAATTCGTGACGTCCGCGACTTCCTGATCGTTCAGGCGCCAGCCGAAGGCGGGCATTGTGAACGAAGACGGCGCGGTCTTCGTGCCTTCGAGCGTGTTGCCGGTCAGCAGCACGTGAATCAGCGAGGTCGCGTCCTTGCCCTGCACAACCGGATTGCCGCCCAATGCCGGGAACACGCGTGTGTAGCCACGGCCATCACTGCGGTGGCAGGCGGTGCAGTTGTCGCGATACACGGCGGCGCCGGGTGCGCTGGCGTCGCCGGTGCGCAGGGCGCGAGCCGCCGTATCGTCATACACGTATGGCGTTTCCTTCGGATCGGTCGAAGGCAGCGTCTTCAGGTAACGCGCGATTGCCGTCAGATCGGCGTCGTTCATGTGCTGCATGCTGTGCTGCACGACGTCGGTCATGCCGCCGAATGCCGCGCTGTGCTGCGTGCGGCCGGTCTTCAGGAACTGCACGATATCGGCCTCGCTCCACGAGCCGATGCCGGTGCGTGGATTAGCGCGCAGACTCGACGGGACCCAGCCGTCGATCGCTGCACCGCCTGCGAGAAACTCGGCGCCGTCGAGATCGCTCAGTGCGCGTTCCTGCATCGTCACCGCACGCGGTGTGTGGCAGGCGCCGCAGTGGCCGAGGCCCTGCACGAGGTATGCGCCGCGTGCGACTACGGGGTCGGCATAGTGCTTCGAATTGAACGCGGCGGGATCGGGCGCGAACAGATAACGCCAGATGCCGAGCGGCCAGCGCATCGACAGCGGCCAGACGATATCGACTGCACGGTTTGCCTGGTTCACTGGCGCGACACTTTGCGAGAAGTACGCATACAGCGCGTGCATATCGTCATCGCTCAGGCGCGCATACGAGGGGTACGGCATCGCCGGATACAGCGTGTCGCCATTCGGCCGCACGCCTGCACGGACCGCGCGATCGAACTGCGCGAAGGTCCATGAGCCGATGCCGGTGTTGCGATCGGGCGTGATGTTGGTCGAGTAGATCGCGCCGATCGGCGTATCGAACTTCAGGCCGCCCGCGAAGGGTT
>DASVNP010000340.1:0-12654 GCA_036383775.1 Paraburkholderia sp. | reverse complement strand
TGAGAGCGGCCTGTCCACCGCCGCTCTCGACGAAGCCAACGGCACCGCGCCCGCTGATGCCGATGCCGATGCTAATACCGACGCCGCCGCCGCTGCCGCCGCCGGTTCGGCGCAAACGTCCCGCACGCTCTGGCCCCAGCGCCTCGACACGGGTTGGCAGTGCGTGAGCACGCCGGCCGGCGCATGCGAATCGCCCGCCGATTGGCCCACGCACGGCTGGCTCGCCGCGCAAGTGCCCGGCACCGTCGCCGGCGCGCGCCGCGCCGCGGGTCTCTTCGATATCGCCAATCCCCCGCCGCTCGCCTTCGACGATCACTGGTATCGCCTCGCATTCAGCGGCAGCAGCGCCGGCAAACGGCGCTTGCGCCTGCACGGTCTCGCCACCATCGCCGAAGTATGGCTCGACGGCGTCAAGCTGCTCGACTCCGATTCGATGTTCGTGGCCCACGACCTCGACATCGACCTGCGCGGCAACGCGACGCTCGCGCTGTGCTTTCGCTCGCTCACACCCGCGCTGGCGGCCAAACGTTCGCGCGCGCGCTGGCGGCCGCGGCTCGTCACGCCGCCGACCTTGCGCAACGTGCGCACCACCCTGCTCGGCCACATGCCCGGCTGGTGTCCGCCGGTGCAGGCGGTGGGCCCATGGCGGCCGATCGAACTACTCAGCGACGCGCCCCACGCCATCGACACAGTCGACGTGACGAGCCGCCTCGACGGCGACGACGGCGTTGTTTCGCTGACGCTACGTTTTGTTCATCCGCACGAGGCCGGCGCTTGCCGCGTCTCGCTCAAATGCGGCGCTGTTGTTTCGTCTGTGCAATGGAGCGACGCCTATACATTGGCTGGCATGGTACGCGTCCCGCGTGCCGAACGCTGGTGGCCGCATACCCATGGCGAACCCACTTTATATCCATTGGCGTTGCAGCTTGATGACGGACACGTCACATCGCACGATCTGGGTTCGATCGGCTTTCGCAGCATCGAAACGGATTACGGCGAGGACGGCGCGGGCTTCTCCTTGCGCGTCAACGGACAACCGGTGTTCTGCCGCGGCGCCTGCTGGACCAGCGCAGACCTCGTCACGCTCACAGGCAGCAAAGCGCAACTTCGGCACGCCTTCACGCTGGCCCGCGATGCGGGCATGAACATGCTGCGCGTGGGCGGCACGATGGTGTATGAGTCCGACACCTTCTACGCGCTCGCCGACGAATACGGCATGCTGGTCTGGCAAGATTTCGCGTTGGCGAATTTCGACTACCCGACCGATGCCGCGTTCAACGCGTCGATCGCGCGGGAAGCCACCCAGTTTCTGACGCGCACGCGGCGCTTTGCTTCGCTCGCGGTGCTGTGCGGCGGTAGCGAGGTGGACCAGCAGGCAGCCATGTTCGGCCTGCCGGTTTCGATGCGCGTGCAACCACTGTTTACCGAACGGCTGCCCGCTATTGTCGCGCGCGAGCGCCCCGGCGTACCGTACGTCAGCAATTCGCCTTCGGGGGGAATATGGCCGTTTTCGACTAATGAGGGCATCACTCATTACTACGGCGTCGGCGCCTATCAGCGGCCGCTCGACGACGTGCGCCGCGCGCAGGTGCGCTTCGCGGCCGAATGCCTCGCGTTCGCCAACGTGCCCGACGACGCCACGCTGCAGGGCGCGCTCGGCACGACTTATCCGCATGATCCGCGCTGGAAGGCCGCCGTGCCGCGCGACCCCGGCGTCGGCTGGGATTTCGACGACGTGCGCGACCACTATCTGCAGACCTTAGCAGACGTTGATCCCGCGCGCCTGCGCTATGAAGATCCGCAACGGTATCTGGATCTGTCGCGCGCGGTGGCCGCCGAACTGATGGGCGAGACGTTCGCCGAATGGCGCCGCGCCGGCTCGACATGCGGCGGCGCGCTCGTCTGGCAACTGCAGGATCTGCGCCCCGGTGCGGGCTGGGGCTTGATCGATGCGACCGGACGACCTAAAAGCGCCCTGCACGGCCTCGCGCGAACACTGCAACCCATCCAGGTGCTCATGACCGACGAGGGTCTCAACGGCCTCGATATTCATCTGCTCAACGAGCGTGCGCAGCCCTTCAATGCAAAGCTGGAACTGGTCTGCCTGCGCGACGGCAACGTCAAGGTGGTCTCCGCAATCCGCGAACTCGAACTGCCGCCGCGCAGCGCGCAGCGGCTGAGCGCCGCCGAGTGCCTCGGCCAGTTCTTCGATTTCACCCGCGCCTACCGCTTCGGACCGCGCGCGCATGACGTGACGGTCGCGACACTGCGCGATGCGGCCAGTGGCCGGATCGTTTCGGAAGCGTTTCATTTTTTGGAGCACAGTGCAGGCGAGCGTCACGATCTCGGCCTGACGGTCGCAGTCGAACGCAATGGAGACGGCTGGCAGCTCGTCATCGTTGCACAGCGTTTTGCGCACTTCGTCCAGATCGTCGACACGCACTATCGTGCCGCGCACGACGGCTTTCACCTGCCGCCGAACCGCCCCGTCATTGTGCCCCTCGTGCCGCTCGTGCCGCTCACTGCGCGCACGCCGCAGGAAAGATTCGTTGCGTGCGCATCTAATGCAGTGTTTAAAGCAGATGCAACAAGCGCGGCACCCGCCGGCGAAGTACGCGCGGTCAATGCGATATCCGCCACGTTCTACGGCTGAATGTCGTTACTGATCTAAGCACCCCCTTCGTAAGCCGTGTCAATCCTCGTTTTGCGGGCTTCCACCTGTCTGGTCTGCGGAGCCGGTGTTGGTTTTTCTCAGACTTTTGCGTCACCCGCAAGGCGATACGTAGGGCACCGTACCAAGTGCGTTGAACACATCTGAATCATTTCCGGCACATCCCGGACCTTGCGTTAGAACGTGCATGCATCGGCAAGTTGAGCGCCTGGGGACTTCTCCCCATACTCCGTCCGCCAACCTCCAGGCCAATCCCATCAAGGCTTTGAGCCGAATATGACGACGCCGCGACGCTCCCGCCGATTAAGCGGGCGTTGTACAGAACTGAAACAAAAAGCCACATCCGGCTTCGCGCGTCGCTATGGCCTGGCGCGTGGTGCCCCTTCGCTGCTCGTTTTCCCTACCGCTGGCACGCTCCTCGCTATGTGGTGAGGGCAACACCGCGTCACCGCAAACGAGATCGACAAGACCGGCGGCGGCGCATCAGGCCATTACGGGGCCGGTCCTGTTCATCCTTGCTGCTCGCCACGCAGCACTCGTTCACCAAGGGATGCAGGCATCGGATCAAAAACAGAAAGTACGCAGAGCGCGGCTTTCATGCGAGGACCGATCATGTTGACACTTCAATCCGATCTGCACGGTAACCATTTGCTCGGCGCGTTGCCGTCCCACGAATGGCAGGCACTGGCCCCCCATCTCGAACTGGTTCATCTGCGCACCGAGCAGCTGCTGTGCGACTCCGGCCAGCGCATTCACCATGTCTACTTCCCGACCACCGCGATCATCTCGATGCTCTCGACGATGGAAGACGGCAGCTCCGTCGAAATCGCCGCGGTCGGCCGCGAAGGCATGACCGGCGTGCCGGTGCTCACCGGCGGAGAAACCATGCCGAACCGCGTGCAGGTGCAATGCGCCGGCTTCGCTTACCGGATGAGCGCACAGGCACTCAAGCAACAGTTCGCCCGCTCCGATTTCCTGCGCCGCCTGATGCTGCTGTACATGCACGCCCTGCTCACGCAAGTCGCGCAAACCGCGGCCTGCAACCGCCACCACGCGCTGAGCAAGCAGCTGTGCCGGTGGCTGCTGATCGAAGTGGATCGTGTCGCCTCGAACGATCTGACCGTGACCCAGCAACTGATCGCCGACATGCTCGGGGTGCGCCGCGAGGGCATTACCGAAGCCGCCGGCAAGCTGCACGACGAAGGTCTGATCCATCATAGCCGCGGCCACATCAAGGTGCTCGATCGCAAGGGTCTCGAAGCACGCGCCTGCGAATGCTACGGCCTCGTCAAGCGCGAATTCGACCGCCTTTTGCCGCGTTTGCGCCAGGCGGAAACCGTCGAGTAAAACACGGGCTCGGCCGACTACCGGATAAAGTCAACTATGTTCAGGAATACTGCGCGATGTCTTGATGCACTCTTCGTGATTGCGGGTGGCCTGCTCGCTCACTGGATGCGGTTTTCGACGCCGATTTCGCTATCGGATACGGAACGCCTTCTGATTGCGTTCAACTGCGTGCTCGTATTGCTGCTGTTTCCCGGCTTCGGCGTGTATGACACCTGGCGCGGCAAGCCCTTGCCCTCCATGCTGGCGAGAGTGGCCGCCGCGTGGGCCGTCGTGGTCGCCACCGCCCTCGTGCTGGCGTTCACGCTGCATCGCATGGATGCGGTGTCGCGCCTGTGGCTCGGTTACTCGACGCTGATCTCCGGCGCGCTGATCATCGTCACCAAGTGCCTCGTGCATGTGGCGCTGCGCAGCGTGCGCCGCCGCGGGATGAATAGCCGCACCGTCGCGATCGTCGGCGCACCGGGCTTTTCGCGCTCGCTGCTCGCCCATCTCGACCATGCGCCGCAAGCCGGCTTCAAGCCGGTTTGCGTATTCGACACCACCATTGAAGGCGCCGGCACATTCGGCGCGCGGCTTAACCGTCTGCCGGTTCTGACCGATCTGAACGCATTCGCCGCCAAGGTGCGCCAAGAACGAGTGAACGAAGTATGGCTCGCGTTGCCGCTTTCAGAAGAACATACGATCTACCGGTTCACGCGCATGTTCCGGCATGACTTCGTGAATCTGCGCTTCATTCCCGATGTGCGCAGCCTCTCGCTGTTCAATCACGCGCTGGTCGATGTCGTCGGTTTACCGACGCTCAATCTGAGCGCGACGCCCTGCTCGCCCCCGCAGATGTGGCCCAAGCTGATCTTCGATCGCCTGTTCGCCGCGGCCGCGCTGCTGGCGCTCGCGCCGGTGTTCGTCGTGCTGGCGATCGGCATCAAGCTCGGCTCGCCCGGTCCGGTGTTCTTTCGCCAGACCCGCAAGGGCGTGGACGGCCAGCCGTTCGCGATCTATAAATTCCGCTCGATGACCGTGCACCACGAAGCGCACGGCCAGGTCACGCAGGCCACGCGCAACGACGCACGCGTGACGAAGCTGGGCGGTTTCATGCGCCGCACCAGCCTCGACGAGCTGCCGCAGTTCCTCAACGTGCTGCTGGGTCAGATGTCGGTGGTAGGTCCCCGTCCGCATGCGGTCGAACACGACGATCTCTACAAGGATCAGGTGTACGGTTACATGGACCGCTACCGGATCAAGCCGGGCATTACCGGCTGGGCCCAGGTCAACGGCTATCGCGGTGCCACCACGAAGGTGGAGAAGATGGAGGCGCGGGTCAAGTTCGACCTCTTTTACATCCACAACTGGTCGTTCTGGTTCGACATGAAAATCGTGTTCATCACGATTTTCAAGGGCTTTGTCGGCCGCAACGCATTCTGATCAAACCGGTACGGAGACGGCAGGCCCACGTCTGCGTATTCATACTGTCCGAGCGCCGCGCCGCCGTTCCGGTTGCGCGCCGCGCGATGACCCAGGACTCCCATCGCCGATAAAGAACGCGCCCGGCACCGAGCCGGACGCTGCCTGCCATTACAGAAACGCGCTGACGTCGGTATGAAAGCGCACTGCCAGTGCCTTGGCCACCTTCTTGCTGATGGCGCGCCGGCCCGCGAGAATGTCGCTCACCACCGTGGGTGACGCGATACCGATCAGATCCTTCTGCCTGAGCCCATGCGTTTCCAGCAGATGCCGCAGCACCTCGCGTGGCTCCGCTTTTGGAATCGTCACGTTGTGCTCTTCCCAGCTTTCGATCAGGGCGCTAACAATCGCGAACAGATCCGACAGAGGATCCTCCACGCTGCCGTTCAGATGCTCGGCGAGCGAGTTGGCGAGCCGCACCATGGTCTGGTAGTCCTGCTCGTTGCGAATAGGCGTGATCGGCAACTGGGCTTGCAGCGCTGCCCAGGTTTGAGCGATATCGGGAAAGGCTCCCGGGAGGCGATCGGCATTCATGAGTTTGAATTCTTCCTCGTACAAAGGTCGTACTCCGCTCGCGTCAAAACATGACGAACGAATGACGACTGCCTGTTGTAGTGAATCGTCGCGACGATCCAGAACCGGTTGCCGCCTACATCGATATGAAACCGTTGTATGAAGGCGGCGCATAGTCCACGTCGGCGAACGTCTGTTTCAGGTCGTTATGGGCATGCGCGAGGCACGCCTGCGCCAGTGATTTCCACGCCAATAGCGCATTGCGCGCCCCCGAATGTCTCTTTTATGAAGTCTGGCCACGCTTCTCTTCCAGACAACTTGCACCGTATTTCCTCGCACGGATTCGCGTGCTGATCCTGCACGCCTTACCCGCGTCGGCTAAACGGAGCGAATCGACAGCGATAGCCATCCGGACGGCAAAGTCCGAGCGGCTGGTTACGACTTACCGCGGTACAGCAAAGCCCACTTCACTTGCACATCGTGACGTTCGCAATATGCGAATAGTCAGACGATCCGTCACTTCTCAAACCTGCGGCCGCGATCGTTCGCGTGATCTCCGCCATGAAGGCTCGCCGGAACACCGCCGGCGAAAAACGCTCAGCATTGGCGCGGCACGCTATCGGTGTAATCCGATCGCTGAGGCGTTCGAAGCGGTTGATCGCATCCAGCAGCGACAAGACCGTTTGGTATGCGAAGTACACGCCGGTAGGATCCGTCTCGCCGACCGGCACCACAGTTTCGAGCGCGCTGCTCTCGCCGAGTGCGATCACCGGCGTGCCGCACGCCTGCGCCGCCAGCGCGACGGCGTCGGGGTCTTCTTCGGCGGCGAGCACTAAGGCACGCGCACGCTGCAGATGCGCCTTGAGCACCTCGTACGGCTGGTCCCCGAGCATCGTCACGTTTAACCCGGCCATGGCGCGAATCGCGGCCATCTGCGGCCCCTCGCCGATCACGATCAGCTTGCGATGCGGCGTGGCATTGAATGTCTCGACGATCAGATCGATGCGCTGATGCGGCACCATCCGCGCGACAGTCAGGTAAAAATCTTCCTTGTGCGTGCGCAGTTCGAATTCACGCACGTCCAACGGCGGTGGAATCACGGCGGCATCGCGCCGGCAGGTCTTCATCACATGACGCGCAGCGGAGCGCGAGTTCGCGATCAAACGGTCGACGCCGTTCATGGACTGGGATTCCCGGCCGCGCAGATAGTGAAGCCACGCGCGTGCGGCCCACGACTTCGGTCCGCGCGTCAGATTCGCTTCGCGCAGGGTCTGATGTTGCAAATCCCAGGCATAGCGCGTGGACGAGTGCTGGTAACTCACGTGCGTCTGATCCGGTCTCGCCAGCACACCCGCGGCGGCCGCATGAGAGCTCGTAATAATGAGGTCGTAGCCGGACAGATCGAATTGTCCGAAAGCAAACGGCATTAACGGCAGATAGGCACGGCAGCGGCGCCGCGCGAACGGCAGGCGCTGGATGAATGACGTGGTAACCGGCTTTGCGCCGAGTGGCGCGCGGTCTTCGAGGAAATCGACAAGACTGAAAAGATCCGCGTCCGGGAAGCACTCGATGATCTGTTCGATCACCTTCTCCGCCCCGCACGGCGCGATCAGCCAGTCGTGCACGATCGCCACATTCATGATCCCCTGCCTCTTGGTCAACGCCTCTTTGGCTTAGCAACGAGTGTATGTGGCGCATCGCCTGCCGTGCGTGCGCGTGCCCACATTCGACGTACGACAGCGCGCGAATAATGATCAGTGGCCGTTCGCCAATTGCGAACCCGCGAATCCCGTGCGTTTGCTGTTCCGAGCGCCTGGCGAGCGGTGCCTGTCTTTTGGCGCGTAACGCCGCGGGCGAGCCTGTCGAGCGCGCACCGTTTGAGTGCCGTCAGGTAGCCGATCCGCTTCGTGCCCGATTGAGCTGGGGTGAATTTGCAGGCATCAGCGCGATCGCTCGCGGCGCCGGCTGATGCAACCGGCGCATTGCGCGCCGCTGCGGCAGAGGTAGTTGACGCCGCGCGAGTCCTTCAAGCAGGTTCGCGCGCGGCGACGCAATGCAATGCAATGCGGTGGTCAGGCCTTGTCGTAGCTGATCGTTTCGACGCCGGTGTCCGTGCCGAGCAGGCACAGATTCGCGCCACGGCCCGCGAACAGGCCCACCGTCACGACGCCCGGCCATGCATTGATCTGCGCTTCCAGCGCGCGCGGATCACTGATGCGCAAGCCTTTGACGTCGATGATTTCGTTGCCGTTGTCGGTGATGAACGGCACGCCATCCTTGGTGACACGCACCACCGGCACGCCGCCGAGCGCCGCGACGCGGCGGCCGATCGCGGTACGCGCCATCGGCACCACTTCGATCGGCAGCGGGAAAGTGCCAAGGGTCTCGACCAGCTTGCTCGCATCCGCGATGCAGACGAACACGTCGGATACCGACGCGACGATTTTCTCGCGCGTCAGCGCGCCGCCGCCGCCCTTGATCATCGCGCCGCTGCGGTCGATTTCATCGGCGCCGTCCACATAGACCGGCAGCGTTTCGATTTCGTTGAGATCGAGCACCTTGAAACCGTGCGACTGCAGCCGCGCGGTGGTGGCGACCGAGCTCGACACCGCGCCGCGATAGCGTGCCTTGTTGGCGGCCAGCGCGTCGATAAAACAGTTTGCGGTCGAGCCGGTGCCGACGCCGATCACCGAGCCTTCGGGCACGTTGGCGTGTACGTAGTCGGCGGCGGCCTGGCCGACCAGTTGCTTGAGTTCGTCTTGTGTCATGGAAAAGGCTGGCAAGCAGTAAAAACCGCTAGTTTACCGGAGTCGCACGCGCGCGCCGCCAGGATTACTTCTTCACCGCGCGCTGACGCACCGCTTCGAAGAGGCAAACGCCGCTCGCGACCGACACGTTCAGGCTTTCCACCGTGCCCGCCATTGGAATCTGCATGACCACGTCGCAGGTATCGCGCGTGAGGCGGCGCATGCCTTCGCCCTCGGCACCCATCACGAGCGCTACCGGACCGTCGAGCTCCGTCTCGTAGAGGCTCTTGGTGGCTTCGCCTGCCGTGCCGACGACCCACACCCCAGCATCCTTCAATTCGCGCAGCGCACGCGCCAGATTGGTCACCGTGATGTAGGGCACGGTGTCGGCCGCGCCGCTCGCCACCTTTGCAGCCGTGGCGTTCAGACCCACCGCGCGATCGCGCGGCGCGATTACCGCATGCGCGCCGGCCGCATCGGCCACTCGCAGGCAGGCGCCGAGATTGTGCGGATCGGTCACGCCGTCGAGCACGAGGATCAGCGGCGAACCGTTGATGCCGTCCAGCAACTCGGCGAGGTTTTGCGCAAGCGGCAGGTCGCCAGCGCGCGCCACCACGCCCTGGTGCCGCTCCGTGTGCGCGAGGCCCCACAGGCGCGTTTCGTCGGCCGCGATCAGACGCACGCCGGCTTCTTTCGCCGCGTGCAGAAACTCGGTCATGCGGCGATCCTTGCGCGTCGCGTCGTAATAGACATCTTCGACTGTCGAAGCGTCGTGCCGAATACGCGCGGTCACTGCGTGGAAACCGTACAAAACCTTGAGACGTGCCATGACTGATACAACCTTTGATTGAGCGCGCTGAACACGCGCTGCTGGAATGAAAACGAACCTGTTTGTTGCGCGCCAACACCTGCCGGCGATGAAACGCAGACCGCGCGCATCGGGCACGTTGCTCCGTATCCAATGCGCGCGGCTCATGCGGTGCAGCGGTTTCAGCGCTTCTTGCGTGCCTGCGCCTTCCCGCCCGCCGATTTGCTCGCGGCGCCATGTTTCTTCGCCGCGCCGCGCGCCGCGCGGGCTTCCTTGACCGCCACGGTTTGCGCGGGCGCCGCCTTCTTGCGGCGCGCGCCTGGCGCGGCAGCGCCGCCGTCCATCGGCGGCAGTGCGCGCACGCGCGCCCCGCCGCTTTCACCGGATGCCTTGTCGGCCAGCGCGCCGCGCACTACCGGCGGCTTGATCGGTGTGTCGCGCACCAGGCGGAAATCGATCTTGCGCGCGTCCAGATCGACGCGGCTCACCTGCACGCGCACGCGATCCGACAGACGGTAGCGAATGCCGGTGCGCTCGCCGCGCAACTCGTTCTTGATTTCGTCGTACTGGAAGTAGTCCGAGCCGAGTTCGGTCACGTGCACGAGGCCTTCGATAAAGAGCGAATCGAGTTGCACGAAGATGCCGAACGACGTGACGCCGTTCACCATGCCGCCGTACTCTTCGCCGAGCTTGTCGCGCATGAAGTAGCACTTCAGCCAGGCTTCGACGTCGCGCGAGGCTTCGTCGGCGCGGCGTTCGTTGGCCGAGCAATGCAGGCCGAGCTCTTCCCAGATCGCGACGTTGTTGGCGCGGGCGCGGCCGCGCTTTTCCTCGTCGGCCTGCTGCATCGCACGGGCGCGCGGCGAGAGCGCCGTGTTCAGCTCGACGCCTTGCGGCGGCTCCGGCTGATACTTGCGGCCTTGCAGGATCGCGTAGATCGCGCGGTGCGTGAGCAGATCGGGGTAGCGGCGAATCGGGCTCGTGAAGTGCGCATACGCCTCGTACGCGAGACCGAAGTGGCCGATATTGTCCGGGCTGTAGACGGCTTGTTGCATCGAGCGCAGCAGCATGGGCTGCAGCATCTGCGCGTCGGGCCGGTCGCGGATCTGCGCCATCAGCGCGGCGTAGTCGCTCGCGTGCGGTTTGTCGCCGCCGCTCAGCGTGAGCCCCATGCCGCGCAGGAAGGAGCGCAGATTTTCGAGCTTTTCCGGGGTCGGCCCGGCGTGCACGCGGAACAGGCCCGGATGCTTGTTGCGCTTGAGGAAGTCGGCCGCGCAGACGTTCGCGGCCAGCATGCATTCCTCGATCAGCTTGTGCGCGTCGTTGCGGGTGCGCGGCACGATCTGTTCGATCTTGCCCTGCGCGTTGCAGACAATGTAAGTCTCGGTCGTATCGAAGTCGATCGCGCCGCGCTTCTGGCGCGCGGCGAACAGCGCCTTGTACACGCCGTACAGATTCTGCAGTTGCGGCAGCAAGGCGGCGCGGCGCGCGGCCTCCGGACCCTTGGTGTTCTTCAGCACCGCGGCGACTTCCGTATAGGTGAGCCGCGCGGCCGAGTGCATCACGCCCGGGTAGAACTGATACGCCTTCACTTCGCCGCGCGCGGTGACGATCATGTCGCACACCAGCACGCAACGGTCGACATTCGGATTCAGCGAGCACAAGCCGTTCGACAGCTTCTCCGGCAGCATCGGAATCACGCGGCGCGGGAAATACACCGAAGTGCTGCGCTCGATCGCATCGCCGTCGAGCCCGCTTTTCGGGTGCACGTAGTGCGACACGTCCGCGATCGCGACGATCAGGCGAAAGCCTTCGCCGCGGCCAACCTGAACCGGCTCGCAGTACACCGCGTCGTCGAAGTCGCGCGCGTCTTCGCCGTCGATCGTGACGAGCGGCACGTCGCGCAGATCGATGCGGTGACGCGCATCGGCCGGGCGCACTTCGTCGGGCAGGCGCGCTGCTTCGTCGAGCGCGGCTTCGCTGAATTCGTGCGGCACGCCGTACTTGCGCACGGCGATTTCGATTTCCATGCCGGGGTCGTCGATATCGCCTAGCACTTCCACCACGCGGCCGAGCGGCTGCGAATGACGGCTCGGGAAATCGGTCAGCTCGACCACCACCACCTGGCCGACCTTGGCCTTCTTGGTGTTCTGCGCGATCAGGATGTCATGGCCGATGCGCTTGTCTTCGGGCGCGACGATCAGCGCGCCGTTTTCGTTGAGCAGGCGGCCGATCACGCGCTTGTTGGCACGGTCCGTGACCTCGACGATATGCCCTTCCGGACGGCCGCGCCGGTCGTAGCCCACGATGCGCGCGAGCACGCGGTCGTTGTGCATGACCTTCTGCATTTCGCCGGTGGGCAGGAACAGATCGTCCTGACCGTCGTCGCGAATCAGGAAGCCGTAGCCGTCGCGATGGCCTTGCACGCGGCCCGCTACGAAGTTGGACGGATGAGTCAGTTGATAGAGATTGCGCTGATCGAGCCGGATCTGGCCGTCGCGCTCCATCGCGCCTAAGCGCTTGAAAAATCCTTCGCGCTCCTGGCGCTTGATCGACAAGGCTTCGGCGATGTCGTTCGCAGCAAGCGGCGCTTCACTCGTGCGCAGAACGCCCAGGATTTCTTCGCGGCTCGGAATCGGATACGGAAATTTGCTCAAGGGCTTGTCGATGATTTTTTCTCGTTGCATGGACGTCGGTCGGCGATGTGGCTCGGCTTGGGAAGCGTTTGCGTTGCGCTTGAGTTGTACCTGCAATTGCACAGAAGAGACTGCTCGGGTCCGGCTCGGTCAAAGCTGAGTCCGACGGGCGTGTGCACCGTGCCAACGAACTACTGCGAGGCATTCTAACACCCGTCTTGCGCGCCAAGCGGCCCGTCGGAGGCCGCTCTCGTCGTTGCTGCGAGACGCTCGCAGCCTCGCTGGCGGATTGTTTAAGCAAGTTTTGAGAAACGCTTGACAGGCTCCAACCTGTCGCTATAATGGCGTTCTTTGCTGTTCATCACCTGCCCAGGTGGCGAAATTGGTAGACGCACTAGGTTCAGGTCCTAGCGGTGGCAACACTGTGGAGGTTCGAGTCCTCTCTTGGGCACCAGATTCAAAAGTAAAGCC
>DASVNP010000339.1:0-1947 GCA_036383775.1 Paraburkholderia sp. | reverse complement strand
GGAAGTGCGAGGTGTCGAAACCGCTCTCGCGGGCCCGGCGCGTTTCGAGAAAGATATCCGGATCGCTCACGTTGCGGCGAATGTAGATGATCCACGCCGCGGGCAGCAGGCCGATCCAGAAGCAGGCGCGCCATGCGACCTGTTCCGGCAGCAGCGCGAAGAACGCCCAATAGATGATGGCCGCCGCGGCCCAGCCCACGGACCAGCTGCTCTGCACGGTGCCGACAGCTTTCGCACGATGTTGAGGTGAGCGGATGGTTTCAGCCATCATGATCGTCACGACCGACCATTCGCCGCCGAAGCCGATGCCCTGCAGCGTGCGGGTGGTGAGCAGTTGCCAGAACGAGTGGGTGAAGCCTGACAGGCAGGTGAAGATCGCAAAGGTGGCAATGGTCCACTGGAGCACACGGACGCGTCCGTAGCGGTCGGCCAGAATGCCGGCGAGCCAGCCGCCGATCGCCGACGAAATCAGCGAACTGGTCGCGATCATGCCGGCTTCGCTTTTGGTCATGCCCCACGTTGCGATCAGCGTCGGGATAAGGAATGAGTAGATCATGAAGTCGAACGCGTCGACTGCGTAGCCGCCGAAGCCAGCGTAGAGGGTGCGGCGTTCGCGCTGGGTCAGTTCGGTGAGCCATTGGAGAGAGGGCATGTTTTTTGTGTTCTCCAGGCGGTTTTTGCCTTCAGGCGGCTTGATCGGGGGTTTTTTGTATTCTAAAGGGATGAGGTGTTGTGCGGCCAGTTGTGGTCAAAAATGGCGATGGAGTAAGCAATTTCATTCCGGTTCATTACCAACTACTACGAAGTAACCCGAAAAAAATTATTCGCCGTTAAACTGCGCCGGCAGCACTCAAGCTGGGAAAGTCCTATTCACGTCCGCACCCGTCATCCTTAATGTACGCAACCGCAAAAACCTGCTCGCCATCCCGTCGCTCCGCGAGTATGCCTTTGCGGGCTTATCAATCGCGCCGCGCATTCCTGAAATCTTCGGCAAGCGTGTTGCTGCTCTCCGGCATGGGCAGTTCGCTGCTGTCGGCTTGCGGGGGCGGAAATCTGGACGCCGATCAGCCGGAAACACCGCGCCTCGCCTCGGTAAGTAACTTCCGCGATGTGGCGGGCGCGGCTGCCGGCTATCCCACGGTTGACGGCAAACAGATGCGCCGCGGCGCTTTTTACCGCGCGAACGCGCTGACCTTGAGCGCCGCCGACACGATCACGATCGACAAACTCGGCATCGCCTCGGTCTACGATCTGCGCACGCCCGGCGAAATCGCGCGTACCGCGGATATCCTGCCGGCCGGCGCGACATCGCAAGCGCTCGACGTGCTGGGTGTCAGCGACTTTGTCGCGCCAACCTTCGATACGGCAGCTGCCGCCGTCGCTTTCATGGAGGCTGAGGCGCGCGCCTATGTCACCGGCGCCGCCCAACGAGTCGGCTACGGCGAGCTCCTCACGCGACTCGCCAACGGCGCCGGCGCGCAACTTTTTCATTCCAATGCGGGTAAGGATCGCGCCGGTTGGGTTGCGGCTCTCCTGCTCAGCATTGCCAACGTGCCGCTCGACGTCATCATGCAGGACTATCTGCTGAGCAACGTCTATCTGGCCCAGTCGATCGCGGCGCAGACCGAGACGATACGCGCGCAAAGCGGCGACCTGGTCGCTGCGAGCGAGTCGCCCTTGCTCACTGTCCAGGACAATTATCTGCAAGCGGGGTTCGACCAGGTTCAGGCGAGCTACGGCACGATGGCGAGCTATCTGACACAAGGCCTGGGCCTGTCTCAAGCGACCATTGACGCGTTGCACGACCGCCTCGTCGTCTGACTCGCGCTCACCGCGCCTGGTGCACTGGTGCACCTGCTATTGTGCGGACCACGCCGGCAGGTACAAACGAAAAAAAGTCCGCCCCAAATAAGCGGGCGGACAGAGAAGGGCGGCATCGAGGTTGCC
>DASVNP010000338.1:0-16298 GCA_036383775.1 Paraburkholderia sp. | reverse complement strand
GGTGGCAAGGGTGGCCGTGACGGCGCGCCCGTCGACGACGCGTGGGTGGCAGCTGGTTTGCGCGGTGGAATCTGCGATTCGCGAACGATGTTTACCTTGCTTTCCTTGCTGGCCGCCGCGAAGCAGGTTGCGTTGTCGATGCTGCGCTGATAGGCGCCCTGACTTCGGACCGGATAGGTGAGCGGCTGCCATGCGAAGGCAGCACTGCTAAATACGGTCAATGTCAGTACGGCATATGTTTTGATTTGCATCGCAGTCGCTCCCGCAGCGATGTTTCGCCTCTCGTAGGCAATAGCGCTTCGCGGTGTGTTCTGATTGCTGACGGTTCTGCCGCGCAATGGCGGCTCACTGTCGCGAAGGCTGCTTTCTTGAGCGTAACACTGCGTATGGTCAGCGCAATACACGGTCATAGCGCGCGAAACCGCCATCCTGCAGTCGAATCAGGACACAACGTCGTGAAATGGCGACAAACTCAAGGAATACCCTTGGGATATGCCGCCACGCCGGGAGCGCTAAAGCGAGCGCTTGATCGCTCTCAATCTCCCCGCAGACGCGCCGCATTACGCCGGCTGCCGAACGACGAGCACCGGGATCTGACTATGCGTCAGGACCTTCTGGGTCTCGCTGCCCAGCAAAAGCGCGCGCATGCCGCTTCGACCGTGGGACGCCATGACGATGAGATCGCACTCCTGTTCATCTGCCACGCTGATGATCGCGTCGTACGGATGGGCGCGGTTCGTGGCAACCGTATTGCATTCGACACCCGCCTGCGCCGCTGCCTTGGTGATGACCGCGAGGTAGTCGTCCGCATGGTGCCGGGCGGCCTGAATGACGCGTTCTTCGTTGTCCGCGATCATTTCGGTGCCATACGCGAGCACCCGAAATTCGGGGATGACGTGGAGCCCCGTAACCTTGGCGCCGCTTTCCGCCGCGAGTTTCACCGCGAGTTGAATGGCGGCTTTGGAGAGCGCCGAACCGTCGGTCGGTACCAACAGATGTTTGAACATGTGAATCTCCCCGCGGCGGAACCCGTTCGAGTCGACGTCCTGTTTGGGGGCTACCGCCTGAGCCAGGTCCACCTGAAGTAAAGGTGACCGCTTTAATTATAGTCACCCGGATACAGGGGCGGGAGCGCACCTGTGCACGCTAGAGCGACCGGCCGGCTCGTCGTTTCAGGTATCGAAGTACAGGTAGAACTCCCAGGGATGCGGGCGCAGTTTGAGCGTGTCGATCTCGCGTGTGCGCTTGTAGTTGATCCACGTTTGAATCACGTCGTCGGTGAAGACGTCGCCTTGGCGCAGAAAGTCGGAGTCTGCTTCCAGCGCTGCGAGCGCCTCCTCGAGAGAGCCCGGCACCTGCCGTATGGTGCTGGCTTCTTCGGGCGAAAGGTCGTAAATGTTCCGGTCGAGCGGGTCGCCCGGATCGGTCCGGTTTTCGATTCCGTCGAGGCCCGCCATTAGCATCGCCGCGAAAGCCAGGTACGCATTGGCCGATGGATCCGGGCAACGGAACTCGACACGCCGCGCGCCCGGTGAATCCGAGTACATCGGAATGCGCGCCGCAGCGGAACGGTTGCGCTGCGACATCGCGAGATTGACGGGCGCCTCGTACCCCGGCACCAGACGCTTGTAGGAATTGGTGGTCGGCGCACAGAAGGCCATCAGCGCAGGGGCATGCTGCAGCAGGCCGCCGATGTACCAGCGGCACAACTCTGAGGTCAATGCCCAACCGTTGGCGTCGTAAAAGAGATTCTGGTCGTCTCGCCACAGGCTCTGGTGGCAATGCATGCCGCTGGCGTTGTCGGCGAACAGCGGCTTCGGCATGAAGGTCGCCACTTTCCCGTGGCGGCGCGCGACGTTCTTGCAGACGTACTTGTAGATCATCACGTTGTCGGCCATGCGGGTGAGCGTGGCAAACCGCATGTCGATTTCGTTCTGGCCGGCGGTCGCGACCTCATGGTGATGCACTTCGATCTGTATGCCGGCTTGCTGCAGCGCGAGAGTGATCTCCGAGCGGATCTCCTGGAGCGTGTCGTGAGGCGGAACCGGGAAATAGCCCTCCTTGTAGCGCTGTTTGTAGCCGAGATTGCCGCCACCGTACGCACCCTCGTCGCGACCGGTGGTCCAGTCGCCCTCGGCTGACTCGACATAGTAGAAGCCGCAATGCTGGTCCTGCCCGAAGCGGATCGAGTCGAAGATGAAGAACTCGAGCTCAGGACCGATATAGCAACTGGTGCCGATACCGGTCTGGCGCAGATAGTTCTCCGCCTTTTTCGCCACGTAGCGTGGATCGCGCGAATACGGCTGCTGCAAGACGGGATCGACCACGTCGCAGATGAGCGACAGCGTGGGCGTTTCGCAAACCGGATCGATGAAGGCCGTGGCCGGTTCGGGCCTGAGCAGCATGTCCGATTCGTGGATCTCCTGAAAGCCGCGGATCGACGAGCCGTCGAAACCGATCCCGGCGTCAAACAGGTCAGGGTGAACTTCAGGCAGGGTGATCGAGAAGTGCTGCCAGAGTCCAGGCAGGTCGGTGAACTTCAGATCGACGATCTGAATATTATTGCTCTGCAACAGGTCGATCACATCGCTCGCGCTTGCGGGTCGAGTCACGCTGTAGCTGCCTGCTTCGACGGACACCGCGAACGGTAATCCGGAAGCATCGTGCGTTGTGGACATTGGCGTCCTCCTCTTGCGGCCCTTCGCCCCCGTTCCAACTGTTGTCGGCTTGCGCGCGAAAACAGGATCGCCCGGGCGTGACTACCGGTCTGCTGCCAGCCCTTTCAGGTAGGCATCGCCGGCGTCTTGAGCCGCGGCGCGCATGGCGAACGTCTCGTCGGAAACAAGCGAACGTTTGACCTTTTGTGCGCCAAAGTCGACCAGCGTAATGACCCAGACATACGAACCAGACTGCTCGGCCGTTTGCACGAATGCGCGCACGTCTTCGCCGTCGTTTGCTTGAGCGTTCATAGTGACCTCGTGAGATGGAGTCGCGGAAAGCACACGGTTCGCGTGCCGATGATTGCGCGAGTCAGGGGACCTTGCTGACGATCGCGCTGAATTCGTCCTTCGTGAAAGCACGCAGCGTTTGCGTACGGACATTTCCCGCGGACCCGAGTGCGTAGCCGAAGGCCGCGAAGCTTTGTTCATCCGGTGCGTCGACGAGCGTGACAATGTCATATTGGCCCACCGTCCAGTAGATCTCTCTCATTTCACAGCCAAAGGACCTGGCCAATTCTGCTGCCAGACCGGCGCGCTGCGGGCTGGCTTTGACGTTGCGAATACCTTGATCGGTGAATTGAGCAAGCACCACATAAGTTGCCATGACGATTCCCCTTACGGTTGAACACAGGTAGGGACTGACACGCGCAAGCTCGAGCGCGGACGCCGCGGCGATCATGCCGCTCGAAAGTGTTTTGCGCGTAACCTGAGTGTAGGCAATGGAATCGCTTGCGACCGGCTGATTGGCTGCCTGTGTGGTCGGTTCAGGTTATGTCGTCGTGTTTGGTTGACGGCCGGCGGCAATTTTTACGCCAAGTTGATGGCGATCGGGTTAACCTGATAACAAATAATGCACAGGAGTCGCCATGACCCGCGCACTGGTTGGTCTACGGACCCTTCTCGGAATGGGCAAAACGCCGCCCGACGGCCGGTCGCGGGCAGCGCCCAGCCGCAATGTCATGATGCGCGTCACCCTGGACGCGCAGCACGCCACGCCGTTGCGCCAGGCGCTGATCCGGGACTGCGGCGATCAGCAATGGACCATTCGCATCGCCCCGCTGCACGGAACCGGCCGCGTGCGGCTATCGCTCTATTTGCCGAGGGAAGCAGTCAACGGCGCGATTCAACGGCTCGCGCACCTGGCGCCGGCCGCCGAGATGGGACAGTTGCTCGAAATCCCCGCCGCGCCGACAGACGCCTGGCGGGATCTGATGGATGGGGAGCCGCACGCGCGCGCCGATAGCCTTGGAGCGGCCGAAAAAGGGGGCACCCTTGCGCAACTGCTTTCGCCGCCTCACGTTCTGCTGGGTCTGGAAGCGGCTGACAGGGAGACACTGTTCGCGCAGTTCGGACAGTTCTTCGAGCAGCACTATGAGCTCCCCGCTACGGCCGTAACCGCCGGGCTCACTGCACGTGAGGCGCTGGGCTCGACCGGCCTCGGCCAGGGCGTAGCGGTTCCACACGGGCAGATACGGGCGCTGCGCCAGGCCATGGCTTTTTACGTTCGTCCCGCGAAGCCGATTCCGTTCGATGCGCCAGATGGCAAACCGGTGGGCGACGTGGTCGTCCTGCTCGTGCCGGAATGGGCGAACAGCACGCATTTGCGGCTGCTGGCCGATGTCGCGCAGCGCTTCTGCGATCACCAGTTCCGCGAGTTGCTGCATGGTTGTCTCGATCAGCGAGCCGTATGCCAGTTGTTCGCGAGCTATGAAGAAGCGGACGGCGCATAGCGCGACGATTCAGCCAGTCGAACGGGCTTTATCTAAAGAATCGCTCACGCATGCCGTTATGCAGTTGCGTAAGCCCGCACGTTAGCAATCGAATACGCGCACACGGCAGTCTCCAAAGTGTTCGGCGAGTTCGGCAGCGGTTCTAACGACCGGCTGCCGACCATATATTCATGGACCAACCATGCTACGCCACGACACTTCGAGCCTTCGATACACATTTGCCAGCGTCATGCTGGCTGCGATTTCCAGCCTGGTCAGCGGCTGTAGCGATGGGATATCGGAGACTGACGTCGCATTCGTTACCGCCGGGACGCCGCCTCAATTCATCACCATGCGCATGTACGGCGCCGCCCCGGATAACGTCGCCCCGAACAGCGGCAAATCGCATATCTCGGGCGGGCTTCGCCAGGGGTGCCAGGCGATCATCCGCGCCGGCAGCCGCGAGGTGCGCGAGACCGTGATTCTCGAAGACGAGCCGGGAGCTTCCTTCGATCTCGACGCCATCCGGACGGAGGAGGGATGGAAAGTTACGACGGACGGACTCACGCCGCCGAGCACCGATCCCGTCGGTTTCCGCACGCGGTTCACGCACTGCGTGAACGCGATTCGCGACAAGTATGCAGCCGAGCCGGAAAAGGCGCCGTTCAGTTAGGCTGGCCGCGAGCTATCGGTTACTGCGATCGACTTCGCACCAACGCGTGGAGAGTGTTCGCGAGGTCACAAAAGTAACACTGGAGATCTCTTATCCTTGAACGGTTCTTTTACAGCCGCAGACAAGGAGAACGACCATGCGCATGCTTCTCAACGTACGAATTCCCCACGAGCCCTTCAATGCTTACGTGCGCGACGGCACGATCGGGGAAGTAATCGCGAAGATACTTGAAGAGACCAAACCGGAAGCCGCGTATTTTACTGAGCAAAACGGAGGGCGCGGAGCCGTGCTCATCATCAACCTCGATGATCCGTCGCAGATTCCCGCATTCGCAGAGCCGTTCTTTCTCAAGTTCAACGCTGACTGCGAGTTTCGCGTCGTGATGCTCCCGGCAGACCTGGCGAAATCCGGCTTGGAGACGATCGGGTCGAAGTGGAAATAGCGGGCGAAGCATGCCGCCGTCCTCGGTCCCGCGTCAGATCCGCAAGCGCCGTCAATCGACTATTTGGCGGACCTGGCGTTCCGGCGCCGGCTTGCTTTGCGAAGTGTTGTGACGTCGCCGTTCGCAAGAGCCGGGCTTTCAATTTCCCCTGACCGTAGCCGCGATAGCACTCTCGTCGCGTTGGCGGCGCAGTCCATGTCCGCAGGCCTTGCCTCGATCTCCGCCAGAAGCGCGACGAGGTGCGCCTTGCTCTGCGCAAGCCGCGCCTCCAGCGCCTCGATGTCCTGCACCTTGCTGCGCAGCGTGTCGACTAGCGAGCCATGCTCCCATTGCGCCAGATCGGGCGGCAGCAGCGTGCGAATCTCGTCAAGGCTGAAACCGGCTTGCTGCGCACCCGCAATCAGGTCGAGCAACAGTACCGTCTGCGGCGGATAGGTGCGGTAGCCGTTCGCCTCACGCTCGACCTTCAGCAGGCCGATGCCTTCGTAGAAACGGATGCGCGAAGCGGCAAGGCCTGTGCGCTGCGCCAGTTCACCGATTTTCATGGTTCCGATACTCCCTGGCTTGCAGCGTCATGTCAGTTCGAATCGCAATCCTGCATGACGGGTCAGACGTTCGATGAAGCGTTCGTCGAACATCGTGGCGGGTGTCCAGAAGCCACCAGCACGCCCAATCTTGTTGCCGTGCTCGACGTGATCCAGTGCGAGACTGATCGCCGCCTGGCCCAGCATCTTGCTGGTCGAGCCGTACCCTGGATCGCGATCACCAGTGACTTTCACGCGCACGGTTTGCCCGGCGCTGGTTCGGCCGAAAAAACGCAAGTCGTAGCGACCGGCGAGCTGGGCCTCGGGGCTGGGACCTTCACCCGGTTTGGGCAACAGAAAACGTTCCATCAAGTGGCGTATGGGTCCAATGACGATACCTGCGACGAACGCACCGAGACCGGCAACGATCGCCAGGGCGGACAGGCGGCCCTTGAAGCCTGTGCCTGTCAGCACTGCTTCGTCATAGGTGAACTGGCTGCCATAGGCGTTGCCTGACAGGGCATTGGAGCGGTGAACGACGCGCTCGTTAATAGCCGCCATCACGAAGGGGGCGATCCATGCATCGAAATCGGTGTCGAACTCGGCGGATTTGACGTAGTGCTGGCGTGCGTTGAAGCCGTGACCTTTGGGGCACAGGGTATATGGGTTGATCAGTTCCTTGCGCAAGGACGGATTCGCAGCCGCTTCCTGGACGACGTTGATCATGCTGGCGACCGTGCCGCCCGATGCGCCGCCCTTGAGGGTCTTGATGCGCATCTTGACGTGGGTGGCGGGTGTGTTCCACTGCCGCATCGCCTGCTGCTGCAGGAACCAGACGCCCATGTCGGACGGCACCGAGTCGAAGCCGCAGCAATGAACGATGCGCGCGCCTGATTGCTGTGCCGCGGACTCGTATTTTTCGACCATCTTTTTGATCCACTGGGTCTCGCCAGTGAGGTCGCAGTAGTCCGTGCCCGTTTCCGCGCACACCTTGATCAGCGGCTCGCCATAGAGGGCGTAAGGGCCGACGGTGGACACCACCACCCGGGTCTGCGCGCACAGGGCGCGCAACTGCGTTTCGCTGGCAGCGTCCGCTACGATGACAGGCAGAGATTGCCCCGCAGCGCCCAGCGAGCGCTTGAGTTCAGCGAGCTTTGTGTCGGATCGGCCGGCAATGGCCCAGCGCATGGTCTCAGTTTGTGCGGAGAAGTATTCGGCCAGGTACCGCGTCAGGAGCTGGCCGACAAAGCTGGTGGCGCCGAACACGACGACGTCATAGTCTGGAGCGGTCATTTAGGTTTCCTTATGGGGCTCTTTGATTCGTCCGTCTTTCTCGATGAGTAACCGCCACGCGGTGCCGGAGGCATGCTGGATAGCAGCCGGTTATCAGCACTTTAAGGTTAAACTCAACTTGAAGGTCAAGCATCCAATTGTGGATAGTCCACTCGCTCTAATACCGCCACTTCACCTCGCAAAGGGTATTGACATTAAAGTTGACTTCAACCTTAAAGTCGAACCACGATCAAAGGAGGTGAACCCATGAACGTGTTCGACGAGTTGGCACTACCCAACGGGTCAACGATCCCCAACCGCATTGCCAAGGCTGCCATGGAAGAGAACATGGCCAATGCGGACCATGCGCCGTCCGAGCAACTGATGCGTCTTTATCAAGCCTGGGCGGATGGCGGAGCAGGGCTGCTGATTACCGGTAACGTGATGGTAGACAGCCGCGCGATGACAGGCCCCGGTGGCGTGGTGCTCGAAGACGACAGGCACCTCGACGAGTTCAGGCGGTGGGCACGGATCGGTCGATCCAAGGGCGCGCAGTTCTGGCTGCAGATCAATCATCCGGGCCGCCAAATGCGGGCCAATCTTGGGCAGCGGACCTGGGCACCCTCAGCGGTACCGTTGGCTCTGGGCAAGATGTCCAGGCACTTCAACACGCCCCACGCAATGACGCGGGAAGTCATCGAAGATGTCATTCAGCGCTTTGCCCGCACGGCTCGGCTCGGCGAGCTGGCGGGATTTACCGGAGTCGAAATCCACGCTGCACATGGTTACCTGCTAAGCCAGTTTCTTTCGCCTCTCACGAATCAGAGAACCGATGATTGGGGCGGCTCGCTCGAGAATCGCGCTCGCCTGTTGTTGGCGATCGTCAAAGCTGTTCGCGCAGTGGTTTCCCCCGAATTTGCGGTTGCCGTCAAGCTGAATTCCGCCGATTTCCAGCGTGGTGGCTTCAGTGCGGATGACGCCCGCCAAGTGGTGAGGCTGCTCAACGAATTGGCCGTCGATCTGGTTGAGTTGTCGGGCGGAAGCTATGAGGCTCCCGCCATGCAGGGAGACGCGCGTGACGGCCGCACGCTTGCCCGTGAAGCCTATTTCGTTGAGTTCGCCCGCGACATCCGGACGGTAGCGAGGATGCCCGTGATGGTCACTGGCGGTATCCGCCGCCGCCCTGTTGCCGAACACGTGATCAGGAGCGGGGTGGACATGGTGGGTATCGGCACAGCCTTGGCGATCGATCCGAATCTGCCGCGTGAATGGCGTGGCGGCAAGGAGAACGCGCCGGCGCTGTTGCCGATTACCTGGAAGAACAAGCCTTTGGCTTCCCTCGCCAACATGGCCGCCGTCAAGTTTCAGTTGCGCAGACTCAGTCTGGG
The DNA here is from genome assembly GCA_036383775.1 of Paraburkholderia sp. Taxonomy (GTDB): domain Bacteria; phylum Pseudomonadota; class Gammaproteobacteria; order Burkholderiales; family Burkholderiaceae; genus Paraburkholderia. The sequence continues at coordinate 7,570 of DASVNP010000338.1, read as the reverse complement.
CAAGACACCCAATCCGAAAGTGTCGCCATTGCGCGCGCTGATTCTGCAACAGCTGGCCGATGTGGCGCGTACCCGCGAATACCGGCGCTGGATGATGCAGCAGGCGAAAACCTGATACCCGGCAGTAGTGCCAGGTGGCCGCTCCAGCGCGTCGCCTTTAGCCGGAGCCACTACGCGGTGGCGTCGGCCTGTACCAATGCGCGCACGAGCAGGTACACGGCCGGCAAGTCGTCGTCGTCACGTCGCCAGTCGACGGGTTCGTCGAGATCGATTCCGGACAAACGGCTGTCCCCAAACCGGACAAATGTCGAGCGCACTGCCTCGTCGTGCCTTGCGCGGAAGCCGCGATTCTCAAAGACCTGTTCGTCGATAGTCTGCAGCGTGCGCCAGGTCGGCGACTGCGTGCCGTTTGAGTATTGGCGGCGACCGTTGTTGAGGTAACGGCCTGCGACCGTGGCAATGATCTGCTGCAGGTCGAGCGACGCGCTGCGAAGTGCGCGTTCGGGGGCGACAGGACGGGTGTCGTGGACATCCATATCAAGAGCGGAATCGTTGGTCATTTTGTTATCTCCTGGGGACTCGCGGCAACTCGCAGCGTCAACGTTGATGCTTCAGCAATGCTTCGTTTTTCTGTGCCAGCAATTGGCGGATCTGGGCAAGATAGTTATCACCGACCGTGCAGTCTTCAACAGGCCGCGTATGTTGATGAGGCGTGGGCGGACGCACGCCGAGATAGCGGCACACCGCGGACACATACGGTTTGCCGTTGCCCCCCAGATGCCGCGCGGCGGCTGCCACGCGCACGTCTCCGACATGCTTGCGCAGCCACGCAAGCGTTTCGCGGTCACCGTCGTTCAAGATGCGGATGAGTTGGTTCATGGCCGATCCTGTATATAAAAACAGTACTGTGAATTTATACAGTATTTGACCGGGATGCAAGTCAATTGTGGTGTTTCAATGGTTTGAACTGCGTCGTCCGGATAACAGGCGAAATCTGACGATCTTCTTACGGTTGATTCGGGTGAGCGTCAGTCGACCTCGCCGCACGATCTCGCGCGTGCACCGGTGAAAAAACGATCCATATATTTCGGGGTGCATAGTGATCGGGGCATGCAAATCGGCAATCCATCATCAATCGCGCGCGGAATCGGCGCAGGCGAGAATTCACGGTATTAAGTTAAGCTTGCGCAGTTTGAAACGCTAACTGGATGCGCTGTGGCGGGGCGCATCATCGTTCCACTCTGCAACGGGATCGCACTATGCTTGCGAATGGCATCGTCCACAACCGATTCGATGTGTCCGGGCTGCCGCCGCAACAGCAGTTGCTGGGTTATTGGGAGCAGCTTGGCCAGATCGTCGAAATTGTGCCGTCACGAGGACAGGTTCGGCAGCCCTTTGCCTGCATCAACGACCGTTACGATATCGGCGAATTTCGTATCAGCGACACCTATACCGATCACGTCATGATCGAGCGCACCGTCACTCGCATTTCACGCGATAACGCGCGCGGCATCGGTTTCACCATCTTCCTGGACGGCGAAGCTCACATGGCGACCACGCTCGCGAGGAGCAGCGAATACCGCGTGGGTGGGGGCAGCGTACTTGCCACTGACCTTGGACAACCCGTACGCGTGCGGCGGCAGGCGTGCCGGTACATCACGCTCGTTGTGCCCGCCAACCGGCTGCGGCACGTGTTCTCCGATCCGGAAGCGATACACGGGCGCGTCCTCGATCCGCGTGAGCCTGCCACCCGATTGATCGTCGAGCGTGCCAGGATGCTGGTCGAGAACTTCCGGTACATGCCGTTCGAGGAGGGGCATCGCAAGCTCGCCGGCCTTGTTGAGCTGATCGTAGCCGCATTCGGGAAAGAGGCAGGGTTGAGCGGCAGCAAGCGAGCCGTCGACCGCGCGCTCATGTTTGAGCATGCGCGACAGTATGTCCGCACCAACCTGCAAGCATCCGAACTATCGCCCGAGAGCGTCATCGAATCCTTGGGGCTGCCGCGCAGCACGATTTATCGGCTGTTCGAACATGAGGGCGGGCTGGGTGCGTATATCCGCCATCTTCGCTTGCGCGCCGCGGCTGACGAACTCGTTCGATTTCCGGGCGTGCCGATCAAGGATGTTGGTTATTCAGTCGGCTTCAAAAGTGCATCCGACTTTACGCGAGCATTCCGGCGTGCCTACGAGATGACGCCTCAGGAGATGCGCCACAACGACTACCGGTATCTTCATGTTGAACAGCGGTAGCCGTGCGCGTCACGTGGTGTTGGCTACGACGTGGTTTCCTGGCTATATTCGTCTGATTTATTGTGGCGGCAGGACGATAGGGAATTCCCTGGGAGGGCGAAAACCGCGCTCACGCGCACCCAGGCTGCGACCCGTGAAGCTGCGCGGGTCAGTTCCAAACGTGCTCCATAGCAAGCGGCGACCCGATCGCAAGTTATTGTTTTCGTTGTGAATAATCCATGCCGGCCGCGTTTCGACGCAGCCGTGGAGTTCAGTCTCAAGCGCACAAAATTCAAAGTTAAGCGACTCTCGACACCCCTCCGAGATCCCGACTCCAACGCTTCTTGAATTTGTCACCACCCGTCCATATAATTAGCACTCACTGCACGAGAGTGCTAACAACATCGCCGGTTGGCTCGGCCAGCCGGGTTTTCTCAGCGTTCTTCAGTCTCAATCAAGAGAGGAGTATGTATGAACCTTCGTCCTTTGCATGATCGCGTGATCGTCAAGCGTCTGGATCAAGAAACCAAGACCGCGTCGGGCATCGTGATCCCCGAAGCCGCAGCGGAAAAGCCGGATCAGGGCGAAATCCTGGCAGTCGGCCCGGGCAAGCGTGACGACAAGGGCGCTCAAATCGCGCTCGACGTGAAGGTCGGTGACCGCGTTCTGTTCGGCAAGTACGCAGGCCAGACCGTCAAGGTCGACGGCAACGAACTGCTCGTCATGCGTGAAGAAGACATCATGGCCGTGGTGCAGAAGTAAGCGCAAAGCGCTACTTGCCCGGTTACATCCCAAGAATTCAAGGAGTTAGAAGATGGCAGCTAAAGACGTCGTATTCGGCGATTCCGCCCGTGCCAAGATGGTTGAAGGCGTGAACATCCTCGCGAACGCTGTGAAGGTCACGCTGGGTCCGAAGGGCCGCAACGTTGTCCTGGAACGCAGCTTCGGCGGCCCGACGGTCACCAAAGATGGCGTTTCGGTCGCGAAAGAGATCGAACTGAAAGACAAGCTCCAGAACATGGGCGCGCAAATGGTCAAGGAAGTCGCTTCCAAGACCAGCGACAACGCAGGTGACGGCACCACGACCGCAACGGTTCTGGCTCAGTCCATCGTCCGCGAAGGCATGAAGTACGTTGCATCGGGCATGAACCCGATGGACCTGAAGCGCGGTATCGACAAGGCAGTGGCTGCCGCGATCGAAGAACTGCGCAAGATCAGCAAGCCGTGCACGACCAACAAGGAAATCGCTCAAGTCGGCGCGATTTCGGCTAACAGCGACACGTCGATCGGCGATCGCATCGCTGAAGCAATGGACAAGGTCGGCAAGGAAGGCGTCATCACCGTTGAAGACGGCAAGTCGCTGCAAGACGAGCTGGACGTTGTCGAAGGTATGCAATTCGACCGCGGCTACCTGTCGCCGTACTTCATCAACAACCCGGACAAGCAAGTTGCCGTGCTCGACAACCCGTTCGTGCTGCTGCACGACAAGAAGGTGTCGAACATCCGTGATCTGCTGCCGGTCCTGGAACAAGTCGCGAAGGCTGGCCGTCCGCTGCTGATCATCGCTGAAGACGTCGAAGGCGAAGCACTGGCAACGCTGGTGGTGAACAACATCCGCGGCATCCTGAAGACGGTTGCTGTGAAGGCTCCGGGCTTCGGCGATCGCCGTAAGGCCATGCTGGAAGACATCGCGATCCTGACCGGCGGTCAAGTCGTCGCGGAAGAAACCGGCCTGACGCTCGAAAAGGCAACGCTGGCTGAACTGGGTCAAGCGAAGCGTATCGAAGTGGGCAAGGAAAACACCACGATCATCGACGGCGCTGGCGAAGCTGCGAACATCGAAGCACGTGTGAAGCAAGTTCGCACGCAAATCGAAGAAGCAACGTCGGACTACGACCGTGAAAAGCTGCAAGAGCGCGTTGCCAAGCTGGCAGGCGGTGTTGCAGTGATCAAGGTCGGCGCTGCGACCGAAGTCGAAATGAAGGAAAAGAAGGCACGTGTCGAAGACGCACTGCACGCAACGCGCGCAGCTGTGGAAGAAGGCATCGTGGCTGGCGGCGGCGTCGCACTGATCCGCGCTCGCACGGCAATCGCCGGCCTGAAGGGCTCGAACGCCGATCAGGACGCAGGTATCAAGATCGTGCTGCGCGCGATGGAAGAGCCGCTGCGCCAGATCGTCACGAACGGTGGTGAAGAAGCCAGCGTCGTGGTGGCAGCAGTTGCTGCCGGCCAAGGCAACTACGGCTACAACGCAGCAACCGGCGAGTACGTCGACCTGGTTGAAGCCGGTGTCGTGGACCCGACGAAGGTGACGCGCACGGCGCTGCAAAACGCAGCTTCGGTTGCAGGTCTCCTGCTGACGACCGACGCAGCTGTTTGCGAACTGCCGAAGGAAGATGCACCGATGGCTGGCGGCATGCCCGGCGGCATGGGCGGCATGGGCATGGACATGTAATTTCGATTGGGCCTCGCTACGAGGCTCAGTTGGGAATGCATGGGAAAGCGCGCCGCGAGGCGTGCTTTCCAAAAGAAAAAACCCGCAGAAATGCGGGTTTTTTTATGGGCGCTCGCGATGGCGGTTGGCTGGCGCACCAGCGTACTAGCGTGCGCGAATCAGCAGGCGCTCACTCCTTCACAGCCTAGCCTGCAATCAGTGCCGTGCTTCGCCAGGCGCCGCATCCTTGCCGGTTGCCGGCGGCGTTTCGTCGTCGCTGCTGCGTGCCCAGAAGAACCGGTCCGGCAGATACGCGCCCATGCCCGGCCGGAACGCGCTCCGCGCCGCCTGATACAGATACTCCTGCGCTTCGCGCACCGCTTCCGCGGGTTCCTGGCCGTTAGCCAGCAGCGCCGCGATCGCCGACCCCAGCGTATCGGTCAAGCCCATGATCCGATGGCTGCCGCGGTCCCACATATCCTGGCGCAACTGGCCGTCTTCGCTGAAGAGCGTGTTGACGTGCCGGTGCGTGCCGGTTTCCGTCGAGAGGATATATTCGCAGCCTTGCGACAGCAGGTGCGAGATGGCTGCGTCGAGGCTCGGGGCTTCAGCGTCGCCGTCCGGCTGGGCGAGCGCGAGCAGCGTGGCCGAATCGGCCACCAGCAAGGTGGTCTGCGGCGCGAGCAAGTCGGCGATCGCTTCGCGCAGTTCGTCGGCGGCGAGCACGTGCTCGTCGTCGAGCGTGAAGTCGGGAGCGAGGATAAGCGGAATGTCGTCGTAGTCGGCGACCACTTCGGCAATCGCGCTCACCACTTCCGCCCGCGTGCAGGCGCCCACCTTGAACGCCGCGACCGGCATGTCTTCGAGCAGCATACGGGCCTGGGTGGCAACCACTTCGGGGTCGAGCCCGGTGACTTCGTCGCAACTCGCCGAATCGCGCACGGTGTAGCCCGTGAGCACGGAGATGCCATGGCAGCCCATGCTGGCAAGAGTCATCAGGTCGGCTTGCAGTCCGGAGCCGCCAGTGGGATCGGAGAGGCCGAAGGTGAGGACGATCGGAGGCGTGTCGCTGGGCATGAAAGTTGACTAAAAGGAGCTGTATTTAGGCGCGCGAGTGCGCAATCAACTCAATTATGCGGCCTAATCCGTCGCGGGGGCGTTTTTTCGCATGATTCGGGTCGTTGCGGCCGCTGCGCGGCATGGCGCCGCAATCGTCCGGCGAGCCGACGAAAACCTCTAGCCAAAGGCCGCCGCAGGCTACGATCGCGGGCTTCTGATTGCTAGGCATTGGGGCAGCAACACGGTACCATCATGGCTCCCGTTTCCACGGACTCTACGACGCGACACAAGAATGGAATATCAAAGCTGGATGTGCCTGATTTGCGGCTGGATTTACGACGAAGAAGCCGGTCTGCCGGACGAAGGCATTGCGCCGGGCACCCGCTGGGAAGACGTGCCCATTAACTGGACCTGTCCGGAGTGCGGCGCGCGCAAGGAAGACTTCGAGATGGTTCAGATCTGAAGTGCAGGGGCAGCCGGCGTGGCCGGCTGAGAGGGCGTGCCGCATGCCGGCGGCGCAGCGTTTTGCGGCCGGCTGTTGCTGGGGCGACCGTGTTCCCTACACGCTGAAGATTGCCCCAATGTGACGGTTTGGAACGTCCTTGGCCGCGCCTTGTCGCAATATTAGCAACGTTAGTCTGTCATTGTTCTGTCGCCGGTTCGCGCGTTAGCCGATCAGTCTGCGCGCGTCTCCAGGCGCCGGCCCGTCAGCTTCGTGTCGCCTGCCCATGACTCTTCGACCCGCCACACCCGTTCCCTTCGACGCCTTGCCGAATCCGCGCGGCGGCGCCGTTCGTCTTGCGGAGCTCGCGCTGGCGGAGGCGCTGCTAGCGTTCGAGCAGCGCAGCGAGGGCACGTCGGCTCTCGTTCGTGCGTCGCAGGCCCTGCGCGGAGCCGGCTGGCTAAGCGCGCAGCGCTTCGCGGATGCGCTGGTGCGGGTCTCGCCGCTTGCCGCGGGCGATCCCGCTGACGCGGACAGCGCGCGGCCCGTGTTCGGTGCGGCGTTGCGCGATTTTCGCGCGGCGCTCGAGCGTCACAATTTGCGCGAATTGTCGTGCTCGCCGGTGTTGTTCAATCATTACCGCGCGCTTAGCACGCATTTGTCCGAGCACACGCCCGGTTCCACGGTCGCCTTTGAAGATCTCGCGCTGGCCGCGCGGCCGGTGCCGCCGGTGTCGCTGCACGCGCAACCGGCTGATCAGCTTGCCCATTTGCGGGCGCGCTACGAGCGCGCGCTGTTGCCGGTGTTGCGCTCGCAACCTGATTCCGGCAGCGCGGCGGCGCTGGCTGCCACCAACGCGGCGCTCGACGAACTGGACCTCGTTTTCAGCGAACTCGCGGGTCCCGATCCCTACGATTTCTGGCGCCTCGCCAAGGCCTGCGCCAAAGCGTTGCGTCTGGGCGGGCGCGCCACCGGCGACACCGACGCGCGGCGCTTTTACGCCCGTTGCAACCTCGCGCTGGCCGATCACGCGCGCGGCATCGAACTCGCGCCGCGCTCCCTCGTGCGCGCGACGCTCGCACTGCTATGGCGCGACTACGCCTTGTTCGGCGCCGCGGCGGAAGATGCCGATCAGGTGGAAGTGCTGCACGACTATGGCTTGACGGTCGATTGGCACGTGGCGGCCACCCAGGCATCGGAAATGCTGTGGGAAGCGGGCGCCGCCGAGGCGCAGGCGTTCGCCGCGACCCGCACCACATTGACGCGCGAACTGGGTCTGCTCACAGTCAATGCGAACGCTTATGAAGATTTCCTGCAGACGGCGGACGCCTCGATCTCCGCCTTGACCGAGCATGCCCGAGCGGCGGACCAGCCGGAGAAGGCCGATCCCAGCGAAGCACTGCAGGC
>DASVNP010000337.1:0-8120 GCA_036383775.1 Paraburkholderia sp. | reverse complement strand
TCAGTCCAACCGGCGCCCTGTTGAACACTATCCGGCTGCCCAGTGGGTCGCAGCCTTCGGCGCTCTATTTCGATGCGTCGTCGGGGCAGCTCGTAGCAGGGGACGAAGGCCCCGACATGAACATCAAGCGCTACACCCTTTCGCGCACGCCTACGCTGGCCGGAACGTTCGGTATCCAGGGCGGTTATCTCGACACCACGACGGGAATGAAAGGCCAGGTCGGTGCGAAGCGCTTCACTCGCGTCGCCGGCATCGGCAAGGACACCGCCGGCAACCTCTATGTGCTCAACAACCCGTGGGGCGGCAGCTGGGACCTCGGCCGCGACGGCGGTACCGACATTCACGACTATGACACCACCGGCAGGCTGCGGTGGACGCTGCAATCCCTCAACTTCGAAGGCGTCGCGGCACCGGACCCGGCCACTGACGGCGTCTTGTTCTACGGCGGCACCAACATCTACACCGGCCAAGCGGGAGGCACCTTCGTTGCGAATACCGTCGATCCATTCGCCTACCCGGCCGATCCGCGCATCAACCTGAGCGATACCCAGCGCGACGAGCATTTCGGGCAACTCGTCAGCGTTGGCGCAAACCGCATTCTCGTGGCGTCCGGCCAGAACCCGCCGATCTTTTATTTTTTCCATTTCAACGCTGCGAACGGCTACATCGCCATTCCGGATGCGTCGATTCCGGGGCCCGCGTTCAATACGACGCTGCGGGTCACACACGGATTCAGCATTGACAGCAAGGGGGGCGTGTGGGCTGGCCTCGACAAGACCGGCAACATCTACCATTACCCGCTGACCGGCTTTGACGGCACCGGCAAACCAACCTGGGGACCTGGCATTCCGATCCCCATTCCCGCGAGCATCCAGCCGCTCACGCGCATCGTCTACCTCGCGGATAGCGACACCATGATTCTCGCGCAGGGCATCGTCGGCGGAACGGACTGGACGGCGATTGGTACGCGCATCGAGGTGTATCACGGCTGGAGCGCCGGCAACACCACCAGACCCAATCCGGTGATCACCCTGCCCCACGCCGACGCCAAGTCAATGGATGCGGCCGGCAACTATCTGTTCGTCAGCTACTGGTACAGCGGCATCAGCGGGCCAGCCTGGCCGAACATCGACGCGTTCAACCTCGCTACAGGCAACCTCGATACCACGCTGGTCAACACCAGCCCGGCGACCGTGGACACCAGCAGCGCCATGGATTCGATGTATGGCGTCAGGGCATACCTTCGATCGACGGGCGAGTATGTCGTGACGAAGAACAACGTGAAGGGCAACAGCATCACTGTTTATCGCTGGACACCCTGATGGCAGCGGCGCATCCGCACTGGATCAGCGATGAATACGGCCGCAAAACCTGGCCGGTCAATGGGTATTCCGTGGAGGGTGAACGCCGGGCGGACTGGTTTGCCAAGGGCGTTCTGAAATACCACAGGACTTTAGGTACGACGCTGAACTCGCTAATCGGTGCGGGCTTTGAAATCCGCAGGGTCAAGGAATTTGCCCCGACGCCCGGGCAGATTGAGCAGATGCCGCAACTGGCGGAGGAACTGGAACGTCCCATAATGCTGATCGTGTCGGCGGGTGCATTGAGGAATTCATCTTGACTCTAGCGAAGCGCTTCATTTTCGGCGTCGTGGGCATTGGTATCGTGGGTTTGCTTGCAATACTGCCAATGCACCACAACGGCACCATCGAGACCGAAATTCTGATCGATCGGCCACCTCAGGATGTATGGCAAATTCTCACCGCCACCGAGAGCTATCCATTGTGGAATCCTGAGATCGTGCGACTGAACGGACAGCTTAAACAGGGTAATGTCATCGAATTCGTTGAAGGCGCAGGCTCGGACGCGATGACTTTTCATCCAACGATACTTGCCGTCCAACCTGATCGCGAACTGCGATGGAAGGGGTACGTCTGGTTTCCTGGAATCTTTGACGGAGAACACCGATTCGTTCTGCAAGCGGTAGGCACCAGAACGCGTTTTATTCAGAGTGAAACGTTCACTGGGATTTTCGCGGGAACGCTGACTGACAAGGTTCTTCAACGCACTATTGGCAGTATGCAAGCAATGAACGTTGCATTGAAGAACAGGGTCGAGCGGTTGTCCAGAACATCCACGCATTGATAATCGTGCCGCTGCGTCAACGTCGATGCCCTTCGCGCATGGGCGGGGCACCGAACTGTTGGTACGCCGCAGGCATCTGGCGGCGAGGCTGTCGGCGCGACACCACCACTCACGATTGGCCTTCATGCCTGCGGCCGCCGCGAAGATCCGATTCAGTCGTGCGAAGCCGCGTGCCCCGTGGCGCCGCACCAATGTAGCGTGCGATCGGTTGCTTTTCTCGGCTATATGAAGAGGGGGTGCGACCATGAAAATTCTATGGATCGCCGCCCAGGACAGCCAGCAGGCGGGCAACAGCGACGTTGGCGGCACGACGACCAACGGCACCTCGGCTTCCGGCAGTGTCCAGCCTGTGACGAAGACGTCGCCATCGTCGTGCGTCGGACCCGCAAGTTACTGCAGCCTTTTCTTCGGCAACTGACCGCGGATGGTTCGTCCGACACTTTCCCGACGATCCGGATAACGTGCCTGGCGGCGTTGATCAATGCACGGGGCGCAAAATTGTGCGCCCCGTGCTATCAGCCGTGGTAGTAGCCGTCGACCACGGAGTTTTGCAGCACGCCGTCGACATACACGCCGACGGGGTCGCCGTCGGCGGAGGTGAGTATCGGACCACCGTGCCCGCCGGGGAGTTTGATTCGGCCGCCTTGAATCTCGGCCATCTCTTCGTGATCGAGTTCCACGATGTTGTCGAGATCGTGGATGTTCAACGTGTTCATGATGTGTCTCCTTGAGCAGGACGGTTGCAGAGGTGTCAAGCGGCCGGTCGCTTGCGGTGCACCTTGCAGATGTCATGCCATGCGGGCCTCGCCCGCACGACGGCCCTCGCAACGGGATGCGCGACAACGCGAGTTGGCCCGCGGCCGTCATGTGGACAGGAGGTGTCAGCGAGCATCCGACAGGTGGCCTCCCCCCAGTACCGATTCAGGCCAGTGCACACGTGCCGGAGTTCAGGCGTGCCTTTATTTATGCCTTTGTTTGCAGCTTCTATTGATGAACGACAGTTTCGTCCCGCACGACCACAGCGCGCCGCACAAGGTCGACCGGGCTTACGCCCGCGGCCAGACCAAAGAGATCTTTCGGATCGTGTGGCGCGGGAATGAGGTCAAGCTCGATGCCGATGTCGCGTTCGTGCGCGACGGCATGCAGATAGCGCAGCGCCGAAAAATCTTCGAGCGCAAAGCCGACCGAGTCGAACACCGTAACCTGCGTGGGAAACTCGCGGCCTTGCTGCTCGCCGGATAGCACGCGATGAAACTCGACCACGGGAAACTCCGGGCTGAGTTGCTGTAAATCTCCTTCGATTCGCGTTTGCGGCTCATACTCGACGATCACCCGCGCGCGGCGCAATACATCCGCGTGCAGTTCCGTTTTTCCGGGGCAATCTCCGCCGACGGCGTTGATATGCGTCCCGTCCTCGATCATGTCCGCCGTCAGAATGGTCGCGTTCGTCTTGTCCGCTGTCACCGTCGTCACGATGTCCGCGCCGCGCACCGCATCGGCCGCGGAATCACCGCGAACGACCCGAAGACCCGTCAGGTGCGCAAGGTTGCGAACGAGCTTGTCGGTTGCCTCCCCGTCGACATCGAACACCCGGATCTCATTGATTCCCAGCATGTCGTGGAACGCGATCGCCTGGAATTCGCTCTGTGCGCCGTTGCCGATCAATGCCATGGAACGCGAATCCGGTCGCGCCAGGAAGCGGGCAACGAGCGCCGATGTCGCGGCGGTTCGAATCGCCGTTGTCAGCGTCATCTCGCTAAGCAACAGCGGATAGCCTGTGTCGACATCGGCAAGTACGCCAAAAGCCATCACAGTCAGCAGATCCGCTTGGGTGTTCTTGGGGTGTCCGTTCACGTACTTGAACGAGTAGAGCTTCGCGTCGGACGTCGGCATCAGCTCGATGACGCCGTCCGACGAGTGGCTTGCGAGCCGCGCCGTTTTCTCGAACGCGTGCCAGCGGCGATAGTCCTGCTCGATGTAACTCGCCATCGAAGCCAGCACGCGGGAAATGCCAACGTCCTGAACCAGTTTTGAAACATCGTTGACGTCGATATATCGTGTCATCATTCGTGCTCCTCTATTTAGGCGATTCCCGATTCGCGCTGCCATGCGTTGAAAAGACGTGTCATGCACGTCCTTCGAAGCCCAGCAGAACGTTGACAGCATTAATCCCGATCTCGTCGACCATGTAGCCCCCCTCCATCACAAACAGCGTGGGGATGTCGAAACCCGCGATGATCTCCCCGATGCGCAGATAGTCGGGTGTACGCAGGAGAAAGTGACTGATGGGATCGTGTTCAAACGTGTCGACGCCCAGAGAAATGACCAGCAAGTCGGGCGCATGTCGGCCGATCGCCGCGCTGGCGCGATGCAGCGCCGCTTCGAATGCGTTCATGGCCGTTGCCTTTGGCAGAGGCAAATTCAGATTGAATCCCTCTCCGGCGCCTATGCCCCTCTCGCCGGCATACCCCGAGAAATACGGATACGAAACGCCTGGATCACCATGAATCGATACGAACAGCACATCGGATCGGTCGTAGAAAATGTCTTGCGTACCGTTTCCATGATGGAAGTCGATGTCGAGAATTGCCACGCGGTTCGCGCCGCGTTTGATGGCCTGCTGTGCAGCGACAGCAGCGTTGTTCAGATAGCAATATCCGCCCATGTACTCGCGCCCGGCATGATGGCCGGGTGGACGGCACAGCGCGAATGCGGCGCGCGCACCATCGCATACGGCGTCGATGCCTGTCAGCGCCGTGTTGGCACTCGAACATGCCGCATCCCACGTACCTGAGTTGATCGGCGAGCCGGCATCCATCGAGAAGAAGCCGAGCTTGCCGTCGATGAATTGCGGCAACTCCGTGGCCGGCAACCCCCGCACGGGCCACACGAGAGGAAGCGCCTGGGATTTGCGGCCCGTAGCGGCCCATTCCTTCCACGCACCCGCCAGGAAATCGATGTACCGCTGGCTGTGCGCACCAACGTAACTCGAAGGTGCATGGGACTTCGGGCTAATCACATCGCCCAGTGCCGTTGCCTTGACTCGCGCGAGTACCGTCTCGGCGCGAAGCGGCTTCTCGAACGACTCGGAGATCGTGCCGTCCTTGAGTTCGACGCCATGATGCAGGCTGTGATCGCTGCTGTAGATGGTAAGCATGGTTGACTACGCTATTGAAGGTAGCCAACAGTCTAGCGACGCACCGCTGCAATGATTTTGCTTTCGGTTGCATCAAAGCCTACACTATTAGAAATTTCGCCTACAAATGACTCGCGATGAACAAAAACCGCCTAAAAGTCGAGATGGATTCCGTCGATCGCTCAATGCTGCGCCTTCTGCAGGACGACGGCGCGCTGTCGAACGCCGCTCTCGGCGAGCAGCTTTCGCTCAGCGTGACGCCTTGCTGGAGACGCCGCAAACTCCTGGAAGACCAGGGTGTGATTACGGGGTATCAAGCAAACATCGACCGGCGCGCGATCGGACTCAACCTGCTTGCATTCGTGCACATCAGGTTCCACATGCACTCGGACAAGACGGCTGACAATTTCGAAGCTGTTATTCGCAACCGCCCCGAGGTTCTCTCGTGTCACAAGATCACGGGCGACGCGGACTATATCCTGCAGGTTGTCGCCCACGATCTGGATTCCTACGGCGATTTCGTCGAACGCGTGTTAAGGAAGCAGGCGGGCATCGCTTCGATACAGTCCAGCCTTGCGCTACGCGAAGTGAAGTTCTCGTCGCGGTTTCCGATTCCTGACGGAGATTGAGTGTTTGCTCTTTCACGCGAGCCAGGATTTTGTGGCCCGCATGGAAGGATCACGTCGAAGCACTTCCGCTCGCCGCATATCATCCCCCCCCTCGCAACCGAAGCACCAAGGAGAGCACATTGCCGGACAACAGCCTTCACCTCTATGCCGATGCGCAATTCGCAAGTCCCTACGCGATGTCGGTCTTCGTAGCGCTTCACGAAAAGGGGCTTCCATTTGAAATGTCGAGCGTGGACCTCGGTAGTCGCGCGAATCATGACGCGAGCTATGCAACCACGTCGCTGACACAGCGCGTACCCATGCTGACGCACGGAGACTTTGCGCTGTCGGAATCATCGGCAATTACCGAGTATCTTGACGAAGCATTTCTGCCGGCATCGCTGTATCCGCAAGAGACACGCATGCGCGCACGAGCACGCCAGATCCAGGCGTGGTTGCGCAGCGACCTGATGCCCATCCGGCTGGAACGCTCTACGGAAGTGGTGTTCTACGGGGCACGCGGCGCGCCGCTTACCCTTGCGGCTCAAGCCGCCGCCCAAAAGTTGTTCTCAGTGGCCGAAGCGTTGCTCACCGGACATGGCCTGAATCTTTTCGGGTCGTGGTGCATCGCGGACACGGATCTTGCGCTAATGCTGAATCGCCTCATCCTGAACGGCGACCCGGTACCAGCACGACTGCAAGACTACGCCGCATATCAGTGGGAACGACCCTCTGTGAAGCGTTGGATCGAACTGGAACGCCCAACGAACCTGGCATAGAAACACCCGCCTGGACCGGCGCGGCGTCTACCAGCTATCCTTCGCCGAAGATCATCCAGCCGGCGGTGAATCCGTCCCCGGCGTGTTTCGACAGGCGCGCAGATAGGCAACACCGGCCGGGCTGAGCGCCACTTCGGCCACGCCGCCGGGCAAATGCGTGCGCGTCAGGTAGCCAGACGCGCAGGCGTCCTCCCAAACCGGCAACCGCGGACAGGATGTACGCCACACTTCCATCGCTTCGCTGTAAGGGCGAGTCCCGTGCCCGATCCACTCCAGCAAATCGAGGATCAGTGGTTCAATAGAATCATGCATGCCCACCTCCATGCTGACGGCATTGCGCAATACTGCTCTCGGCCGCAAGTCCAGATTGACCACGTGGATGGATCGCCCGCCCGCGTGCCCCCTCCCCTTGCCGAACTCTCATCCTGCGCGCCGCACCGCGAACAGTAAAATGAAATTATTTGAGGAGTGGGTGCATTTTTCTTATGAAAATCGACACCTCCAGTATGCAAGCGCGATTGCGGCGATCTGAAAGGAGACACTCATGAAAACAGGATTCATCGGCCTTGGTGTAATGGGACAGCCTATGGCGCTCAACCTCGCACATGCGGGCACTCCGCTGGTCGTATGGAACCGCACGCCGGAACGTTGCACCGCGCTGCGCGACGCTGGCGCGCTGGTCGCCGAAAGCGCCATTGAAGTCTTCCGCGAGGCTCGCATCGTCATCCTGATGATGGCGACGGATACGGCGCTCGACGCAATGCTCGGCCGCCATACCGCGGATTTCGCGGCGAACGTCGCACAGCACATCATTGTGCACATGGGCACGACTTCAGCCGACTATTCGCGTGGCCTGGAAGCCGACATCCGCGCGGCGGGGGGACAGTACGTCGAAGCACCCGTGTCGGGCTCGCGCAAGCCGGCCGAAGCCGGGCAACTGGTGGCGATGCTGGCGGGCGAGCCCGCAGCCGTCGAAGAAGTGCGTCCACTGCTCAAGCCGATGTGCCATGAAACAGTGATCTGTGGCGCGGTGCCCGCCGGGCTGCTGATGAAGCTGTCGGTCAACACGTTCCTGATTCCGATGGTGACCGCGCTTGCCGAGGCGTCGCATCTGGCGCGACGCTACGGACTCGACATGAAGCAATTCCAGGCCGTGCTCGACGCGGGGCCAATGGCAAGCAACGTATCGCGCGTAAAGGTCGACAAGCTCGTGAACGAAGATTTCACGGTGCAGGCTTCCATTCACGACGTGCTGAAGAACAACCGGCTCGCGGCCGAAGCGGCGCGCAATGCGAACCTGGCGTCTCCGCTGCTGGACGTCTGCTTTAATCTGTACACCGAGACGGTCGCGTTGGGTCACGGTCAAGCCGATATGGCGGCCGTCGTGCGTGCAATTGAGGCACGCACCGAAGCGATGGGAAATATCGGGAATGCAGAGTGATCTCCATGCCG
>DASVNP010000336.1:0-2341 GCA_036383775.1 Paraburkholderia sp. | reverse complement strand
GCCGCCACTTCATTCGGCTCGCAGTCTTCCAACGCTTGCAGAAACGTCGAACTCCACCAGTGCACATCGAACTTGCGGATCCGGTTAAGAAGCGCTTCATGCCGGTTGATCCGCTCGTCAAGCGACATGGTTAGCGCCCGCTGAATGGCTTGCGCTGTACCTTGCGTGTCGTAGGGATTGACCAGCAGCGCTTCCTTCAATTGCTCCGCGGCTCCGGCAAATCGCGAGAGCACCAGCATGCCCGGGTCGGCAGCGTCCTGCGCGGCGATGAATTCCTTTGCGACCAGATTCATGCCGTCGCGCAACGGTGTGACGAGCGCCACCCGACTCGCGCGATAAAGACCTGGCAGCCGCTTACGGGCCACGTTCCGATGAATGTAGCGCACCGGCATCCAGTCCAGTTCGCCAAAGTCGCCATTGATCGCGCCGCACAGGCTATCCATCTGACGCCGCAGATTGTCGTAGGCGCCAACGTCCTCACGGCTAGGAGACGCGATCTGGATCAGCGTCGCGCTATCGCGGTTTTCCGGGTAGTAGGTCAGCAGTTCGCGGAACGCATGGACGCGTTGCGGCAGCCCCTTTGAATAGTCCAGCCGGTCGACGCCCACCAGCAAACGCCGCCGCGAATACTCGTCGCGCATGCGGATGAACATGTCGCGCCCTTCCTTCGAGTCGGCAAGGCGCTTGAAATCGTCGACGTCGATGCCGATCGGATAGGCGCCGACCCGCAGCGTTCGATTGAATGCGCGAAGCCGATCCGGACTCAAGCGTTGCGCGTGCGCTTCCGATTCGACGTAGTGAGAAAAATGCGTCAGGTCGGCCTCGCTCTGGAAGCCCACCAGATCGTATGCGAAGAGCGAGCGCATCAGCCATTCGTGTTCCGGAATCGCTGCCATGATCAGCGGCGGCGGCATCGGAATATGCAGGAAGAAGCCAATGCGGTTGGTGCATCCCATGGCGCGCAACTCGGCCGCGAGCGGGATCAACTGGTAGTCGTGAACCCAGATGAGATCGTCCGGCTTCAGGAGCGGCAACAGCTTTTGCGCGAATAACTGGTTGACCCTGCGATAGCCCGCGGCGAATCGCGTGTCGAAATTGGCGAGGTCCAGCCGGTAGTGGAATACCGGCCACAGGACATCGTTGGAGTAACCGAGGTAATACGTGTCGTGATCCTCGCGGCTCAGATCGAGCGTTGCGAGCGTGACGTTGCCGGCCGTTTGGACATGAACTTCCCCCTGGCCGGATTGCGTGCCATCCGCGGCTTCGCGGATCTTGCCGCTCCAGCCGAACCAGAGTCCGCCAGTTTGTTGCAGGCTTTCTCTTACGGCTACGGCGAGTCCGCCGGCTGCGGGCTTGCGAGGGTCGGCAGTGCGATTTGAAACGACGACGAGACGACTCATGAGGTCCTTGTGTTGTTGCTTCCGCCTTGGGATATCCGGCGCGGCCAGCCGTGCCGGACAAGGATCACTTCCTGATTGACCCAGTTTACTATGTCATCAGCGCAACCTTCCCCAGGTGCTCCTGGCGCCATCAGCGAGGTTCGATATGCAAATCCAGCCCGGTACCCTGTGGCCGGCCATCCTGCGCCAGACCGAGCATGCGCTGCGTTGTGGCGCGCTGCGGCCGATCGAGACAACCCAGGTGCTGATCGAAGAAGGTGGCGTGAGCTTCCTTATTCGCCAGGTTTCAAGCCTCACTCGCAAGGAAGAGGCCCGGAAGGCGCCCAAGCTCGACGCTGGGACGTTCAATCCGTTCCTTCCCTATGACCCGGACCTTTTTGTGGCCGATATGTCGGACACGCACGTTGCGTTGCTCAACAAGTTCAACGTCATCGATCATCATCTCCTGATCGTCACCCGCAGCTTCAAATCGCAGGAAACGTTGCTCGACCTGACGGACCTTGCTGCGTTGGCGTCGTGCATGGCTGAGTTCGACGGTCTGGGTTTCTACAACGGCGGCGTGGAGGCTGGCGCGAGTCAACTTCACAAGCATCTGCAGATCGTGCCGCTGCCGCTTGGAGAATCGGGTCCGTCGGTCCCTATTGAGTCTGTTTTCGAGTCCGCGTGCATGGACGATGCGACTGTTGGCACGGTAGCCGGTTTGCCTTTCAGGCACGCGTTCGCCCGTCTGGAACTGGTGCCTGTTGCTTCAAGGCACGCCGCGCACGCCGCACACGCCGCGTTCGATTGCTACCTCGCGTTGCTCGAAGCGGCTGGCCTGCGAGCGATCGAAGTGAATGGCGAACTGCATGCGTCGGCGCCGTACAACCTGCTTATCGCGCCTCGATGGATGCTGCTCGTGCCAAGATCTTCGGAACGTGTCGAGGGAATTTCGGTGAATG
>DASVNP010000335.1:0-2411 GCA_036383775.1 Paraburkholderia sp. | reverse complement strand
CGACGGCGTCACGCTGCCGATCGAAACCGCGGGTGTCACACGAAATCTGCGCACGCGAATTCTGGTGAGTGCCGAAGGCGGCCTGTTCGGCGACCAGAAACAGAAAGCCGCCGGGAGCGCCGGCAGCAGCGCAGGCGGTGGTACGCGCGATTACGGGCAGACCGCGCTGGTCGGCACGGTCACCGTGTCGGCACCGCAACCGCATGTGGCGTGGGAGCGCTTCACGTCGCAAGGGCCGATCGCGCTGCTGCCGATGGGTGGCGTGCGCGGCGCGAATTACGCGCTGGTCTGGTGCTGCGCCCCCGACGAAGCCGCGCGACGCGCACAACTCTCCGACGACGAATTCCTGCTCGAACTCGGCACTGCATTCGGCGACCGCATGGGCCGCTTTACGCAAATAAAGGGACGCGCGTCGTTCCCGCTGGGACTGAACGCGGTCGATACGCTGGTCAACGGCCATGTCGTTGCAATCGGCAATGCGGCGCAGACGCTGCATCCGGTGGCAGGTCAGGGTCTGAACCTGGGCTTGCGCGACGCGCACGCGCTCGCCGACGCCTTGTCGGCGGAAGGTCCCACCCCGCTGGCTCTCGCGACGTTCGCGCAACGCCGCGCGCTCGACCGTCGTCTGACGATCGGCGCAACCGACACGTTAGCGCGCCTTTTCACCGTCGACTTCCCGCCGCTCGCCGCCCTGCGCGGCCTCGCTCTTACCGCGCTCGAATTCGTGCCGCCGGTGAAAACCGCGCTTGCGCGGCAAATGATGTTCGGCCAACGCCGCTGAACGCACCGCCCGTTCGCGCCCAAGGGTCTCCGTAGTGCAGCCTTTTTAGGCGTCGTACCAAGCACATAAGCGGCGCCGCGCGAACGGGTCCGGTTCTATGAACCGGACCACTTTCATAGAAGATTTAATGAGTTACGACAGACTCAAGTCGGGTGTCGACTATCCGTTAACGCTAAAATGGCGGTTTTCCTTCGCATTTCGCGCAAGCTTCGATTGACAGAAACTTAACAATCGGACACAAGCGCGTCCAAGTCATGCCCACTCTCGGCTCCCACAATCTGCGTAACAACCTGTTCGTCGCCCCCATGGCCGGCGTAACCGACCGGCCGTTCCGCCAGCTATGCAAACGGCTGGGCGCAGGCTATGCGGTGTCGGAAATGGTCGCCTCGAACGCGCAGTTGTGGAAAAGCGAAAAAACCATGCGCCGTGCCAACCACACGGGCGAGGTCGAGCCGATCGCCGTGCAGATCGCCGGCGCCGATCCGGCCATGATGGCCGAAGCCGCGCGCTACAACGTGGCGAACGGCGCGCAGATCATCGACATCAACATGGGCTGCCCGGCCAAGAAGGTGTGCAACGTGGCCGCGGGTTCCGCCTTGCTGCAAAACGAACCGCTGGTGCAGCGCATCGTCGAGGCGGTGGTGGGCGCCGTGGGCGTCGGCCCGGATGCCGTGCCCGTCACGCTGAAGATCCGCACCGGCTGGGATCGCGACAACAAAAACGCTTTGACGGTCGCGCGTCTGGCCGAAGCCGCCGGCATTTCCATGCTGACCGTGCACGGCCGCACGCGCGCCGACCTGTATCACGGCGACGCCGAATACGAGACCATCGCTGCCGTCAAAGCAGCGGTGCGCATTCCGGTGGTCGCCAATGGCGACATCACATCGCCGCAAAAAGCCCGCGAAGTGCTCGCCGCCACCGGTGCCGACGCCATCATGATCGGCCGTGCCGCCCAGGGGCGTCCGTGGCTGTTCCGCGAGATCGAGTATTTCCTGCAAACGGGTGAGTTGCTGCCGCCGCCGCGCATCGACGAAATCCAGCAGGTGATGAACGAGCATCTCGAAGATCACTACGCGTTCTACGGCGAATTTACGGGCGTGCGCACTGCGCGCAAGCATATCGGCTGGTACACTCGCGGCCTTTCTGGCGCCAACGTGTTCCGGCACCGCATGAATACGCTGGACACCACGCGCGAACAACTCCTCGCCGTCAACGAGTTCTTCGACGCCCAAAAGGCGATTTCCGACCGCCTCGTCTACGTCGACGAGACGCTCAGCAAGAACGACGGCGAGCCGGACCATCCCGACCGACTAGCAGCATGAGCAAGAACAATATCGAACAATCTGTCCGCGACAGCCTGGGAATGTATTTCCAGGATCTCGACGGCTCCAATCCGCATGACGTCTACGACATGGTTATTTCATGCGTGGAAAAACCCTTGCTCGAAGTGGTGCTCGAGCAGGCCGGCGGCAACCAGTCGCTGGCCGCCGAGTATCTCGGCATCAACCGCAATACGCTGCGCAAGAAGCTGCAACAGCACGGTCTGTTGTAGTTCGTTGTAGTTTCAGGCGCCCTGCCACGTTTCCCTTCGGCTTTTCGTCTTCATCATGATCAAGCAAGCGCTCATCTC
>DASVNP010000334.1:0-65757 GCA_036383775.1 Paraburkholderia sp. | reverse complement strand
CTGTACTGGCACGATCCGATGGTCCCGGCGCAGCATTTCGACAAGCCGGGCAAGTCGCCTTTCATGGACATGCAGCTGGAGCCCGTCTACGCGGATGAAGGCGGCGGCTCGACGGGCATCAAGATTGACTCCGGCCTCCAGCAGAACCTCGGCATCCGCTACGCGACCGTGCACCGCCAGGAAACGTCGGACGGGTTCGACGCCGTCGGCACGACGCAGTTCGACGAATCGCAGTCAGACGTCGTGCAGACGCGAGTCACCGGTTACATCGACCACCTTTACGCCAGCGCGCCGATGCAGCGGATTGCGAAAGGCGCACCGATTGCGTCGTTGTTCGTACCCGACTGGCTGGCGCCACAGGAAGAGTATCTGGCGCTCAGGCGCGGCGGAATGGACAGCAGCATGCTGGAAGCGTCCCGTGCGCGGATGCGTGCGCTGTCGATTCCCGAGGGCATCATTGCGGCCCTCGACAGCACCGGAAAGGCACAGACACACATTGTGTTGTCGTCGCCTGAAACGGGTGTCATGAGCGAACTGAACGTCAGGGATGGCGCGATGGTGACGCCGGGTCAGACGCTCGCCAAGGTCGCGGGTCTCTCGAAGCTGTGGCTTATCGTCGAAATTCCCGAGGCGCTCGCGCTCAGTGTGCGGCCAGGCATGTCGGTGGACGCGACGTTTGCCGGTGACCCGGCGCAGCACTTCAAAGGGCAAATACGCGAAATCCTGCCCGGCATCAGTACCACCAGCCGCACGCTGCAGGCACGTCTGGAGCTCGACAACTCAACCTTCAGGCTGACGCCGGGCATGCTGATGCGCGTGCGCGTGGCCGGCAAGAAGGCGGAGTCGCGGCTGCTCGTGCCGTCCGAGGCAGTCATCACGACGGGCAAGCGATCCGTCGTTATCCTGAAGAACGGCGACGGCCGTCTGCAGCCCGCTACGGTTACCGTGGGCAATGACATCGGCAACGATACCGAGGTTCTTGGTGGTCTGAACGACGGCGATACGGTGGTGGCTTCCGGCCAGTTCCTGATTGATTCGGAAGCCAGCCTGAAATCGGTTCTGCCAAGGCTGGCAAGTGGATCGGCATCGTCGGTAACAAGCACCACGTCCGCGACCACGGGCGATTCGGCGCCAACCTCTGCCCCTGCAGCAACCCAGACGTACGAGACCATCGGCAAGGTCGAGAAAGTCACACCGAAAGACATCACGTTTTCGCATCAACCGGTGCCGGCGCTCGGCTGGCCTGCGATGACGATGACGTTCAACAAGCCAGCGTCGGACGCGTTTGCGGACGTCAAGCCTGGCCAGACGATGCATTTCGTGTTCCGGCAATCGGATGACGGCTACCAGCTGACAAAGGTCGAAGCCGCAGGAGGTGCGAAATGATTGCACGCCTGATCCGCTGGTCGATTCACAACCGGTTCCTGGTACTGCTCGCAACCGTGCTCGTCACGGCGTGGGGCGTCTACTCGGTCACGCAGACGCCACTCGACGCGCTGCCCGACCTGTCCGATACGCAGGTCATCATCAAGGCCTCGTACCCGGGCAAGGCGCCGCAGGTCATCGAAGATCAGGTGACCTATCCGCTCACCACGACGCTGCTTGGCGTGCCCGGTGCGAAGGCCATTCGCGGGTATTCGTCGTTCGGCGAAGCTTTCGTCTATGTGCTCTTCGATGACAAGACCGACCAGTATTGGGCACGTTCGCGCGTGCTCGAATACCTGAACCAGGTGCAGAGCCGACTGCCGCCTGGCGCGACGGTATCGCTCGGACCGGACGCGACCGGTGTGGGCTGGGTCTACGAGTATGCGCTCGTTGATAAAACCGGTCACCACGATCTCGGACAACTGCGCGCACTTAACGACTGGTTCCTGAAATTCGAGTTGAAAGCCGTGCCGGACGTCTCGGAAGTCGCGAGCATCGGCGGCATGGTGCGCCAGTACCAGGTCGTGCTCGATCCCGACAAACTGCGCGCATACGGCATCACGCAGCAGCAGGTGGCCGACGCGCTAAGCAAGGCCAATCAGGAGTCGGGCGGCTCCGTGGTCGAACTGGCTGAGTCGGAGTACGTGGTGCGCGCGTCGGGCTACCTTCATTCACTGGATGACTTCCGCCGCGTCGTGCTGCGCACGAACGATGCGGGTACGCCGGTGCTGCTTGGCGACGTGGCGCGCATCCAGATCGGGCCCGATACGCGCCGTGGCATCGCCGAGCTGAATGGCCAGGGCGAGGTCACGGGTGGCGTCATCGTCATGCGTTCGGGCAAGAACGCGTTGACGACGATCGAGGCGGTGAAAGCGAAGCTGGCTGACCTGAAGCGGTCGCTGCCAGCTGGCGTCGAGGTTGTCACGACCTACGACCGCTCACAGCTCATCGACCGCGCGGTGGACAACCTCAAGGACAAGCTGATCGAGGAGTTCATTGTCGTTGCGATAGTCTGCGCGGTGTTCCTGTTTCACCTGCGCAGTGCGTTCGTGGCCATCCTGTCGCTGCCGCTTGGCGTACTGACCGCGTTCATCGTGATGCGCTACCAGGGCATCAATGCGAACCTGATGTCGCTCGGCGGTATTGCCATTGCCATCGGCGCGATGATAGACGCCGCCATTGTGATGATAGAGAACGCCCACAAGCATCTGGAGGCGTTCGAGCACGAGTTTCCCGACACGCAACTCACAGCAGCGCAGCGGTGGGAGCTGATTGCGGCATCGGCGGCCGAGGTCGGGCCCGCGCTGTTCTTCTCGCTGCTCATCATCACGCTGTCGTTCATCCCGGTGTTTTCACTTGAGGGGCAGGAAGGCAAGCTCGTCTCGCCGCTGGCGTACACGAAGACGTACACGATTGCGGCCGCAGCCGGGCTGTCCGTGACGCTCGTACCGGTGTTGATGGGCTACCTCATCCGGGGCCGCATTCCGCATGAGAATGCCAATCCCATCAACCGTGTGCTGATTCGCCTCTACAGGCCGCTGCTCGAGGCAACGCTTCGACGCCCATGGGTTGCGATTGGCATCGCCGTCGTCGCGCTTGCTGCCACCATCGTCCCGGTATCGCGCCTTGGCGGAGAATTCCTGCCACCGCTCGATGAGGGTGACCTGCTGTACATGCCGACTGCGCTTCCGAGCATTTCGACGGAGAAAGCGAGCGAGTTGCTGCAGCAAACCGACCGGCTCATCAAGACGGTACCGGAGGTGGCTTCGGTCTTTGGCAAGGCGGGCCAGGCTGAAACGGCCACCGACCCCGCTCCGGGGCTCGAGATGTTCGAGACGACGATCCAGTTCAAGCCGCGCAGCCAGTGGCGACCCGGCATGACGCCGGAAAAGCTGGTCGATGAACTGGACCGGACGGTGAAGGTGCCAGGGCTGTCGAATGTATGGGTTCCGCCGATCCGCAACCGCATCGACATGCTGTCGACGGGCATCAAGACGCCCGTCGGCGTCAAGATTTCAGGACCCGAGCTGACGCAGATCGACAGCATCGCGACGCAGGTCGAAGCGGCGGTGAAGCATTTGCCGGGCGTGACCTCCGCGCTCGCCGAGCGGCTGAATGGCGGGCGGTACATCGACGTCGATATTGACCGGCTGGCGGCCGCACGTTACGGGCTGTCGGTGGCGGACATCCAGTCCGTCGTCTCATCGGCGGTTGGCGGCGAAAACATCGGTGAGGTCATCTCCGGGCGGGAGCGCTTTCCCATCAACATCCGCTATCCACGCGAGGTCAGGGATTCCCTCGAAAAGTTGAGGCAGTTGCCTGTCATCACCGACCGGGGCGCACAAATCCAGCTAGGCGATGTCGCGCATATCGCCATTGCCGATGGCCCCCCGTCGATTCGCAGTGAAAACGCGCGGCTCTCGGGCTTCGTCTACGTCGATATTCGCAATACGGACCTGCAGTCGGCCGTGAAAGAGATGCAGCACGCCGTCGCGGAGAAGGTAGTGTTGCCGCCGGGTTATTCGATTGCATGGTCTGGGCAGTTCGAGTATCTGGAGCGCGCGGCGGCGAAGTTGCGCACGGTGATACCCGTGACACTCGTCGTCATCTTCGTGCTTCTGTTCCTGACATTCAATTCGGCCGCCGATGCACTGCTGTTGATGTCCATGGTGCCGTTCGCGCTCGTTGGCGGGTTCTGGCTGATCTGGATTCTGGGGCACGCGGTCTCGGTTGCGACGTCGGTCGGGTTTATCGCGCTAGCCGGCGTTGCGGCGGAATTCGGCGTTGTGATGCTGTTGTATCTGAAGGGCTCGCTGAATCGCCGCCTTGAAGATGGTGAACCGTTCACCGAGGCCGTGCTGCTCGATGCAATCCGTGAAGGCGCAGTGCTGCGGGTGCGGCCCAAGGCCATGACCGTCGCGGTGGTGCTTGCAGGGCTCATCCCCATCATGATCGGGCACGGCGCCGGGTCGGAAGTCATGCAGCGCATCGCCGCGCCGATGGTCGGCGGCATGGTCACCGCACCGCTTCTCTCGATGTTCGTTATTCCCGCCGCCTGGTACCTGTTGCAGCGTCGTCGCGCAAATCGTGCGAGCGATGAGCAGTTCCCCGAAGTAGTCCCCTCCGGCACGCGAGTGCCCTCTACCGAAACTGGAGAAATCCGATGAAGAAACTGATTGTTGTGTCTGCTGCGTTGGCAGCTGTCCTGGCTACCCCTGCATTCGCCGGCGACGATATGGCAGGCATGAACATGTCTGCGAAGCCTTCCGCCGCGAAGGTGTCGTCGAACGCCGCACTGACCGATGCGGAAGTCAAGAAGGTGGACCCGGCGAGCGGCATGGTCACGCTGAAACACGGTGCGCTCGAGAACGTCGGGATGCCGCCGATGACGATGGCCTTCAAGGCAAAGGACCCTGCGATGGTCAAGCAGGTTCACGAGGGTGACAAGGTCAAAGTACGCGTCGAAAACGTCGACGGCACGCTGACCATCGTGAAACTCGAAAAGCAGTCTTGATGAAGTGCTGACGCATGGCGCGCGGACTTCGGTCCGCGCGCCGGCAAGCCAGATTGCAAATCAGGGGAGCAACAATGCGAACAACATTATCTGCGGCACCTCGGTCCGTCACTTGTCGGAAAGACGCGCTGAATCGCCTGCTATGGTTCGCGCTTGCCCTGCTGCTTGGACTGACATCGCTGGCGGCGCACGCCGTCGACGAGTCTGATCTGTTGCCACCCGAACAGGCATTTCCATTGACCGTCAGCCTCAGCGGCCCGACTTCGTCAACCAATTGCCCGAACCGACCATCATCTACTGGCATGGCCTGTGCGTGCCGGCGGCCATGGATGAGCATGAAGTGATTCACTTGTCCTCCGCAGGCGCTTTTCGCCGCCGCGGCCAAATTGGGCCCTCGCGCTTAATGGTCAAGAATTTGCCGACCGACTAGCAGTAAAGCATGACCGTTGTCCCTCGAAATCTGTCCTTGGCGTCGAGATTGACCCAATGGCCGGAGAGGGTCGAAACTACCCATTCATTGCACTCTGTAGCGGTCGTTCGTCGGTGGCCCTTGACGAACGACCGGTGAGCCGCAGTAAGCCGGCATATCCGCTTCGACCTTAAGACGTTTGGCCTGGGCGCTCTTGGTTGGGGCGCTCACAGGCACTCACGGTGGGCAGCCACAACACCAGTTGGCGACCGTCAACGACGATGAAAGGTTTATGGTTGAAAACTGTCGATCCCGGAAGTTATTTGGTTAATTTTCCGGAAGCCAATTGAGTTCCTCCGCACCAGCAGCCGGAATCCCTAGTACAGCAACACTAAGCAAATCAGCCGGCAGCCGGAATTCCCGGCACAGCAACCCCAAACGTCTGCAGCAGCAGGATCACGTTGAGGCCCAGAATCGCCGCGGTCCCCAATACCGCGGTGCCGGATACCAGCCGGCTGTTCACGAACGCACCCATGATGTCGCGCCGGCTCGTAAAGATCACGAGCGCAATCATCGGCACCGGCAGGGCAAAGCTCAGTACTACCTGGCTGTAGACAAGCGCATCGGTTGCATTGACACCTAACGCCACGACAATGAACGCAGGCAGCATGGTCGCAAGACGGCGCAGCCAGACCGGAAGACGAAAACCCACGAAACCTTGCATGATCATTTGCCCCGCCATCGTTCCGACCACCGAACTCGAAACGCCGGAGGCCAGCAGCGAAACCAGAAAAATCCCGGCCGCGCCGGCGCCGAGCAAAGGCGTCAGGGTGTGATAGGCCGTCTCGATCTCTGCCACTTCAGGATGCCCCGCGTGAAACGCGCCGGACGCCATGATGACCATTGCCATGTTGACGAGACCGGCGAGCGTCAGCGCGACGACGACTTCACGGTTCGAGAAGCGCACCAGCCTCCGGCGGGCGGCATCGGTGCGCGCGGGTGCGCGATTTTGCGTCAGGCCGGAGTGCAGGTAGATGGCGTGCGGCATCACCGTGGCACCAATAATGCCGGTCGCGACACTGAGCGCACCTGAGCCATGCAGCTGCGGTACGAACGTTCCGTGCACCGCGGCTCCCCACGTAACGTGGACAATCGCCAGTTCGATCACATAAGACAGCGCGATAGCGCCGATGAGACCGCCGATAATCAGCTCGATGGGGCGGAAGCCTTGCTTCTCGGCCATCAGGATCGCGTAGGTAACGAGTCCGGTCACCCCCATGCCGACGAGCAGAGGCAGATGAAACAGTAGTGCCAGACCAATCGCGCCACCGAGAAACTCGGCGAGATCTGTCGCCATCGCCGCGATTTCGCTGATTCCCCACATTGCATAGACCACTGCCGCTGGAAAATGCTCGCGAGACATCTCGGCGAGATTGCGGTTCGTGACGATGCCCAACCTTGCCGAAAGTGCCTGGAACAGCATGGCGATGACGTTGGCAGTCAGCACGACCCAAAGCAGCGAGTAGCCGTACCGGGCCCCCGCCTGAAGGTTCGTGGCGAAATTGCCCGGATCCATGTAAGCGATGGAAGCCACGACGGCAGGACCAGCAAACAGCAGGGCGGACCGGATGCCGAACTTGCGTCCAGCCACGACCTCGCCGATAGCCAGTGTGGTTCGTTCGGTCATCCCCAGGCGTGCGGCTGGTGTACTCATCGCAGAAATCCTCTCGCGTGAAACCGACTGTCGGTGCTATGGCGCTAGCCGGGGCCCCGGGACGGGTGCCGCGCCTTGGACGACAATCCATGCCAGCCGCTTCGCGCTACGTTTGGATAATGCGGCGAGGGACAGGAAAAGACCAATTGAACGTTCTCATCGCTGCAATAAAGAAGCCGCGAAACGTGCTCCACGCGCCCAAAACCTACTCTGGCGTGGACGCGTGGCGTTTGCGATATTCAGCGGGTGTGATGCCGACATGTTTGGAAAATGTCCGCCTCAGTGTATCCACGCTGGTGTAGCCGCACTTCGCCGCGACCTGTTTGGGGGTGTCGTGCCCATTCTCCAGAAGTTTGCGGGCCGCAGCGATACGCGCCGTCTCCACCCACGAGGCAGGGGTCATTCCGACTTCAGCATGAAAGAGCCGTGCGAAGTGGCGCGGGCTTATCCCCGCATGTCGTGCCAGATCCGCTACGTTGTGATCGAGCTCCGGGTTGGCGGCGACCCAACGCTGCACCTCCTGTAAAACAGAGCGTCCGGCAGGACGTGCCTCGCCCTTCTGACTGAATTGCAACTGCCCGCCGGGGCGCTTGAAAAACATCACCAGCTGAGCTGCAACACGCCTTGCCACGTCGCGCCCGAGGTCTTCTTCGACCAATGCCAAAGCAAGATCCAGCCCGGCCGTGACGCCCGCGGCGGTGCGCAGCTTTCCATCCCTCACGTACAGCGCGTCTTCGTCAATCGTCAGTGAGGGATGTGCCTCGGCTAAAGCCTCGGCCACCGCCCAGTGAGTCGTGAGATGGCGTCCGTCCAGCAAGCCGGTCGGCGCCAGGAAAAAGGCACCCGTGCAGATTGAACCGTACCGCCGGCTGCGTAGGGCTGTCGAACGCAACCACGCAACGATCCTGGTGGATAGCGTGACCTGTCCAGCGCCAGGCGCACCTGCTACCAGCAGCGTGTCGATGCGTTCATCCACGTCTGGAGCGACCCAATCCGCGAGTAGCCGCGCGCCGGACGAGCTGCGGATCGGACCAGATTCGCTGGCAATGATACGCAGTGCGTAGAACTCCTTGCGCGCTTCAATATTGGCTTGTGCGAACACATCTAGCGGTCCGGAGACGTCAAGAAGCTGAACCCCTGGCAGGGCAAAGATAGCGATGATTCTGGACATGGCCAATTCTCACGTATGCATTCGGTCAAATACCGCGCTCATGGCAGTGTGTCTGTTAATCGCGTGAAATGGCAGGATTTGTCGTGTTACGTATATTGAAGACATCTATCGGGTTGCGGAGAATCGATTGTGTTTTCTATGGAGATCAATCATGACTTTGAACGTTGCCGGAATCACCGTCCCCGATAGTCAACTGGCTCGCGAGATCACTGAACTCGTCCGGGATACTGCCTCACCTTTGCTGTTCCATCACTCCAGCCGCGTGTACTACTTTGGGGCACTGGCAGGCAAGCATCGCGGCCTGAAGTTCGACCCGGAGCTGCTTTACTGCGGATGCATGTTCCACGACATGGGGCTGACACACAAGCATAGCAGCGCATGCGAGCGCTTCGAGGTGGACGGTGCAAACGCGGCTCGTGATTTTCTGAAGAGCCGTGGAATCAATCAACAGGACATCGACACCGTATGGACTGCGATCGCGCTGCACACTACACCGGGCATTCCGCAGCACATGCATCCCGTCGTCGCTCTTGTCACCGCAGGGGTGGAAATGGACGTCCTGGGGCTGACCTATCCCGACTATAGCGACGTTGAACGGCAAGCGGTGGTCCACGCTCATCCACGCACGCCGCGTTTCAAGGAAGACATCATCCAGGCGTTCTACGACGGGATCAAGCATAAGCCGGATACGACTTTCGGTAACGTCAAGGCGGATGTGCTTGCCGATAAGGATCCACATTTCCACGCCGGGAATTTCTGTAGCGTCATAAGGTCATCGGCCTGGGCCGGTTGAGCTGACCAGCGCGAAGTCTGGTCCTCGTGAATCCCCCCGCGCTGTGCGTACAACGTCGGCGCCCGTCTGTCATTGTTTAGGATAACTGTCATGGATGAGAATTCACCCACCTGGAGATTGACCCGCGCAACGGGCGCGCCCGTCAGCGACAACGTCAATATTCAGACCGCAGGTCCACGCGGCCCGGCGCTCCTGCAGGATGTCTGGCTGATCGAGAAGCTTGCGCATTTCGACCGCGAGGTGATTCCCGAGCGGCGCATGCACGCCAAGGGTGCCGGAGCGCATGGAACGTTCACCGTGACGCATGACATCACGCGATACACGCGAGCAAAGATCTTCTCTGAGATCGGCAAGCAGACGCCGATGTTCGCGCGCTTCTCGAGCTGAACCGGAACCCCGACAACTTCTTTGCGGAAACGGAACAGTCGGCGTTCTCGCCGGCACGCCGTCGTACTGGCCAAACAGCAAGGGCATCTGGACGGATCAGCCGCAGCTGAACGAACCGCCGCTAGAAATTGATGGCGCGGCGGCGCATTGGGATCATAGGGTCGATGAGGATCACTACCAGCAGCCAGGCGATCTCTTCCGCAAGATGAACGCGGCCCAGCGTCAGACGCTCTTCGACAACACGGCGCGCGCGATGGGCGATGCCAGGGATGAAGTGAAGCAGCGCCACATCGACAACTGTGCGAAGGCCGATCCGGCGTATGGCGCGGGGGTCGCCGCCGCGGTGGCGCGCCTCGCTGCCGGGGCGTTGTAGGACGCGCCGCCAAGGCAAGGCGGTTAGTGAGGGACAAAATTGCAAGCCGGGCGGCCGCCCACTCCGTTCAAACCACCAGATTCTCCGGCTCGCCGCCCACAAACCGGCCAATGTTATCCATCAACTGATCCGCCAGCCGTTGCTGCGCTTCGTCGGAAGCCCAGGCCACATGCGGTGTCACGATCACGTTCGGCCGCTTCGCGATTCGCATCAGCGGATTGTCGTCGTCGGGGGGCTCGCCTGAAAGCACATCAAAACCGATGCCGCCAATCAGCCCCTCATCCAGGGCGCGCACGAGCGCCTCTTCATCGACCAGCCCGCCCCGCGCCGTATTGATGATGAGCGGCTTGCGCTTCATCGAACGGAACTCCGGTATCGCCAGCATGCCGCGCGTCTGAGGCGTCAGCGGGCTGTGTATGGTGATCACGTCGCTGGTCGCAAGAACTTCGTCCCACGGCGTGTAAAGCGGCCCGAGCCCGTCGCGACCCTTGTGCGCGGCAAAGAGCGGACGCATGCCGAATGCTTTCGCGATCTCGGCGACGCGTTGCCCAAGCACACCCTCGCCGATAATGCCGAGGGTCATGCCGCCCAGATCATGAATCGCGTGGTTGAAGAAGCAGAACTGGCCTGACTTCTGCCATTCGCCGTTCAGCACGTCGTCGCGATACGCGATCAGATTGCGCCGCAGTGCAAGCATCAATGCGAACGTATGCTCGGGCACCGTGTTCACCGCATAACCGCGAATATTCGACACACGGACGCCGTGCTGCTTGCACGCTTCCTTGTCGACGCAATCGGTGCCCGTCGCCGCGACCGCAATGAGCTTCAACGAAGGCAACTGCGCGATCAGCTCCGCCGTCAGCGCCACCTTGTTGGTGATCGCGATAGTCGCGCCGTCCAGGCGCGCGGCGACCTGATCGGGTGATGTATGGTCGTACTCGATGAGCTGATGTTCGAATGCCGGACGCGAGAGCCTGATTTGCGGCGCGAGCGTCGCGCGGTCGAGAAAGACGATCTTCTGCATGCCAAGTCCTGGTGAGCTATGAAAGGGGATTAAAGACGGCGCTTTGCTTCAGCGGCGATATGTGCGGGCGTGATGCCGAAGTGCTCGTACAGCGCCTCGGCGGGGCCCGATGCGCCGAACCCGCCCATGCCGACAAAGCCGCCGCGCTCGCCGAGGTAGCGGTCCCAGCCGAAACGCACCGCGGCTTCGACACCGATGCGCACCGTGTCAATGCCGAGCACTTCCTGGCGATACGTGCGGTCCTGTTCGTCGAACAATTCCCAGCAGGGCAGCGAGACGACCGCGGTCGGGATGCCCTCCTGTTGCAGGCGGTCACGCGCCGCGACGGCGAGTGCGACTTCCGAGCCGGTTGCCAGCAACGTGACGAGACGCTTGCCGCCTTCGGCTTCGGCGAGCACATAGCCGCCGCGCGCGCAGAGGTTGTCCGCGCTGTAATGCATGCGCAGGAGCGGCAGGTTCTGACGCGCGAACACCATCGTGCTTGGGCCGCTGCGATGCTCGTAGGCGAGCGCCCAGCATTCGGCGGCTTCGACGGCATCGGCGGGGCGAAAGACGAGCATGTTCGGCATCGCGCGCAACGACGCGAGAATCTCGACGGGCTGATGCGTCGGCCCGTTCTTGCCGACGCCGATCGAATCGTGGCTGAACACGAATTTCACCGGCAGGCCCATCAGCGCCGCCATGCGCATGGCGGGCCGTTCGTAGTCGGAGAAGGCGAGGTAGGTGACGGCGAGCGGTATCACGCCGCCGTGTGCGGCCATGCCGTTCGCCATCGCGCCCATCAGATGCTCGCGCACGCCGCAATGCACGTAGGCGCCGCTGCGGTCGTCGGCGGTGAACGCATGCAGGCTGCGTTTATGGCTCGTCGGCGCTTCGAGGTCCGCGCAGCCGACCATGCGCTCGGGCAACTGCGCGAGCAGGTCGTTGATCTCGGCGGAAATCATGATGCCGGCCTGGGCCTCGCCTCGTTCAACGGCTTGCCTTTTATAGTCTTCGAGCACGCGTTGCCAGCCTTCCGGCAAGCGGCCCGCCTGAATGCGCTCGAATTCGGCGCGCGCATCGTCGGGCAGCGCGGCAAGCCGTTCGTGCCAGGCCAGGTATTCACGTTCGCTGCGTCGTCCGGCGGCGCGCCACGCATCGAGCGTGTCGTGCGGAATCTCGAACGGCGCATGCGGCCAGCCAAGTTCCTTGCGCGCCGCGTCTGCATCGGCTGCGAGCAGTTTGCCGCTGTGCCCGCCACGCTGTCCTTGCAAGCGCGCAATGCCGCGTGCGATGACCGTGCGGCACGCGAGCATTGAAGGGCGCGGATCGCGTTTCGCTTCAGCGAGTGCCGCTGTGATGGCCTCGATATCGTGTCCATCCACTTCGATCACGTGCCATCCGGCGACGCGAAACCGTGCGCTCACGTCTTCGCTGATCGACAGCGAGGTACTTCCGTCGTCGGTGATGCGGTTGTCGTCCCAGCAGAGAATCAGCTTGCCGAGCTGCAGATGCCCCGCAAGCGAAATCATTTCCTGGCCGATGCCTTCCTGCAGGCAGCCGTCGCCGACGAACGCATACGTGTGGTGATTCACGATGCCATCGCCGAATTTCGCGTTCAGATACGCCTCGGCGACGGCCATGCCGAATGCGTTTGCGATGCCTTGTCCAAGCGGTCCCGTTGTCACTTCGATTCCTGACGCGGTATCGAACTCCGGGTGGCCTTCACAGTGCGAACCCATCTCGCGGAAGCTCTTGATCTGGTCGATGCCGAACTGCGTGTATCCCGTCAGATGCAGCAGCGCATAGAGCAGCATGGAGCCGTGTCCGTTCGAGAGTACGAAACGGTCGCGGTCGGGCCATTGCGGGTCGGCCGGATTGAACTTCATCTGCTGCGTGAAGAGCGCCGTCGCGATTTCGGCCATACCGAGCGGGACGCCCTGATGGCCCTCGCCGGCGCGCACGATGGCGTCGATGGCAAGAAAACGGATCGCGTTGGCGAGCGGTCGCGTTTCGTGCAACGGCATGTGTGCGGACATAAGCGCGGACATGACTTCTCCTTGCCGCAGCGCCCGTCAGGCGGCGGCGATTGCATGAGTGATAGAGGGGGCGCGCTGTGTCCGTGAGAAGACCCAGCGCGATGCGTCAATGCAGGAACCCGATCGAGATCCAGGGCACGGCGGCGACCACGATCAGACCGACCACGAGCGCGGCGATATAGCCGATGATCGGCTTCATGCCTTCATCCGGGTGGATGCGGCTCACCGCACACGCCGAGTAGTAACCGACGCCGAACGGCGGCGCAAAGAGACCCACACCCATCGAGAGGATCACGACCATCGCGTAGTGCACCTCATGCACGCCCATCTGCCGCGCGATCGGGAACATCAGCGGGCCGAACAGCACGATGGCGGGAATGCCTTCGAGCACGCTGCCAAGCACGACGAACACGAGTATCGACGCAGCCATGAACATGAAAGCGCCGCCTGGCAGTGCACCCAGCGTCTGTGCCAGCTGCCCCGAAAAGCCGGACTGCGTGAGCGCCCATGCCATGCCCGTCGCCGCGCCGATAATCAGCAGAATCGAGCCAGACAATGCGGCCGTGTCGATCAGCATCGGCTTCAGGCGCGCCCACTCGAAACGCCGATACACGAACAGGCCCGCAAACACCGCATACGCAATGCCGATCGTCGACACTTCAGTCGCCGTCGCGACACCCTTGACGACCGCGAGGCGGATCACGAACGGCAGCGCGAGTGCGGGCAGCGCGATGGCGAGCTTGCGGATGATTTCGACGCGTGTCGCGCGGCGCACGCCCGACAGGTCGTCGCCACGATAGCGCCACCAGACGACGGCGCATAGCGTGATCGCCAGCACGATGCCAGGCAGCATGCCGCCCGTGAAGAGCGCGGAGATCGACACGCCTGTCACCGAACCGAGCGTGATCAGCACGAGGCTCGGCGGAATGGTCTCCGTCTGCGCGCCGGTGGCGGCGAGCAGCGCGACAAGATCGCCGGGCTTCGCGCCGCGCGCTTTCATCTCGGGGAACAGCACGGGCGCTATAGCGGCCATGTCGGCGGCCTTCGAGCCGGAGATGCCCGACACCAGATACATCGCACCGACCAGCACATACGACAGACCGCCGCGCACATGGCCGAGCAGACTCGCGAGGAACGAGATCATCGCGTTCGCCATGCCCGTCATCTCGATCAGCTGACCGAGGAACACGAAGAGCGGCACCGACAGCAGGATCAGGTGCGACATGCCTTCGTCCATGCGGCCGACGACTACGCTGAGCGGCGTGCTCGTCGTGAGAGCCAGATAGCCAAAGGTCGCAAGCCCGAACGAAAAAGCGATCGGCACGCCGGACAGCACGCACAGCGCCACCAGGCCGACAAAGAAGATCAGCAGGTTCAGGTTGCCCAGATCGTGCAGCAGTGGACTCACCGCCACGAAGCCGCCGGCAATCGCCGCCACCAGCGCGAGCGCCGCGATTGTCATCTGCCAGGTCGCGGTGCGCAGCAGCCGCAGACAGGCGACGGCGAGCATCAGCGCGCAGCCGACGGGCAGCGCCGCGGCGCGCCAGGTGTTCGAGATCTCGAGCGCGGGCGTGGTGATGAAGCCTTCGTCCTGCGCGAACTCGACGGCGGGCCCGATCACCAGCAGCAAAAAAGCGAGTGGCGCGGCGATCGCGACGACATCGAGAAAAGCGCGCACCGCGGGCGACGCTTTGCTGACTAGTGCCGTCATCCGCATATGCTCGCCGCGCCGCAACGCGATCACCGCACCGAGCATGGCGAGCCACAGGAACAGCATCGACGCCAGTTCATCGGACCAGACGAGCGGCGCATGCAGCAGATAGCGGCTCGTGACGCCCGCCAGCAGCACGAAAATTTCGGCAACGACCAGCAGCGCCGCCGGTATCTCGACGAGGTAGGCGAGCACGGTGTCGAAGAAATCGACAATGCGGCGCGGCGACGGATGAGGGAAAGTGATGGTGTGCATGGTGTTCATACCAGTTTTCCGGCGTATTTTTCGAGCAGGCTCCAGCCTTGGTCGCCATACTTGCCTTTCCAGTCGCTATAGAAGCTTGTTTTGCGCAACGCGTCGCGGAACGACTGGCGGTCCACGTCGACGATATTGACGCCCTTCGCCTTCAGGTCGTTGCGCAAGGAGCCATTGAGCTTCGCAATGTCGGCGCGCTGCAGCATCCCCGCCGCTTCGAATTCGCGCGTGACGATGGCACGCATGTCGGCGGGCAGCTTCTCCCATGCACGGCGGTTGCCCAGTATCCAGTAGCCGTCCCACACGTGCGACGTGAGGCTGATCGACTTCTGCACTTCGTAGAGCTTCGCCGTCGCGATGATGGGCAGCGCATTCTCCTGCCCCTCGACAACGCCGGTTTGCAGCGCCGAATACAGCTCGTTGAAATTGATCGGAGCAGGGCCCGCATCCAGCGCTTTGAACAACGACGTAAGCATCGGCGCCTGCGGCACGCGGATCTTGAAGCCCTTAAGATCACTAGGCTGCTTGATGACACGCGTGGACGAGCTGACCTGGCGGAAGCCGTTGTCCCAGGGGCGCGAGACGGTGACGATGCCCGTCTTCTCGATCTGCGCGCGTATGTAGGCGCCGAGGTCGCCGTCCATCGCTTTCCAGACGGTGTCGTAGTCGGGGAAGGCAAAACCCGTGTTGACGATGCCCGCCGCAGGCGCAAGCGTCGCAAGAATCGACGACGCCTGGTTGAAGAACTCGACACCACCGCTTCTCACCTGCGACAGCAGGTCAGTATCCGAGCCGAGCTGGTTCGCGGGGAAAACCTTGATGTCGAGCTTGCCGGCTGTCGCGGTACGGATCTTGTCGCAGGCCTGCTGGGCGCGGATGTTGACCGGGTGCGTCGGGTCCTGTCCCGTTGCGAGCTTGTACGAGAAGTCGGCCGCGGACGCACTGCGGATCGACAGGCCCCAGAGCGGCGCCGCCGCGGCGATGCTCGCGCCCGCTTTCAGAAACGTGCGCCGGTCGATGCCGCTACCAATGGTCGAGCGGTTGCTCATGATGTGCTCCTCCAATACGGATAGGTATATATCGGGTTACAGGTTTTTCCCTGTCCCGGACAGCACGCTCTGCGGCGTCTGTGCCTGCGCCCGGCAACTGCATCGTCGCGCGCGGCTGGCCGGACCCTGCCACGCGCCGCGGATGGCTGAACCGGCGTCAGCCGTGAATCAGCATGCCGCCGTTGACGTCGATGACGGCGCCCGTGATGTACGACGAAATCGGCGACGCGAGAAACAGGAAGGCGCCGGCGACGTCTTCGGGGTCGCCCAGACGGTTCAGCGGTATGCCCGCGAGAATCTCGCCGCGCTTGTCGTCGCTGATCTTGCCCGCGTTGATGTCGGTCTGAATC
The DNA here is from genome assembly GCA_036383775.1 of Paraburkholderia sp. GTDB lineage: Bacteria > Pseudomonadota > Gammaproteobacteria > Burkholderiales > Burkholderiaceae > Paraburkholderia. The sequence continues at coordinate 49,564 of DASVNP010000334.1, read as the reverse complement.
AGGCCAGGCGTCACGCAGTTCACGCGAATGCCATCGGGGCCGAGTTCGCGTGCCATTGCCTTCGCGAGGCCGAGAACGCCCGCTTTCGCTGCCGAATAGTGCGGGCCGCCGAGAATGCCGCCGCCGCGCTGCGCCGATACCGACGACATGCAGCCGATCGAACCGCTTTTCTGCTTCTTCATTTGCGGCACGACGGCCTGCGACAGATACAGCACGCCGCGCAGGTTCACGTCGAGAATACGATCCCAGCTTTCCGAGTCGATGTCGAGCAGCTTGACGGCTTGCGTGACGCCCGCGTTGTTGATGAGCACGTCGATGGCGCCGAAGTCGGCGACGATCTGCTCGACGGCGGCCTGGCAGGCTTGCCGGTCGGTGACGTTGCAGGCGTAGCCGCGATGTTCCGGGCCAATCGTTGCCGCCGCGTCGCGTGCCGCCGATGCGTCGAGATCGAGAATGGCGATCTTTGCGCCGTGCTTCGCGAACATGCGCGCGGTGGCCATGCCGATGCCTCGCAGCGATGCTGCGCCGGAAATGACGGCGACCTTGCCGTCGAGAAGGCGCGACTCTGACATAGTGGTGTTCTCCTGATAGTGAATTCGTAGGGGTTGTTGTGCGTGCTGAGTGACGTGTTTAGCCGAGCCAGCCTTTAATGGTGTCGCTCATGGTTTCTGTCGAGATGCCATAGCGATCGTGCAAGGTCGGCAGCGCGCCGGCATCGAGGAACTCATCGGGCAGCGCGATCTGCCGGAACGGCGGCGTGACACCCGCGCCGAGCAGCGTGCGAGCAACCGCTTCGCCCAGCCCGCCGATCACCGTATGGTTCTCCGCGACGATCACCATGCGGCCCGTGCGCTTCGCTTCGCGCAGGATCGTGGCCGTATCGAGCGGCTTGATGGTCGGAACATGCAGCACGCCGACGCCGATGTTGTCTGCTTCGAGCGCTTTCGCGACTTCCAGCGAGCGCATCGTCATGATCCCGGATGAGATCAGCAGCACGTCGTTGCCGTCGCGCAGCACCTTGGCCTTGCCGAGTTCGAAGCGGTAGTCGTATTCGTCGAGCACGGCGGGCACGTTGCCGCGCAGGAGGCGCGCATAGACCGGGCCCTTGTGCGCGGCAATCGCCGGCACCATCTGCTCGATATCGAGCGCGTCGCACGGATCGATCACGGTCATGTTCGGCATCGCCCGCATCAGAGCGAGGTCTTCGGCGGCCTGGTGGCTCGGGCCGTAGCCGGTCGTGAGACCCGGCAGCGCGGCGACGATCTTCACGTCGAGGTTGTCTTCCGCGATCGTCTGATGGATGAAGTCGTAAGCGCGGCGCGTCGCGAATACGGCATAGGTCGTGACGAACGGCTGCGCGCCTTCGTGAGCGAAGCCTGCCGCGGCGCCCATCAGCAGCTGCTCGGCCATGCCCATCTGGTAATAACGCTCGGGGAACTCCTTCGCGAAGATATGCAGGTCGGTGTATTTGCCAAGGTCGGCTGTCATGCCGATCACGCTGCTCTTCGTCCGCGCAAGTTCACAAAGCGCGTGGCCGAACGGCGCGGAGCGCGTGAGCTGCCCTTCGCCCGCGATCGAGGCGATCATCGCGGAGGTTTTCAGGCGTGGCTTCTTCAAGGCGGTGCTCATGCTTGTCTCCCGGCTTCGAGGGCTTCGAGCGCAAGCTTCCACTCGTGCGCATCGACGCGGATGAAATGGTTCTTCTCGCGTTCTTCGAGGAACGGCACGCCGCACCCCATCTTCGTGTCGCACACGATGATGCGCGGCTGCTTTGCCTCGTGCCGGCGTGCGTTGTCGAACGCTTGCGCGACGGCTTCAATGTCGTTGCCGTCCACACGCTGCACGTACCAGCCGAACGCTTCGAGCTTGTCGACCAGCGGCTCGAACGCCATGATCTGCGTCGACGGGCCATCGGCTTGCTGGTTGTTCACGTCGACCATGGCGATCAGGTTGTCGAGCTTCCAGTGCGCGGCGGACATGAGGCCTTCCCAGATCGCGCCTTCGTCGAGTTCGCCATCGGAGAAGAGGGTGTAGACGAAGGCGTCCGAGCCTTTGCGCTTGAGGCCGAGGCAGCGGCCCACCGCGATCGTCAGCCCCTGGCCGAGCGAGCCGCCCGACATCTCCATGCCGGGCGTGTAGCTCGCCATGCCCGACATGGGCAGGCGGCTGTCGTCGCTGCCGTAGGTTTCAAGTTCGTCGGCGGGCAGGATGCCGGCTTCGAAGAGCGCCGCGTACAGCGCGATCGCGTAGTGGCCATTCGACAGCAGAAAGCGGTCGCGTCCTTCCCACTCGGGGTCTTCGGAGCGATAGCGCATCGCACCGAAATAGGCCACGGCCAGTACGTCCGCTATGTCGAGCGCTTGGCCGATATACCCCTGTCCCTGCACTTCGCCCATCAGTAGCGCATTGCGGCGGATGCGGTAGGCGTGTTCCGAGAGTTGGGCAATGCGCCCTGCGTCGCTCGTATTCACACGTGTCTCCTTCTTGCAGCCCCCGGGCCGGTTGAAGCCCGGGGGCCGATGATTCATGGCGGGATGATTCGTCCTGCTCACAGCTCCGGGTAATCCCTTGATTCAAAAGCGCTGCGAGTGAGTAACAGCGTATTCGCTTGAATGAATCGACTCAAACGAATTAAAGTGGCTTATTGCTGAATTGAATTCATGCTGATACTGCAATGCACAATCGCGTCACATTCAAGTCCATACAGGCTTTCGAGGCCGCCGCGCGGCTCGCTTCGTTCGCACTCGCAGCAGACGAACTGTTCGTGACGCCGTCCGCGGTTAGTCATCAGATCAAGCTTCTCGAGGACCTATTGGGCGTTCGGCTCTTTCATCGCGTGCATCGCGCGGTGATTCTCACTGACACGGGCCGTCAATATGCTGAGGAAATCGGCGCGGCGTTCGCGCGCATCGACAAGGCGACGCGCGATATCGGCCGCGTCGAGAAGAGCGACATCCTGACCGTGCACGCCACGCCGAGCATCGCGACGCAATGGCTGATGCCGCGGCTCGCGCGTTTCAGCGCGCTGCATCCTGATATCGACGTGCGGCTCAATGCGTCGTCGGCGCCTGTGGATCTGATCAAGGAGTCTGTCGATATCGACATTCGCTACGGCGCGCGGCGCTTGCAGCCGGCGGGCACGATGGTGCTCGACCTGCCGCTGGAAACGATCGTGCCGCTATGCTCGCCGCGCCTCGCGAACGGCGAGCATCCGATCCGCATGGTGGCGGACCTGCGGCATCACGCGCTGATTCACAGCGAGGGTTGTCTGGTTGGGTGGCGCGACTGGATGCGGCTGCATCGCAAGGTCGTGCTCGACATCACGCGCGGCCCGCGTTTCGATCGCTCGTTTATGGCGATCAGCGCGGCGGCGGATGGCATGGGCGTGTGTCTGGAGAGCCTGCTGCTAGTGCAGCGCGAACTTGAGACGGGCACGCTGGTGGCGCCGTTGGGCTTCGAGGGTTTGAGGGTGAATGGCTACACGCTCAACCTGTTGAAATCGCGCGCGGATTTACCGAAATTGAAGAGCTTTCAGGATTGGCTGTTTGCGGAACTCGAGGCGCACTGACCAGGAGGCAGCGCGCCGGGCGGGGAGGCCGCGACGAGCTCCGCCAGATCCGAAGCATAGTCCTCGAAGATCAGTGGAACCATTAGCGTGTCGTAGAACTTCGGGATCGAACCCGCAAACTCTTTATCGTGCGTAGTCACGATGCCCCCTCTTGACTGCCTGATTGTGCATTGGGAGCGCTGCCGGTGACGCCGTTGTACGACGGCCATCGCACTATCAACTCCCTAAGAGCCAACCCTAATGAGTAGCGTGATGTCTTTGGCGATGATCGTCCGCTCGGATCCGAACACACCCGCCGGAATGACAAACTTCCCACCATAGCGAATCGTGTGCAACCCTGCGGGGAACGGCTGCAGCAGCAAGTAATAGCCGTCTGCGATGGAAGTCCCTTTGCCGCCCGTATTGCTAAAGATCCAGGGGCTCGGAGCAGAGAACGAGAATACGTCTGTCTTCGTGCGATAAGCCGTGATATTGGCTACGGGAACACCGTCGATGGTGCAGAACGGATCCTGGATGTCGTTTGCGAAGGCACTGACGATTCTCAGTTGGTCCACAGTGAATGTCCGGACCGGCGGTTTGTTCAGTGACGTTGCCCCATCGAACACAGGCAGGAAGACGGACGAGCCGTCGAGTATCACCAAGAGGATAGATGTCCCCGCAGGGATTGTTGTCGCCCTCTGATTGCAGGTCAATTGCGCTGAAATGGGCGCGTCCCAATACCATACGCTTCCCGTTTGCGCCGCTGAGATCGGTCGGCGATTGCAGTCGTCGAACGGATGGGGAAGGGGGCTGAGCGGCAATTCCAGCGCCCATTGCCAGAAGGAGACCACCCACTGACTGGGTGTTTTTCCCCGGTACTGCGCGTCTTGCGGCACGACATGGGGATTTACGACCCATTCCGGCGTTTTGGCGCTAATGGCGACCGCTGAGTTGGGTGCTCCCCGACTTCCGCCACGTCCATCACCTTCTTCGCCGCCTTCACCTCCGCCACATCCCATCAATGGCATCGCAGCTGCCATCAACACGGCTGAATTCCGCAGCATGCTTCCCGCAAACGAGAAGATCGCGGTCAGGTCTCGCGTTGCGACATGGAGGCTCATGCTGCTCTCCGCAGGGTTTAGCTTTGTTCGCTGCTACCCAACACTTGGCCGAGGGTGCCTATCTTGAAGACGATTGTCGCGGGCATATCTCAATCGTCACGTCGCCATTCGGTTCAGTGCGCTGTCTCAAGATAAAAGCATAGGCGAGCGTCTGTCAGTCCGCGTCCGCAGAAACCATGAATTCGCGCGAGAGCACCCGGTGCGTTCTGTTTTGTGCCGCGCAGCGGTGCACGGTTTGCCTGCGATGGGCGGCGTTCTTTAAGTAGCCCGCGAATGAAGCGATGTTCCATGTTCGCAGGCTTTGCTTCGCCGGCCGAGTCGGGTGTGCGCCATCAAAAGAAACATGGATCAATGCGGACGCAGCGTCTCCACGAGTAATTGCCGGAACCACCGATTTCCCTCGTCGTTGTCGAACGTCGAATGCCAATACACGGTCGAGGCGATGTGAGGCAGTTCGACCGGCAGCGGATAGATCTGAAACTGCCCGGATTCGTTGAGCAAATACGCCACACCTCGAGGTAACGTCACCATCCAGTCCGTGCGCTGGAGAATTTGCGGAATGACCGTGAAATGCGGCACGCGCAACGCAATGCGCCGGTGGAGTCCGCTCGCGCGCAATGACTCGTCGATTTCCACATAACTGCTGTCGGTGGAGGTCACGGCCACATGCGAAAACTCCATAAACTTTTGCTGCGACAATTTTCGAGCGGGTAGTCCGGGCCGCTTGCGAGTCATGCACGCATACTCGTCATGAAAAAGAAGTGCCGAGTTCATCACCGGCTTGAGTGCCGATATATTGCCAATCGCGAAATCGAGTTGTCCGAGTCGTAGCTTCTCCTCGATCTCGGGCAAGGGAACGCGTTCGGCGGCGATCCGCATCAACGGTGCCACCTGCTGCACCTTCTCACAGATGGGCGGTAGAAACGTCTGTATTCCAACGTCGGACATCGACAGGCGAAACTCTCGCGAGCTTGTTGCCGCGTCGAACCGTTCCAGATGACGCAGCGTTTCTCGAATCGACGCGATCGCGTTGCCGAGCGGCGCAGCCAATTGCTCGGCCTTCGGGGTCGGCAACATTCCATCTGGAGTCCGTATAAACAGAGGGTCGTCAAACAACGCGCGCAAGCGTCCCAGCGAATAGCTGACGGCCGGCTGCGACAGCCCGAGTTGTTGGCCGGCACGCGTCAGGCTCCGCTCTTCGAGGATCACCTGGAATACGCGCAGCAGGTTCAAATCGATTTTATGGAAATCAGCCATGCTTATGGGCGAAAGAAAATTGATTAATTTGACGGATATACTACCCGATCCTAGACTCGGCCTCATACATAGCAGAGGCACGAGCACATGAGACTTTTCGAAACCCTCGTCGAACCGAGCATTTGTCTGGAGGATGGGCTCGATGCGCGGCGCACGTTGCCGGCACTGTTGGCCGCACGCGCGGCCCGAAACGGTGCAGCACCGTTGTTTTCCGATCGGACGACCACGTGGACCGCTTCGCAGGCGGTCGAAATCGCTGCACGCCGCGCGGGAGCGCTCGCTGCGCAAGGCGTCGGACGCGGCGACCACGTCGCGCTGCTGTGCGGCAATCGCAGCGAATTCATGGAAATCGTGCTCGGCTGTGGCTGGCTCGGCGCGGTGGTCGTGCCGATCAATACCGCATCGCGCGGGCTGCAACTGGAACATATCCTGCGCAACTGCGGTGCGCGCCTGCTCGTGGCGGAGGCGAATCTTGTCGACGCCGTGCATGCGCTCGACGCCCAGGACCTGCCCCTGGAAACGATCTGGCTGATTGGCGAACCCACGATGAATGTGCCGGAGTCTTCGACGTATGCCACGGCTCCGCTGCCGCCGGCGCGCGAGCCGGTAGCACCGGCCAGACTCACTGATGGTGATCCATTCGCGGTGCTCTACACGTCCGGAACCTCGGGTCTGTCGAAGGGGGTGATATGCCCGCACGCGCAGTTCTATTGGTGGGGCCACTACACCGCGCGCGATCTCGGTGTAACGGCGGGCGACGTGCTCTACACATGCCTGCCTTTATTTCACACGAATGCGCTCAACAGTTTTTTCCAGGCGTTGATTCACGACGCGGAACTGGTGGCCGACCGGCGTTTCTCCGCGAGTGGATTTTTTGACGCGCTGGTTGAAACACGCGCGACGGTGACCTACGTGCTCGGTGCGATGGTGCCGATCCTGCTCGGCCGTCCGGTCGCCGCGAACGAGCGCGAGCACCGTGTGCGTGTTGCGCTGGCGCCGGGCGTGCCAGGGAATTTCCAGCAGGACTTCACCACGCGTTGCGGCATCGCACTGGTCGATGGCTACGGCTCGACGGAGACCAACTGCGTGATCAGCGGTGCGCTCGGGGCGCAGCGTCCCGGCTACATGGGCAAACTCGCGCCGGGCTTCGATGCACGCGTCGTCGATGAACACGACCAGGCTGTTCTGGATGGCGACGCGGGTGAACTGATCCTGCGTGCCGATATGCCTTTCGCGTTCGCAAGTGGCTACCTGGGCATGCCGGAGAAAACGGTCGAAGCCTGGCGCAACCTCTGGTTTCATACAGGCGATCGAGTGGTGCGCGACGCCGACGGTTATTACCGTTTCATCGACCGCCTGAAGGACACGATTCGCCGCCGCGGCGAGAACGTGTCCTCGTTTGAAGTCGAGCAAGTCCTGCTGAGCCATCCGTCAGTCGAGACCGCGGCCGTGTTCGCGGTGAAATCGGCGCTTGCCGAAGACGAAGTGATGGCCGCGATCGTGCTGCGCGAAGGCGAGACACTGGAACCTCTCGAGCTGACTCGCTACTGCGAACCACGCTTGCCGTATTTTGCCGTGCCACGTTACCTCGATTTCGTGCGAGACCTCCCAAAGACGGAGAACGGCAAGATCCAGAAGTTCAAGTTGCGGGAAACCGGCGTCACCGCGAAGACCTGGGATCTCGACGCCTCGGGATACCGGCTCAGACGTTCATGACTTCAACCCGGCCCGTCGTACTCTAAACGCACCCGACTCGAGCACGGTGCGCAGAAACTACAGCACTATTGAGTGCGTCGACAGACGCACGCCAGGAGACACAGATGGCTAGCACGCGAACGTTTTCTGCCGCAGGCAACCACCACGACGAAGTGGCCGAGGTGCCAACCGGCTCGGTCGACAACAAGTCGCTGCGGCGCATCGTCTTCGCGTCGGTCGTGGGCAATGCGCTCGAATGGTACGACTTCTTCCTTTACAGCACGGCTGCGGCGCTCGTGTTCGGTGCGCTATTTTTCCCGAAGGGCACGGATCCGCTCCTCGGAACACTCGCCGCATTCGCCGGCTTTGCGGTCGGCTTCGCGGCGCGGCCACTCGGCGGCGTGCTGTTCGGCCATATCGGCGATCGCTACGGGCGCAAGGGCGCGCTGGTCTGGACGCTGTCGATCATGGGCGGTGCGACGTTCCTGATCGGTTTGCTGCCGACGTACGCGCAGGTCGGGATGTGGGCGCCCATGCTGCTGCTGGTGCTGCGTTTGTTGCAAGGTGCTGCGGCGGGCGGCGAATGGGGCGGTGGGGTGCTGATGATCAGCGAGTCAGCGCCGCCCGAGAAGCGCGGCTATTACGCGGCGTGGAGCCAGATCGGCGTGGGCGGCGGCTTTGTACTCTCGGCGGCTGTGTTCTTTCTCGTGCAGATGCTGCCGAAGGACGCGTTCATGAGCTGGGGATGGCGCATTCCGTTCCTGTTGTCGATTGTCATTTTCGGCGTCGGCGTCTACGTTCGCTCGAGATTGCCGGAGAGCGCCGAGTTCTCGAAAGCTGAAGCGGCCGGCAAGAAAGCGCGCATGCCGGTGCTCGAAGTGATCCGCAAACACCCGAAGGAGATCCTGATGGCGATGGGTCTGCGGGTTGCGGAGAACGGCGGTTCGTACATCGTGCTGGCCTTTTCGCTCGTGTACGGCAAGTTTATCGGTGTGCCCAATCAGATCATGCTGGCGGGCGTGATCGTGTCGATGAGTGTCGAACTCGGCACGATGCTGCTGTGGGGGCGGCTCTCCGACCGCATCGGCCGCAAGCCGGTGTACATGATTGGTGCGGCGGGTTTCGTGGTCATCGCGTTTCCGTTCTTCTGGCTGATCGGCACCCAGGTGCCCGCGCTGATCTGGCTGGCTTTCCTGTTGGGCAATGCGGTTTGCCACGGCGCGATGATCGGCACGCAGCCGAGCTTGATGGGCGAATTGTTCAGCACGGAAGTGCGTTACTCAGGCTTGGCGCTGGGGCACGAAATTGCCTCGGTATTTGCGGGCGGTTTGTCGCCGCTGCTTGCGACCGCGTTGCTCGCGCACTATCACGCGGTCTGGCCGGTGGCGCTGTTGTTGATCGCGATGGGCATGATCACGGTGATCTCCCTCCTGTTCACTCACGAGACCGCGCGTCCGCGCGCGCGTTGATCCTCCCTGCGCCAAGGATTCCACCTATGCAACGCAGTCCATTTGCCGACGTTGTCCTCACGGCCGGCGTAGAAGTGCCGTACCGGCGCCAGGCGGGCGCCGCGTCCACGGGCGATCTGCTTGCTCAGGCGTTTGCCGCGGCACTCACTGAATCGGGATTCACGGCGAAAGACATCGACGGTTTGGGTGTTGCGTCGTTCACGCTCGCACCCGATCACGCGATCGACCTGGCGTGGCGGCTCGGCTTGAGCCCACGCTGGTGCATGGACGATTGTCACGGCGGCGCGAGTGCGATCAACATGCTGCAGCACGCGATCCGCGCGATCCAGCACGGCGACGCCAATGTGATCGCACTCGTGTCCGGCGACCGCTTCGAGCCGGCCGATTTCAAGCAACTGGTCGAACACTACAACCTGACGACTCGCACCTGGCTGCGTCCGCTCGAGAACGGTGGCCCGAACAGCCTGTTCGCGATGCTCACGCAGCGTCACGCGCAACAACACGGCCTGACGCGCCGCGACTATGGGGCGCTCTGTGTGGCGCAGCGCGCGTGGGCCGCGCTCAATCCGCACGCCGTCTACCGGACGCCGTTGACCATCGACGACTACCTCGAGGCGCCGCTCGTCGCAGACCCGCTGGGTCGCTTCGATTGCGTGCCGGTCGTGTGTGGCGCGAATGCGGTGATCGTCGCCCGCGCGGACCTCGTCCGCCACGCGAAGAACGTGCGCGTGCGTGCCTTGCAATGCCGCTACAACCTCGACCATCAGGCGGGCGATGGATTGCGGACTTCGCTGGCAACGATTGCCGGTGACTTGTGGCGACAGGCCGGCACAACGCCTGAGGATATCGACGTGGTGTCCGTCTACGACGACTACCCCGTCATGGCGCTGGTGCAGCTCGCCGATCTCGGCTTCGCACCGGACGGCGATCTGCGCGGGCTGATCTCGCGCATCGCTGCGCGCGAGCTTGCCGTCAACACCTCGGGTGGGCAACTGTCCGCGGGACAGGCCGGCGCCGCGGGCGGCATGCATGGCCTCGTCGAAGCAATCACGCAATTGCGCGGCGCCGCGGGCGGGCGGCAGGTGGAGGCCGCGCGCCTCGCGGTGGTGAGCGGCTACGGCATGGTCGAGTATCGCTACGGAATGTGCGCGAACGCCGTTGTACTTGAAAGCGATCTGCGAGGTGCCCCATGACACTTAAGGTTTTTCAGTGCGCACAGTGCGGGCTCGCGTTGTTTCCGGCTCGCTATTTTTGCCCCGCATGCGGCGGCGGCCAATGGCGCGATTGCGTCGTGGAGCACGGCACGGTCGCGGAGTCGACTGTTGTGAGGCATCGCGTCGGCACGCACGGTGATGGCGACATGCGTCTCGCGAGCGTGGTGACGAGTGCCGGCCCCATCGTGATCGCGCGGCTCGAGGACGCCTTGCGATCCGGGGATGCGGTGAGTCTCGATGTCGACGACACTGGTCGTGTGATCGGTCGCGCGTTTTGAGCCAATATAAGCTATTCGGAGATCGAGATGCAGATTGAGGGGTGTGTAGCGTTTGTGAGCGGAGCGAATCGCGGCCTCGGTGCATGCTTCGTGGAGAAACTGCTGGAACAGGGCGCGCGGAAGGTGTATGCAGGCGCACGCGATATCAGAGCGCTGGGTAGCCACGACCCTCGAATGGTGCCGGTCGAACTCGACATCACCAACGCGGAGCACGTAGCGCGCGCGGCTGCTCTCGCGGAGGATGCAAACCTCCTTGTGAACAACGCGGGCATCAACCGTCTCGAGCCTGCGCTCGCGGCAACCGACCCGAGCGCGGCGCGCGAGGAGATGGAGGTCAATTACTTCGGCACGCTGAACATGATCCGCGCATTTGCTCCGTCGTTACGACTGAGCGGCGGCGCGATTGTCAACGTGTCGTCGATTCTTGCGCGGGTGGCGTTGCCGTCCATGGCGTCGCTCTGCGCGTCGAAAGCAGCCGCGTTGAGGATGACCGAAGGGGTGCGCGCGGAACTCGCGCCACATGGCGTGCGCGTGCTGTCGATTCTCCCCGGAGCAATCGATACGGACATGAGCCGCGATTTTCCTCCACCGAAGATTCCGGCCGCCGAAGTCGTTCAGGCGGTTTTTGCGGCGCTGAGGGAAGAAGGCGACGAAGTCTACGTCGGCGCGATGGCTCAACAGATCGCGGCGGACCTGGCAGCAGACCGTCGGGCGATCCAGACGATCCTGGCAGGCGGCGTGTGAACAGCGGACAAATAGATTGCACCAACACTTCTAGACGGAAAGGAACGGATCATGAGCGGCGAGTTCATCCAGATCGATGCAGGCGAGGGCCAAGCGTTTTCGGCGTACATGGCGAAACCCAGGCAGGGCTCGGGGCCGGGGCTGATCCTGTTGCAGGAGATCTTCGGCATCAACGGGTACATGAAAGCGATGGCCGACCGTTTTGCGGAGGAAGGCTACGTGGTGCTGGTACCAGATCTGTTCTGGCGCATGCAGCCGCGAGTCGAACTTGGGTATGGCGAAGCAGACTTTGCGGCCGCGCTCGATTACAACGCGCGGCTTGATCTGGGGCTTGCTGTCGAAGACGTCGCTGCGACACTCAGGGCACTGCGCGCGCTGCCGCAGCAGGCAGGCAAGGTCGGCGCGCTGGGATACTGCCTCGGCGGCAAGATCGCGATGCTGGCTGCGGCCCGGACGGATGTCGATTGCGCAGTGAGTTACTACGGTGTGGGCCTCGACGCATTCCTGGATGAAATGCCCTCGATCCAATGCCCGATGGTGTTCCATTTTGCCGGCCGTGACGCGCTGTGCCCGCCTGAGACACGCGAAAAGATCCAGGCGGCACTCGCGAAAAATCCGCGGATCGAGCAATACGTCTACGCTGATTGCGATCACGCGTTCGCGACCCCGGAGCGCGAGCATTTCGACAAGCCGGCCGCCATGATGGCGTACTCACGCTCGCTTGCGATGTTGCGCAAGGTGCTGGGCCCGGTCTACGACCTGAATGCACTGTGGGATTTGCACTGCTACTACGAATTCGCCACGCGCGACGTGAACGCTGTCATGCCCACCATGGTTGACGAGCCGTATGTCAACCACGTTCCAACGATGACGGGTGGCGTCGGCCATGACGAACTCAAGCGCTTTTATAAATACCACTTCGTTCATGCGAATCCCGACGACACGCGGCTGATTCCGTTGTCTCGCACAATTGGCGCAGATCGGATCGTCGACGAGTTTGTGTTCTGTGCCACCCACGATCGCGAAATCGACTGGCTGCTGCCGGGATTGGCGCCTACCGGGAAGTACATTGAAATCCCCATGCTTGCGGTCGTCTGCTTTCGGGGCGACAAGCTGTACAACGAGCATATCTATTGGGACCAGGCGTCGGTGCTCGTGCAGATTGGTGTGCTCGACCCAACGGGACTGCCGATTGCCGGAATTGCCACTGCAAAGAAAATGGTCGATGAGAGCTTGCCGAGCAATACGCTGATGAGGAATTGGGAGTCCAGTGAGGGTAAGCCGATCTGATCGGAGAGCAGGGCCCGCCTGCTAGCAACGAGAGCAGGCGGGAGCAGTTCGGAGACAGAGCGGTTCGTTGTGCCATTCGAGTTTTTCATTTATTTCGGTATGCATATTAAAAATGCGATAATTTACAAGGGACATCCTTCATGAAAAAGCTGCTCGTCGTCTTTCCCGCAATGCTGTTCATCAGCCATGGGGCGTACGCCCAGAGCAGCGTGACGATCTACGGCATCATCGACGACGGTCTGACCTGGTCGAGCAATCAGGGCGGCAAGAGCGCCTTCCAGATGCAAGGCAGCATTTCGCAGGGCAATCGCTGGGGGCTTAAGGGCGCGGAAGACCTCGGCGGCGGCACAACCGCTATTTTCCGGCTCGAAAGCGGCTTTAACGTCAACACGGGCGCATTCAGCCAGGGCGGCCGGGAGTTTGGCCGGCTCGCCTATGTGGGCCTGTCCAGCAACAGCTATGGCACGTTGACGATGGGGCGGCAGGGCGAAGCGGTGGGCGACTATATTGGCTCACTGTCCGCCAATGGCACCCTGCCGGGCGGCATCCTGTTTCCGCATCCTGGAGACCTGGACAACAACGGCATCGATTTTCGCCTCAACAATGCCGTCAAGTACGTTACGCCGACCATTGCCGGTTTAACCGGTGTCGCGACTTATAGCTTTGGCGGGGTCGCCGGCAATTTTGCGCAGAACAGTGCCAAATCCTTCGCTCTTCAATACGTGAATGGAAATTTGCAACTGGTAGGCGTATATACGTCGATCGATCACCCGGCCACTTCTGTACCGGAAGGCGTGTGGACAGCTGCCAACACCGTTGACGGCAACTACGGCCTTGCCGCCGGCAGCTACAAGGTGTTTGGCCTCGCCGCAGCCTACGCCTTCGGTGCGATGAAGATCAGCGCTGACTGGACGCACACGCAGTTTGGCGACCTCGACCCCGCTCTGGGTGCGAAGATCCGCGGACACGTGACCTTCAATATCGGCGAAGTCGTGGCGAGCTACATGGTGACGCCGGCGCTACAGCTTGGTGCTGCGTACAGCTATACCGAGGGCAATGTGTCGGCAACCGGGCAGGAACCTCGATACCACGAGATTGACGCGAGCGCTGACTATTTCCTGTCGAAAGCGACTGACGTCTATGCCAGCGCGACTTATATGCGAGCGGGCGGCGGCGCGGTCGCCGACCTCGCGCCTGTACTGGCGGCGTCCAGTTCGGCCAATCAGGTGGCGTTGCGTATCGGGATCCGGAAGAAGTTTTGAGGCGGCGCATCAACATGACGGCTGAAGCATTCGATCAGTTTCGTGAAGGCAGGCCGGTCTGACGTGCGCCTAGCCGCAGTGGCAATCATGCTCGCAAAGTCGTGGCGCGCGCATTGGCCGGTACCGGTTCGTGGGTGAGGGTCCGTGCGAGAAGTGACCCGTAGCGCGTGGGTCGCTCGACAATGCCGAACTGGCAGAGGCAATGCCACAGCAAAGCGGCATTGCTCGTGACAACCGGAACGCCGATCTCCTTCTCAAGCGCTTCGATCACCGGGCTGACATGAATCCCCGCGCAACTTATCAGTAAGGCGTCAAAGCTGCCCGCAATTCCTGCCGCAAGATGGAGCCAGGATTGCGGCTTGATGGCTGCCTGCTCCAGGGGCGTCTGGCATGGCTGGCTTGCGTGGCCGACAACCTCGATCCCATGGTCACGCAGAAAGCCTATTTCCTTCAGTGCGACCTCCTGACGATAAGGTGTCAGCAACGCAATTCTTGAAGCCGATAGTGCTTCCAAAGCAGCGAGCACCGCGTCGATCGTTGTCACCGCGGCAATACCCGTTGCGTCTGTGATTCGCCGCCTGATCACATCGGGGCCGTTGACCACGCCTGCCGCCGTGCAATTCAACGCGATCAGATCGACTTTCGCGTCAGCGAGCAGGCCCGCATGGTATTCAAGGTTGTCGATGATCTTCGTGTCGGATTCGAGTGACGTATCGCGGAACGGCAAGCGCGTTGTCACGAACTGCACGCCTTCGGGCGCCATCAACTGAACCTCGAAATCGCAGAGTCCGCCGGACGGATAGAGGTGGCCGATCCGGGCCAGGGTGCCTAAACCGATGCTCATCGCTTTGCCTCCGTGGCTTGTTTTGGGGAACGTGAGCGGTGTGGCAATGCGCGAACCCCGCGTGATCCGCGCGTGCTCTTGCAAATCTTGCACATCCATTCAGCCTTCCAGCGGAACACTCGACGAGTCGACACGTGCCACGCGCGAGCGCGGCTTGCCGGTCAAAGCAATGGCCAGCGCCGCAACGAGTGCGGAGGTGGCAAACGCGTAGAAATTCCATTGAACCTCGACGTTGTGCGCGGCAAGATAGGCACCGACCATTGGACCGCCCATCGCGCCAAAACGTCCAATGCCAACGGCCCATCCGGTCGCGCTCGCACGCGCATGCGCGCGATAGAAATTGGCGATGAAGCCCAACTGAACCATCGCGACGCCAATGCTGCCAAAGCCGGCGAGTGCGACGAGCGCATAGTTGAAAACGAGGCTTCCCTTGAGGGTGAGGCCACACACGGAGAGCGCGCCGATGATATAGCCCACGACGATGGTCTTGCGCGCGCCCAGCCGATCGCTGATCTGGCCAATGAGGATACCGCCCAACGCGGATGACAGCATGAACACCGCCAGAAACGACAGGCTCGAACCAAGGTCATAACCGAGCTTGCGCATGAGTTGCGGCAGCCACGTGCCCAAGCCGTAAATCACCAGGACCGCGGCAACTTGCGCAACCCACAGACAAACCGTTGCCCAGATATTCTGCGGCGAGAACACTTCGCTGAACACTGCGCCAAGCGAGGGTTTCGGTGCCGCGCCGCGGCTTGCACGTTGAACTATGGATGAATCGATACCCAGGCGTAGGGCCAGAGTATTCGCCTGAGTCTCTTTGCCCTTCGCAAGCAGAAAGTCGAGTGATTCGGGCAGAAGCCAAAGGAGAAAAGGAAGCGCCAGCAGCGGACTCGCCCCTAGCGCAACGACGAAACGCCACCCGTGCGATTGCACGAAGAAAATACCGATAACCGCGGATAGCAGCGCACCGAGCGAGTAGCCCGAGTACATCAGCGCGAAATTCAGATTGCGTTTGCCAGACGGCGAATACTCGACGGTCAGCGCCGCTGCCGCTGATATGACTCCGCCTAGGCCGAGCCCGCCAATGAACCGGCTAACGGAGAACGCGAACGGCGTCGGCGCCCACGCCGCGCCGAGCATGGATAGCGAGAAGAGGGCGACACAACTGATCAGCAGCAGTTTTCTGCCTACCAGGTCGCTGATCACGCTGATGAAATACGACCCAAACAAGGTGCCGAACAGGGCGGCGCTACCCATGGCGCCGATTTCCATCGGGGTGAGCTTCCAGACGGGATCGCTCAGCAGGGACGGAACGATCGTTCCCATCACGCCGATGTCGTAACCCTCGGCGACGATCGTCAGAAAACACAGGACCAGGACCCGATACGTGGTTCTGGACGGCGGGTTGAACGAACGTAATTGCGCGTTTTCGGAGATTGCGGCCATGCCAGCACCTCAGGCAAAGAGTAACGCCATTGATTGCCCGACCACCTGATTGTCCGGCAGGTTCGGTCCGTGCTCCAGCGCTGTTTCAATGTGCGCCGCAGCGACGGAAGCCGCCGTGAATAATCAGAGGATTAGGGAGTAAGGCCGCTCAACGCAGCAGCCTAAATACAGAATGACATTCTTTTTTGCGTGCTGTCAAAGTTTTCAAAATTCCGCTTCGTCGCGGATGAACGGCTAGCGCGTTTCCGGCTCCTGCTCGCCTAGCAGCAAGTCGGCCATCATGCACGAGATCTTGTCGATGTCGCGATCGTCGCCGATACGGTGATTGATGACGAATCCATCGAACGCCATCCAGATGAGGTGCGACAGCAAATCGCCATGCACCACGCCGGCTCGTTCCGGTGGAAGCGAGTCGAGCAACAGCTGCGTCACGAACACTTCGACGGGTTGCAGCAGATTGACCGGCTTGCGCAGGTCTGCCGGCGCGGTCGCCAGCGCGTCGATGAGCGAGTTGGCAAAAGCATGATCGGCCGCCGGAATATCCGCCCAGATTCCGCTGATGATACGGCGAATCTTGCTGCGCGGATTCGACAGCAGCATGACCTCGGCGCGCAGCGCGTGCAGCTTCTGGGTCAGCCACGGCTGATAGATCTCATACAGGATGATCAGTTTCGAATCGAAGTACACGTACAGGTTCGCCACGGTGGTCCCCGCCTCGCGCGCGATCTCTGTCATCGTGGTCGCCGAATAGCCTTTGCGGCTGAATGCCGCGAAGGCCGACGCCAGAATTGCCTCGCGAATTTCTGCTTTTTTTACCTGCGGCACCACGCCTCCTGCGGTAGGTGATTCAACGAATTGACTCGCCATTCTAGCAATCGTCCGCGTGCCCAATGCCTCGCCGTCGGCGCGGCTTCAAAAAGTTTTCACAAAGCGCTTGACAGCGTTTCTGGTTGAAAACAGAATGACATTCGTTATTCAGCGATTCAGCTTTCACCTTACGAAGGACGCCGTTCATGAATGCGATTCCCGCCCCGGAGGGCACGTTGACCGCGCGCTACGCGGAACTGGGCTCTGGACTGATTCCCGTCGAGCCCTATATCTCGCCCGAGTACTACGAGCGCGAGAAGGCGCATATCTTCAGGAAGACGTGGCTGCAGGTCGGCCGTGTCGAGGAAATCCCCGAGGCGGGCGACTACTTCGTCAAGAAGCTCGACGCTTGCGACACGGAGATCATCGTGGTGCGCAACAAGCGCGGCGAGATTCGCGCGATGCACAACGTCTGCTCGCATCGGCTGAATCAGATTGCGTATGACAAAACCGGGCATGCGCGCAAATTCTTCTGCAAGTTCCACGGCTGGGCGTACGACCTGGACGGCAACCTGACCGGCGTGCCGGACGAGCAATGTTTTTTCGGGCTCGACTTCAAAGACTACGCACTGACACGCGTTGCATGCGACGTATGGCAAGGATTCATCTTCGTCAACATGGATCCGCAGCCCAAGCTCTCGCTCGCGGACTTTCTCAGGCCGATGTACGCAGAGGTCGAAGGCTATCCGTTCGACAAGCTGAAAGTGGGCTTCGCGTGGGAAACGGTGGTGGACTGCAACTGGAAGCTCGCGCTCGACGCGTTCCAGGAGGCCTATCACGTTGCGTATGTGCATGGCAATTCGATCGCCGACGCTATCGACAAAAGCGCGGGTGGCAGCATGCCGCCGCTCGACGCGCTGTGTGGCGAATTCCATCGGCGTCTGTCGCTGGCGGGCAACCAGAAGTCGGTCTATGGGAACCCGAAAGCGGTGACCTCGGGCGGCGCGGCCGCGGCCGAGGCGTTGTCCGACGCGGATTCGAAACGCCCGATCGCCGCGTCCGCGTTGCGCGCGGGCATCGGCAGCGCGCGTCATGAGTTCCCGCTCGATGCGTTGCCCAAAGGCGTCAACTGGACGGGAAGCGAGAACTGGCTGTTCGACATCAACGTGATGTTTCCGGACTTCTATCTGTCTCTGCGCCCCAACTATTGTCAGGCCTACAACTTCCGGCCGATCGCGCATAACAAGACGCTTTTCGAAGCGCGCGTGTACTACCCGGAAATGACGACGCCAGGCGGCCGCTTTTTCCTCGAGTACATGAAAGTGGCTTTGCGCGACGTGCTGCTCGAAGACCTCAGCACGCTCGAACGCACGCAACGGGCGGCGGAAACCGGCGTGAAGAAATTCATGGTGTTGCAGGACAACGAATTGCTGGTACGGCACAGCTATCACGTCATCGAACGCCTGTTGGCGCAAGCCGAAGCCACTGTGGAGTAAAGGTCATGGAACAGAAAGTCATCGTCGTCACCCAACGCGCGAATCTCACGAAGGGCGCGCCGTCGCGCGCTCCACTGCCTGCCGCCTTCGAAGAACTGAACCGGTTTGTCGACGCGTGGGCGTTGCCGACCGAAACTGAACGCACGACGCGGCGCCATACGGTGGGCATGGCCGCCATTGTCGAATTCAAGGATGCGATGCTCGCCAGGGTCGACGACATCGTGGCATGGCTCAACCGGTTCGAACTGGACAAGCTGCCAGAAGACGCAACGACGCTGATGTATCTGCTGCTCTCGCTCGCCGAAGTCGCACCTGCTGTCGAGTTCTACCAGCAGCCTTTTGTGATCGACGGATACGATCCGTTTCGCTTCGTGGCGGACGAAACGTTTTCCATGCGGCCCGCCATCTGACGCTCGCGCGTTCGATCATTCAAGGATCAGACCATGCCCAAGTGCCGAGTTTTTGGTGTCGACCACGCACTCAAGGAGGTTGTCGCCGACGGCCTTTACATGAAGACGATGATCGGCGAGACGATGAGCGTCGCGGTCATCAAGTTTGTCGAAACAGCGGGCCACGGCCTGCCCGCGAAAGCGCACAGCCACGGAGAAGAGGCGTCGTTGCAGATCAGGGGCGGCTGTTCGATTTTCGAGGTGCACGGCAACGGCGAGGAGATCGAGCGGCGCTTGAACGCGGGCGAGGGCATGATCATTCCCGCCGGCTTGAGTCACTACGGCGTCAACACCTACGAAGGCGCGGGCATGAGCATGCGTCTGAACGTGGTTACGCCACCGCGTGCCGAATATCGCAGCGACGACGAAGCGCCCTATTACCCGCTGGCTAATCGGGAGAACGAGTCGCGGGAGAACACATCGCAGGAGAACGGATCGTGAGTGAAGCGATTCCGTCGAATGCCGGCGCCGTGCACTGCACGCTGTTGCCCGCCATTCCTTCTGAAGACGCGGCGGCCCCGTCCGCCCAGAGAAACTTCGCCGATGGCGCGGCGCTTTCAGCGTCGATTCAACGGATGCAATGCGACGAGCTCATCGAACTCGAAGCAGGTCTTCTTGGCGAAGAACTGGCCGCCGTGCTGGAAGGGCGCGTCGACATCGTCGCGGCGGACGAGCACTACGTCCTCTCGGCGGGCGAGGCGATTCTGATCCCGCCGCGCGAGGCACGCCGCTATCGCTGCGTCACGCCAGGCTGCGTGTTGTATCGCGTGACGTGCAATGCCGAAGGAAACAAGGAGCCGCAAGTATGAGCTCGCCACATGTCGCGATCGTCGGCGCGGGTCATGCCGGTGGACGCGTCGCGCAGCATCTGAAAGCCTTCGGCCATGCGGGGCGGGTCACGCTGATCGGCGACGAACCGCACGCGCCGTACGAGCGTCCCGCGTTGTCGAAAGAGCTGCTGCTGGGTACGAAGACGCAAGACAGTCTTGTACTGACCTCGTCCGGCTATTGGAGTAGCGAGTCGCTGACGCAAGCTGGCATCGAGCGCGTGTACGCGAGTGCGCGGCAGCTCGACGCCGATTCACGGCGCCTGCATCTGGACAACGGCGCAAGCGTGGACTTCGACTTGCTGGTCGTCGCGACGGGCGGCATGGCGAGGCGTCCGCATTGTCTCGCGCGGCCCATTGAGGGCGTGCATGTGCTGCGAACGCTGGACGATTGCCTCGCGTTGCGCTCATCGCTGGAGGGCTGCCGCAAGCTTGCGATCATCGGCGCGGGCGTGATTGGAATGGAGGTGGCGTCGACAGCGATGTCGCTCGGCGTACCGGTGACGGTGCTGGAGGCGGGCGACGGCATTATGGGGCGCTGCCTGCCGCCGCTGGTCGCCGGCTGGCTTGCCCAGGAACATGCTGCGAAGGGCGTCGATTTGCGAACGCGAGTCAATGTCACGGACATTGTGCGCGCGGGCAGCGCGGACGGTAGCGCGTTGGCGTTGCGCATCGATGCTCTGCACGACGGCGCGCCGGTGAGTATCGAGGCCGACTGCGTGCTGATTGCGATCGGCGTCGACTGCAATCCCGCGTTCCTGCGCGGCACAGGTCTTTCAGACGAGCGCGGCGTACTGGTCGATGCGTTCTGCCGCAGCCCTTGCGCGCCCTGGCTTTACGCCGCCGGCGACGCGGCCTGCACATTGGACAGCGCTTCAAGCCGCCACTTCCGACAGGAAACGTGGCGCAACGCCGAGAACCAGGCACGGGCCGTGGCCGGGATCGTCAGCGGGCGAGAGGAACCGTATGCAGAGATTCAATGGATGTGGACGGATCAGCTCGGCCACGCCATTCAGGTGACGGGCGTGCACGAACCTGGCGATGAAATCGTCGTGCGCGGTTCGCTTTCATCGGCGGACGCGACGGTGATTTCGCTGCGCGATGGTTGCGTGAGCGCGGGCGTGACGGTCAACCAGAGTCGTGAAAGGCGGCATCTTGAGCGTCTCGTGAGCGCGCGCAGGCGGGTCGATGCGAGCCAATTGGCCGACACGTCGGTTCCATTGAAGGAGCTGGTGTGATGGCAGAACGTGATACGCCGGTACCGTCGCTCGAGGCACGCGTTGCCCGGCTCGAAGCGATCGACGCGATCCGCTCGTTGAAGGCACGCTATGCCGCGCTCGCCGATGCGAAATACACGAGTGACTACCAACGGCAGCCGCCGCATGTGATGCGCGAAATCGCCTTGCAACAGGCCGCCTGCTTCACCGAACGCGCAGTGTGGATCGGCGGCGCGGGATTTGGCAACGACCTCGCCGGACGTGCCGCGCTCGGCGAATGGTTCCAGCGCTCGCCCTGGCGTTTCGCGATGCATTACTACGTGAGTGAAGCACTAGAAGTCACCGGCGCCATGCACGCGACGGGCACCTGGCGGCTCTGGCAACTCGCGCTGCGTGATGACGACGCGCGTGCGGTATTGCTTGGGGCGATCACCGAAGAGACGTATGAGTGCACGGCCTCCGGCACGTGGCTGATCAGTGAAATGCGCTTCACGCAGCTTCACATGATGGAACCCACCGACAGGATGCTGCCGCTGGCCAGTGATTTCGCTTCGTTGACCGCATTGCGCAAGTCGGCATGCAGCGAAATGACCCGAATCGTTTGATGGATGGAACACCGATGAACACACTTACGACAAGCCCGAATGCGGCGCGAAGCGACGCGGCCACTGATCACACCGCCGCCGCGCGCGTGATCGCGTTGTGTCCGGATCACGCGAACACGGATGCCGCTCACACCTGCCAGAATGCGGCGACGATCGCGGAGAACCAGTGCCAGGTGCGCTCGAACGCGTGGGTCAACGCGGAGTACAAGCATCTCGTGCTGACGGCGCCTGAGCTCGCGCTGACGGCGCGGGCCGGGCAGTTCTTTCATCTCGCGTGTCCGGCTTCAAACGACGACACGCCTTATCTGCGCCGGCCAATGAGCATCTACTGTGTGGCCGCCGACGACAGCCGCATCGAATTTCTCTACAAGGTGCAAGGCGCGGGAACACGTGGTCTCGCCCAACTTCAGCTGGGCGATACGCTCGACGCGTTGGGTCCGCTCGGAAACGGCTTCGCGCTTCCCGCAGGCGTGGAATCGGCGCACGTCCTGCTGCTTGGCCGCGGCGTCGGGCTCGCGACGATGGCACCGCTCGCGCAGCAGGCGATTGCGGCGGGGGCGCACGTCACCGCAATCCTCAGCGCGCGCAGTGAGGCATTGATGATGTCGGCGGACTATCTGAAAGCCGTGGGCGCGGATGTCATCACCGTCACCGATAACGAGCAGACCAGCGACGTGGTCCAGGTCGAGAGCCTGATCCGGAAGGTTCACGAGCAACGGCGCATTACGTTCGTCAGCACGTGCGGGTCGAACCGCCTGCTCGTCATGTTGCAACGCGTGGCCGCGCAGTTGAGCATACCTGGCCAGGTCGCGCTCGAACAGCGCATGGGCTGCGGTTATGGAGCGTGCTACGCATGCGTGCGGCCATTTCGAAAGGAGGCGGGCTCACAGGAACTCAGTTATCGCCGCGTGTGCTGGGAAGGCCCGGTCTTCGATCTTCAGGAAACGACATCATGGTAGATCTCAGTGTCAACATCGGTTCGCTCAAGCTCGCCAATCCGGTGATGCCGGCGTCGGGTACTTTCGCCGAAGGCACGTCGCAGATTTTCGACCTCAATTGCCTCGGCGCAATCGTTACCAAGACAATTACTCATGACGTGCGCGAAGGCGTGCCACCGCCACGTGTCGCCGAGTTTCGCGACGCCACGCTCTTTTCGATCGGCATTCCCAGCAAGGGCAGCGACTACTACGTCGAACACACGGTGCCGTACTACCGGCGCTACAGTCCGCCGCTCGTCGCGAGCATTTCGGCCAACACGATCGAGGAGTTCGGCCGGCTCGCGGAAAAAATCAGCGTGCCGGGTGTCGCGGCGATCGAAGCGAACGTCTCCTGTCCCAATCTGAAGAAGAACGGTCAGGCGTTCGGCATGGATCCAGAGGCCACCTGGCAGGTGGTCAAGGCGATGAAGTCCGCGACCTCGCTGCCCGTCTGGCCGAAGATGACGCCTAACGCGGGCAACGTCGTCGAGGTTGCGCTGGCGGCTCAGGACGCGGGTGCCGATGCGCTCGTGGTGAGCAACGCGATTCTTGCCATGGCGATCGACGTCGAGACATTCCGGCCACGTGTGGCGAATGTCATGGGCGGACTCACGGGCGCCGCCACGAAACCGATCATGCTGCGGATCGCCTATCAATGTGCACAGGCCGTCGAGATTCCTGTTATCGGATGCGGCGGCATAGCCACGGCCGCGGATGCGCTCGAATTTCTTCTTGCGGGTTGCTGCGCGGTGCAGGTCGGCACCGCCAACTTCGTTTCACCTACGGCGATGCCGCGCTTGATCGACGATCTGACCGAGTGGTGCAAGCGGCACGGTGTGTCAAAGCTCACCGACCTGATCGGCGCGGTGAAGATGCACGAACCTGTCGATCTCCAGCAACGGGTGGCGCTATGAACGCAGTGATTCAGATAAATTCCGCCGACGCACGCGAGTATGTGCGTGGCGACGACGGCTGGTTTGCAATCGGATCGCTTGACGAGGTGTTCGGCGCGCGCGCGTGCCGTGGCATCGACATCGAGGGCGTCAAGATCGGACTGTTCCGTGTCGACGATGAGATTCACGCGCTTGACGACATTTGCACGCACGGTGCGGCTTTGCTAAGCGATGGCGAATTCGAAGGGCACGAAGTGGAATGTCCGCTGCATGCCGGTCTGGTGGATGTGAGAACGGGCCGTGCGCTTGCCGCGCCTGTGTCGCGCGACACCCGGCACCATGAGACCAAGATCGAAGCCGACGTGTTGTTCGTGAGGGTGCAGGCATGAGCGGCGCTCCAGTAGCTGAGCCCATTGCTCCCGCCGTGTCGACGTTTATTGACGAGAACACTGCGGCTGCAAAGCGTCCTCGCATCGCCGTGATCGGTACCGGTGGCACGTTTGCGATGCACGGCCGTCATCGGTTCGACTGGATCGAATATGCCGACAGCGGCATCATCCATCCGATCGACGATCTGCTGCAACGCCTGGGCGAGCTGGTCCCGCATGTCGAGATCGTGCCTGTGCCGTTTCGCGCTTTGGGAAGCGTGTCGATCGGTCCGGGCGACTGGCTGGAGCTTGCCACGCTGATCCGCGACACCGCCGCGAGCGATGCCGCGCTGACGGGGTTCGTGATCACCCACGGCACGGCGACGCTCGAGGAGACCGCCTGGTTTCTCGACCTCGTGCTGGAACTCGATCAGCCTGTGGTGCTGACGGGCGCTCAGCGCCCCGCAAACACGGACGGCAGCGACGCCGCGGCGAATCTGCGCGGCGCGGTTGCTCTCGCCGCCGCCCAGGACTCGCGCGGTGCGGGCGTGCTCGTTGCGATGGGCGGCCTCTTCTTCGCCGCGCGTGACGTGACCAAGGCGGCCAGCTTCGAACTGGCGGCATTCGAAGCCGCGCCGTACGGACCGCTCGGCAGGATCGATGCGGATGCCGGCGTGGTCTGGCGACGCCGCGTGTTTCGTGATGAGAGTCCGGCGCGGCGGGTCTCGCGTTTTGCACCGATACTGGATGCGGCAACGCGGAGCGGATTGCCGCGCGTCGACATTGCCCTATCGTATGCGGGTGCGGACGGCGCGGCAATCGACGCGTTTGTCGCGGCGGGTGCGCGCGGGATTGTCTCCGCGGGGCTTGCGCCTGGGCGCCCCGCGTCTGGCGAACGCGAGGCGCTTTGTTCCGCCGCCGGGGCCGGTGTGGTGGTCGTGCAGGCCACGCGTGCACCTCGCGGCACGGTGCCGAAGCAGCGTTTCCTCGCCGCCGACGGATTCGTTGCAGGTGGCGATCTCTCGCCGCAGAAGCTGCGCATCGCTCTTATGCTGATACTCGCGAGCTTCGGCACGAGCAATGTGGCCCCGCATGATCGCGCGCAAACGGACCGCGATACCGTGCAACGCATTTTGCTCGAACTTTGAAGTGAATTGCCCGCACCGCGCCGTCAATTCATTTGCTTGGCTCACTTGGACCGAACATGCAATTCTCCTATCTGGTCACCTTCCAGCATCCCGACCCGAGTGCGCGCATCAGCGACGAAGATCGGCAGCGTATCCGTGCGTGCGTGGCGAACACGCCCGCGATGAGCCGCGCGCGCCTGTACACGCCGTCCGCGGCGAAAGACTATTACACGAACGACGGGCCATCGCCGATTTTCGCCATGCAGCTCGACTTCGAGCGGCTCGCCGATCTGGAGTCAGCGATTGCCTCCGGCGGATATCTGCTGCAACTCGCAACGGGCGACTACCCAAGCCTCGCGACATGTACGGTCGAGCAGCAGGTTATGGCAAGGCGGCCTTTTCCGGTGCTCGATTCGCACGCGCAGGTGCCGCAAGGGACGCTGCCCTGTCAGTTTCTCGTGCACTATCCGGGCCGCGCCGAGAATTTCGACGAATGGCTCGCGTACTACCTGTCGCATCACCCGCAGATCATGAAGTTCTTCGACGGCGTGCGCGAGATCGAGATCTTCACGCGGGTCGATTGGGTCGATGCGATGCCGTGGAAACGGGTGCATTACATGCAGCGCAACAAGCTGATGTTCGACAGCGCCGACGCAATCACGCGCGCGATGAACTCGCCGGTTCGACATGAAATGCGCGCGGATTTCGAAAAATTCCCGCCGTTTGAAGGCAGCAACATCCATCACCCGATGTGGGCGGAAACGCTCCTCGCACCGACGCCCTAGTCGACCCTGTCACGGCCGTCGTCACACTGGGGCAGGAAGCGACGGTCTCTTCCAAACCACCCAACGATGAACCTGAACGGCCCTGCCGTCGCTCGCTCCATCGTTGACGAGTTCGCAGGCCTCGCTGCGCTTCGGCGTGCAGCACTTCTTCTGATAGGGTGTGAGCACGTTGGCCCTGAGGACATGGGCCGTTCCGCTCGCGGCGTCTTCGTTGCGGCGTGCATCTGCGCGTCGCGCGCTTCTCCGTCTGTTCGCCCTCATGCCATTCCTTCCGTGCGTCGTGCGGCCTGCCGGTCCGGCAGGGTCGCGCTTTTCCCTTTATTGACGCGGCGGACTGCATTACCTTGGCACTATGTTCCATCACGTGCTCGGATTTCCACAGGCGAATTCGCCCACCGGCACACATAGGAGCCGCACCCCTTCGCACGCGCACCAGGCGAGAAGGGCTGCGGCTGGCATTAATGAAAGTAAGCACGTTCACTTTTAGTTGCGAACTGGATGTGGAGACACCACCCTCATGAAGATCCATCAACTGCGCACACTCGTCGCAATTTCCGATACTGGAAGCATTCGCAACGCGGCGAAGGCGCTCGAACTTTCACCTGCGGCGGTCACCAAGGCGATGCGCGAACTCGAAGCCCAGGTTGGCGTGGCATTGATCGTCCGCGAGGCCTCCGGGATCATTCTGACCGACGCCGGGCAGGCTTTGCTCGCGCATGCCCGTCTGATGATTCAGCAGTTGCGACGCGCGCAAGACGAGATGGACCGCTTCTCCGGAGCGGGCAGGGAGCGGCTGACAGTCGCATTGCCGACCTGGATCGCCATCGCGCTGCTTGGCGGCATCATGAAGCGCTTCGAGCAGGAGATGCCCGATACGCGGCTTGTCTTCTACGAGAGCCTGCTGAGCGTCGCCGTGCCGAAATTGCGTGACGGCACACTCGACCTCTCGGTAAATCGCGCCTGTCCGCCGTCATGCCGGGACGAATTCCAGCAAGTGCCGCTCTTCCTGGTGAGTTACGCGGTAGTGGGGCGTGCGGGACATCCGCTCGCGAAATGCCGCACGCTGTCGCAACTGAAGGGCGCGAGCTGGGTGCTGAACCGTGACTTCACGGAAAACGACGTTGAAGGTGACGGCCCGTTCGGCGAGTACTTTCGCCGCCACAAGCCGCGCGTGCACGTCGCGCATTCCTCGTCGATGATGATCGGGCTGATCTGCAACACCGACGTCCTTTCGATCATGCCCTGGCCACTCGCGGAACTGCTCGTCGCGAAAGAGGGGTTGTGCGTGCTGCCCGTCACCGAGAGCATCCCTGAAGTGGAAGTGAACCTGATGTACCGGCGCGGCACCCCGCTAAGCGCTGCGGCAAAGGTCTTCATTCAAAGCCTGAAGGACACCATACTCGACGCGGCCAATTCGCCCGACCCAATGAGCAGGCGTGTCTTTCATGCGGTCGAATGCGTGCTGAGCTAATCCTGGCCATGTACTGAGCGCGGCACAAAGAAAAACGCAAAGCAAAACGCAAAGCAAAACGCGGGCCACAGTAATTTGACACGCGTTTTACGCGCATCTTTTTTTTCGCGGTTTGACCCGTCAACGAATAAACATAACCATTTCTCACGCCGATGACAGTGCTCTGGCGTTTGATATGAAGTGACGGTGCGCCGCGATCTTATTTCTCGCCTCGAGCGAAGTGTCCACCGCGCTGATTCTTCATACCGCGCCAGTCATCGAGCGTCGATCCTGCCGCGCAATCTCGCGCTGCACCGAAACACCTTTCGATCAGTCACATTATGTTGAAGCTCAACGAAGCAGAACGGGACGTGGTCGCTCGCATCGAGCCTCATCGCGCGCTGTGCACGCACCTGAGCGACAGGCTCTGGGATCTTGCTGAGACCGCTTACTCGGAACACGTGTCCGCCGACCTTCAGATAAGGGAGCTGACGCGCGAAGGCTTTCGGGTGACGCAAGGCCTTGCGGGCATTCCGACAGCGTTCGTTGCGCAATGGGGCGAGGACGGACCGGTGATCGGTCTGCTGGGCGAGTACGATGCATTGCCCCATTTGAGTCAAGTGGCGGGTTCCGCGACGCGCGCGCCGGTCGTGAATGCAGGCAACGGTCATGGTTGCGGTCACAATCTGCTGGGCGGTGCCGCATTGCTCGCCGCGCTGGCGGTGCGCGATCATTTGCGTGACACGGGTGTCGCCGGCCGGATCCGTTACTACGGTTGTCCCGCGGAGGAAGGGGGCGCGGGCAAGACGTTCATGACACGTGCCGGGGTATTCGACGACCTCGACGCCGCGCTGACATGGCACCCGTCCAGCATCTATGCGATCGACGCAATGTCGACGCTCGCCACACTGCATGCGCGCTTCACATTTGCCGGCCGGGCCGCTCATGCGGCCGCCGCGCCGCATCTCGGCCGCAGCGCGCTCGACGCGGTCGCGTTGATGAACGTGGCGGCCAATTACCTGCGCGAGCACATTCCGTCCGACGCGCGCCTGCACTACGCGATTCACGATACGGGCGGCCGCGCGC
This sequence comes from Paraburkholderia sp., assembly GCA_036383775.1. Taxonomy (GTDB): domain Bacteria; phylum Pseudomonadota; class Gammaproteobacteria; order Burkholderiales; family Burkholderiaceae; genus Paraburkholderia. Next base: position 21,307 of record DASVNP010000334.1, on the reverse strand, counting down.
CGAACGTCGTGCAGGCTCGCGCGGAGGTCGTCTATCAGATACGCGCGCCCGAGCTTGAAGTCGTGCGCTCGCTTCATGCGCGTCTGCTACGGATCGCCGAGGGTGCCGCGATGATGACCGAGACGGCGATGCACGCACGCGTCGAGAAGGCGATGTCGAATATGCGCCCGAATCCCGTGCTCTCGGATCTGATGCATGCGCGCATGCAGGCGCTCGGCCCCGTCCCGTTCGACGATGAAGACCGGGCTTTCGCGCGTGTGATGCAGCAAGCCATTTCGAAGGAAGAAGCGCGTGCGAGCCTCGCCATATTCGGTGCCGCGCATCTAAAGGGCGAACTCCACGACGCTGTTTTGCCGGCGGAGCGGATTCCGGCCGTGCTGGCCGCTTCGACCGACGTCGGCGATGTCAGCTGGGTGGTGCCGACGGCCCGCTGTCTCGTGCCATGCTTCGCGCTCGGCACGCCGTTCCATTCATGGCAACTGGTCGCGCAGGGCAAGTCGTCGCTGGCCCACAAGGGGATGACGCATACCGCCAAGGTGCTGGCCGTCACGGCGGCGGCACTGTATCGCGATCCGGCTACGCTCGCAGCCGCGAAACGGGCGCTGCGGGAGCAGTCGGCCGATGCGGCGTACCAGTGTCCCATTCCGTCCGACGTCGAGCCGCCCGTCGCCGCTGCCACCGGCGATGCGCGCCGGCGCGGCACGTTGCGTGGCGCGTTTCCGTCGCAGTACGCAGGAGTGCAATCGTGAGTCAGTTGTGCAATGAGCGCATGGTCGAAATCGCGGCTCTCGTCGATGCGAAGAAGGACGGCTTGATCCGGCTTTCCGACGAGATATGGGGGTTCGCCGAAACGCGCTGGCAGGAGTTTCAATCCGTTGAAGCGCAGCTTGCCGTGCTCGAGCGCGAAGGATTCCACGTGACGCGCAACGTCGGCGGTATTCCGACCGCGTTCAGCGCGCAGTGCGGAGAGGTTGGCCCCGTCATCGGCTTTCTCGGTGAATACGATGCGCTTTCGGAAATGAGCCAGCTCGCGGGAGCGGTCGAGCCGATGCCGGCGTGCGAGGGCGCGAACGGTCACGGGTGCGGCCACCATCTGCTCGGTGCCGGCGCGCTGCTGGCGGCGATCGCCACGCGCGACTATCTCGCGCGCCATCAGCTTGCGGGCATCGTGCGTTATTACGGTTGCCCTGCGGAAGAGGGCGGCGCGGGCAAGACCTACATGGCGCGCGCAAATGCATTCGATGACCTCGACGCGGCGTTGGCCTGGCATCCAGGCCCTTATTCGGGCGTGTTCAAGTACAAGTCACTCGCCGTCATTCAGATGGCGTTCCGTTTCGCGGGAATCGCGTCTCACGCGGCCGCGTCGCCGCAGCTCGGGCGCAGTGCGCTGGACGCCGTCGAACTCATGAACGTCGGCGCGAACTTCATGCGCGAGCACATGCCGTCGGATGCGCGGGTGCATTACGCAATCACCGATGCCGGCGGATATGCGCCGAATGTGGTGCAGGCCAATGCCGAAGTGTTGTACGTCGTGCGCTCCCCCAATCTCGACGACGCCCGCCAACTGGCGGCCCGCGTCGAGCAGATTGGACGTGCCGCGGCGCTGATGACGGATACGCAGGTCAGCATCGAATTCGATCGCGCATGCTCGAACGTACTGCGCAACGGCGTGATCGAGCAGTTGATGGTGGACGCGCTCGCGACGCTCGGCGCACCGCCCTTCGATGAAGTCGATCAGGCATTCGCAACCGAACTGACGCGGCATATGGCCGACGCCGATCTGCGCGAGTGCATCGAATCGTATCGCGGCGATCCGGGCGAACGTGGCCTGAGCGTGCGCGCACTTGTGCTGCACGATGAGCCGGGCACGCTGACGGGTTCCAGCGACGTCGGCGACGTGAGCTGGATCGCGCCGACGGCGCAGTATCTCGGCGCGTGCTACGCGATCGGCACAAACATGCACACCTGGCAGCTCGTCGCGCAGGGCAAGCTGCCGGCCGCGCACAAGGGCATGGTGCACGCCGCCAAAGTCATGGCCGGCACGGCGGTCCAGTTGTGCCTCGACCCCGCGCATCTTGAGGCCGCGAAGGCCGAGCACGCACTTCATTCGGGCGGACGTCCTTACGTCAGCCCGATTCCTCCCGACGTGCAGGCGCCACCCGTGCGAAAGGCGAAGCAACCCTCAATCGAACAGGAGAAGGTCTGACGTGACAATGATTTCTTACTTCCTGACTGCTCGGGAGCACACACCGCCGGCGGAGACCGACGCTTTTGCCGAATTCCGTACGGAACTCGCGCGGATTCCGCATCTGCGCCACGCCGAATTGCACAGACCGGCGGATGTCGAAACTTATCATCGCGACGGCGCCGCGCCACGTGCCGCGATGAGACTCGTATTTGATTCGATCGAGGCGCTGGAGTCGCAATTGATGCCCGGAGGCCGACTGCTCGAACTTGCCGGCTCAGCGTTGTGGCGGCATGTTGCCGGCGAGCAGATGACGCAGCAGGCCATGCTCACGCGGAGCTTCCTGTCGTCCGGCCACCCGCCGGCAGGCGCGGATGACACGCAAGCATGCAGCTACCTCGTGCATTACCCCGGACAGGCGGAGGACTTCAACGCGTGGCTGCGCCACTACGTCAGCCACCATCCGCAAATCATGCTCGACTATCCCGACGTGATGCAGGTGCAGGTATTCACCCGTCTTGACTGGTGCGACGCGATGCCTTTCGAGCGTGTCTCGTACATGCAGCGCAACCAGCTGACCTTCCCTTCGATCGACGCGCTGATGCGCGCGCTCGAGTCGCCCGTACGCGCGCGGATGCGCAAGGATAACCAGAACTTCCCTGCGTTCTCCGGCGGCGCCATGCACTTTGCGATGCGCACGTCGTTCGTGAACGGAATCTGACAGGCTGCAAGCGGGTGTGTTCTAAATAACTATTAATCGACAAATTGGTTTGGAGTACGTATAAAATGACAAAGTGTGGGAAGACCGTCGTCGCATTAGCTGTCGCAGAACTGCTTTGCGCATCATCTGCATGGGCCGGTGAGTCGTTTCAGATTCTGGTGCCGGATGCATTCGTGGGGACGAGTGGAACGATCCTGTATGGCGTCGCCGATGCCGGTCTGCAGTACAGCCACGCCGGCAGCAAAGAGGTGCTGGGCATGGAAAGCGGCGCGGGAGCGACGTCGCGGTTCGGTTTTTTGGGCGTCGAGCAACTGGGCGGCGGCTTTTACGTGCGCTTTAACCTGGAGTCGGCCCTCAAGCTGACGAACGGCACGGCGGGCAGCACCACGGCGCAGGGCGAGAGCACGTTTTTCAGCCGGGAAGCGAATATTTCACTCATTTCGAACGACTGGGGGCGGATCAAAATGGGCCGCCAGTATCCGACCGAGCTCTCCCTTTCGCTCGACCCGTTCTATGGCGTCGGCGCTTTTTCTCCGTACGGCTCGCTGGCGGCGCTCAGCCTGGATCTGGGCAAGGCGGCGACGATCGGCGACTCCCGGATCAGCAATGCGGTCGCGTATATGACGCCGGTCATCGGCGGGTTTCAGTTCGAGGTGATGGGCGCACCGCGCGGTGTTACGACTCCTGGCTATCCGGAAAGCTACTTTCAGGGCGCCCAGCTGGAATACCTGAATGGTCCGCTATATCTCGGCGCGTTCTACGATGTCATCCGCACGGACCCGACGGCGGCATTGCCTTCAGTCAAGAACAAGTGGCTGGGCGCGGGCGCAATGTACGACTTCGGCGGCGTCAGGCTGTCGTACGAGTTCAACATGACGGTGCCGGATTACCCGCAGTATTGCATTGCCACGACGCACATGATCGGCGTAAATGCTCGGCAAGGGACCAACGACATCAAGTTCTCCGCCGTCTATCGCAATGTTGCGGGCAAGCCCGCGGCGAACTCTTTGGCGCTTGGACTTGGATACGACTACAACCTCTCCAAAGTGACGGCTCTCTATGTGCGCATCGGTTACGTCGTCAATCAGAAGAATGCAATTGCAACGCTGGCGAACGGCTCGTTGAGCCAACCGGGCGACGATGAAAGCGTGGTTGCAATCGGTATCCGCAAGCGCTTCTAATCGAGCCGCAAGCGTCCAGAACGAGCCTCGCCGCACGCGTTGGGCGTGCGGCGAGCCATGCAACCGCGATTGAACGTGGAGTGACCTTAGGCCGTCACGGCTTGCGACGCAGCTGCGGGTGTGTCCGCACCGCGTGCCGGCGGCGGCGTGACGTCGCCGGGTATCGGGCATTGATACGGCTTCATGCCGCGTTTGCGGTGCAGTTCTTCGCGAGCGGCGCGCAAGGTTTCGGGTTGTCCCGCGAGGTCGATACCGGTGGCGGCGAGGGTCTTGGCGGCGAGCAGCATGCCCTTGTGAGCCAGCGAAAGCTTGCCTTGCGAGACCATCTGCCATGAATGAAAGCCGGTGCCCCATGCATAACAGGCTGTCAGGCATTGGGTCGTCGGTGCTGCCCAGCTCACGTCGCCGACGTCCGTCGACCCCGTAACGGGCCGCTCCGCCTCCGGGCGATACGGCAGGATCTCGGGAATGATGGGGCGGGGATCGCGCAGCGCCGCTGCGAAATGCCGCGACGCGTTCGCGAGATCGTCAGGGTTGATGGTCTTCTGAATCTCCGTGGCGAAAGCGACTTCGTCCGCCGTCACGTTCATGCTGCCGATGGCTTGCATGTTCCGGTCCAGCACCGTGTCGAGCGTGTCGTTGTGCAGCACGTTGGAGCAGGCCTTGTCGAACACCATCTCGACGCGCGTGCCGGTCATCAGGGCGGCGCCCTCGGCGATCTGCTTCACGCGCTCGAACAGTTCGATCGCTTCCGGGCTGGTTCGAGCGCGAATCGTATAGAGCGTTTCGGCGAGAGCCGGCACGACATTCGTCGATATGCCGCCGGAGTTGATGTAGGCGAAATGGACGCGAGCCTGATCGGGCATGTGCTCACGCAGATAATTGACGCCGATGTTCATGAGCTCGGCTGCGTCGAGCGCGCTGCGGCCCAGGTGCGGTGCGAGCGCGGCATGCGACGCTTTGCCGTGAAACCGAAAATACGCCTGAACGTTGGCCAGCGTCGCGTTCATGAAGACGGAGTTGGCCACCGATGGATGCCAGCACAGCGCGACATCCAGATCGTCGAAGAGACCGGCGCGAGCCATGAAGGTCTTGCCCGCCGCGGCCTCTTCCGCAGGGCAACCGTAAAAGCGCACGGTGGCCTCGATGCCGTGCGCCACGAAATAGTCGCGCGCTACGACGGCGGCCAGATGCGAGGCGGTGCCGAGCAGGTGGTGGCCGCAGCCGTGGCCGTTGCCGTTCGCCGCGCCCGTGGCGGGCCGGCACGCCGTGGCGCCGCTCTCCTGGTTCAGGCCCGCGAGTGCGTCGTATTCGCCGAGAAAACCGATCACGGGGCCGCCGCTGCCGGCTTGCGCCATGAACGCCGTCGGCATGCCGGCGACGCCGCGCGTCACGGTAAAGCCGGCCGCCTCGATCGCCGACGCGTGTCGTTCAGCCGATTCGAATTCGGCATAACGCATTTCGGCCAGTGACCAGATATCGTTGGCCAGCGCGATGTAGCCGTCTTTTTTCGACTCGACGAGTTCCACCACCTTTGCAATATGTTTCACTACGACTCCTGGCGTTGTTGCACGCGCCTGCAGCACATGCGATGAGGGAAACGGGCGGTGTGTCGATGCCGCCTCTTTTTTAGCGTATTGCGTGATGATGACAAGTGGAAGGAGGGTTCCGGTGGCGTTGTTCACTTTTGGTTGCGCATGGATCGATTGCCTCGTGACATGCTTGGTATGACGTATCGGCAGGGCGCGGAGGGGCGCTATTCACGATCTGAGGTATCGCGTGCGCGACGGTGCAAGAGTTGCGCCATCGTTTCCTTTTTATGAGGATTTTTGGCGTCGCGTTGACAGTCTTAATGTGGAAAGTCACTATTTTTTCAAGCGGACGGCAGGGGTCGTCGGCACATCGAATAAATGGGAGACAGTTTGTGTCGCAACTTTCCGCTGGTACCCAGGCAACGTCCGTGGGGCGATCCGAAGGCCGCGCTTCGCCATCCATGCGCGACGTCGTGGCAGTTGTCGCCGGCAACGCGCTAGAGTTTTACGATTTCACTGTCTACGCATTCTTTTCTGTGTTCATCGGCCGTGCGTTCTTTCCGTCGTTCTCGCCGGCGACGCAGATTATCGGCGCGGTGGCCGTGTTCGGCGTCGGCTTCGTCGCGCGTCCGCTTGGCGGGGTGGTTATCGGCGCGTATGCCGATCGGCGGGGGCGCAAGGCGGCGCTGACGTTGACGTTTGGCCTGATGGCTCTGGGCACCGCGATCATCGCGTTCACGCCAACCTATGCGCATATCGGCATCTTCGCACCGTTGCTCGTCGTTATTGGGCGTCTGCTGCAAGGACTGTCCGCCGGGGGCGAAGCCGGACCCGCCACGTCGTATCTGCTCGAAACCGCCGCGGCGGGCCGCCGCGGCCTCTATACGAGCTGGCAACTCGCCACGCAAGGCATCGCCGCGCTGATGGGCGGACTGGTCGGCTATACCGTGTCGTCGGTGCTTTCTGTTGAAGCGCTGGGGGCATGGGGCTGGCGCATTCCGTTCATGCTCGGCCTGTTGATCGCGCCACTCGGCATCTACATCCGCAGCCGGTTGCGCGAGACGCTCAACGCCGAACACGCGGTGAAGAGCAATCGCGAACTGCTGCGCGGCATCGTCGATACGCACCTGTCCGAACTCGTGCTCTCCAGTTGCGTGCTGATCGGCCCGACCATCACCGTGTATGTGGTCGGCCATTACATGACCACGTATGGCATCCGCGTGCTGCATCTGCCGACTTCGACGTCCATGCTCGTGGGCCTTGTCACGGGCGGGGTCGGCATTGTCGCGTCGCTTGGCGCGGGCATTTATTTCGACCGCTTTCCGCGCAGCCGCTTGCTGGTCGTGCCGCAGTTCCTGTCGATTCTCGCGGTGCTGCCCATGTTCGCGTGGGCGTTGCACTCGGGCACAGGCAGTGTCTTTCTTGGCATGGTCGCGCTTCTGACTTTGCTGCGCGTGCTGATGTCGCCATTTCACCTGTGCGTCATTCCTGAGCTTTTCCCGCAGGCCGTGCGCAGCACGTGTGTGTCGATCTGCTACAGCGTGCCGACGACGATTTTCGGCGGCACGGCGCAACTGGTGGTGGCCTGGCTGGCGACGGTCACGCCCAACCCAATGGCGCCTGCGTGGTATCTGCTAGGGGCCAACGTGATCTCGTTCGCCGCAGTGTTTGTGCTCGATCGGCGCCGCCGTGCGCGGCTCACCGACCAAGAAAATCGGAGCAATCGGTAAGTCACAGGACGCGTAGCCCATCCAGTGACGCCGCGGGCGATTGATACTGCATGTATTTCCCGGCCGTTACATACCGAACCTGGCCGACTTTAACAGGAACCGGAAATCATGCATTGGATCGTTTTCTGCACCGACAAGCCTGGTGCCGTGGCCCTTCGCGAAGCCAACACCCCGAAACATCGCGCCTATCTGGAGAGCAGCCCAATCACGCTCGTCACGTCCGGTCCATTGGTGGATGACGCCGGCGAGACCAAGATCGGCAGTTTCTTTCTTGTCGAGGCGCAAACACGCGCTGAAGTCGAGACATTCAATCGCAACGACCCGCTCTTCGCAGCGGGCGTCTGGGACGACATCAGAATTCACCGCTTTCATCGCAAGGTGGGTTAAACGCCTGGCAGCCGGCGTTCCGGGCGTTCCGGGCGTCCCGGCTGGGCGTCCGGACAGTCAGGGTTAACCGGGGCATCTTTAGTCTTTGACATCGGCATTCTTGCAAATTATTATGCAAACGATTGCACAGACGGAGACGCCCCATGGAAAATTCGAACCATCTGCAGAACATCGTCGACGACGCCGCGTCGATAACCGCGGTTGTCAAGGCGGCCATGAGCCAGACCGGCAATCCCCGCATCAAGGAGATCCTCGACGCGCTAGTGGATCATGGCCACGCGTTCCTGAAACAGGTCAAGCTGACTGACGAGGAGTTCGAGAAGGGTCTCGATTTCGTGAGGGCGGTCGGTCTGGCTTGCAACGACAAACACAATGAGGTCGTTCTGCTCGCGGACGTGCTGGGTCTCTCGACTCTCGTCACATTGCTGAACAATTCGGACGCCAGCGGCCGCACGCCCGGTGCCCTGCTGGGGCCGTTCTACCGGGGTGACTCGCCGCGGTACGCGAATGGCGAATGCATTGCATGCGCGAACTCGCCCGGCTCTCCGCTCTTCGTGAACGGCCGCGTGCTCAACACCAAAGGCGAGCCGGTTGCCAACGCGAAAGTCGACGTCTGGCAGGCTTCGCCAGTGGGTCTGTATGAAAACCAGGACTCGAGCCAGCCCGACAAGAACCTGCGCGGTCACTTTTACACCGACAGCGAGGGGCGTTTCACCTGCAAGAGCGTGCGCCCCGCCGGCTACCCTGTGCCCACAGACGGGCCGGTAGGCGCGCTGCTTGAAAGTCAGAATCGTCACCCGTTCCGGCCGGCGCATCTGCACTTCGTCATCATCGCGGAAGGCTATGCGACCCTGGTCTCGCAGGTGTTCGCCGATGACTCGGAGCATCTGCATTCCGACGTGGTGTTTGGTGTCAACCGCCGTCTCGTCGGCACCTTCGAGCGTCACGATCACGGCACCGGTCCGCGGCAGGACGTCGACAGGCAGTACTACACACTGGACTACGACTTCGTTCTTGCCGAAGGAACGCCGACCTATCCCACGCCCCCCATCAAGTAAAGAAGAGGTCTCACGTGTCCAACACACTTTCAGGGAAGGTTGCGGTCATCCTCGGCGGAACCGGCGGTATCGGCGCCGCGGCAGCACGCCGTCTTGGGCAAGCTGGCGCCAGTGTCGTCGTTGTCGGTCAGCGAGACCTGGCGCGAGCGCAACGCGTAGCGGACGACCTGCCGGGCGAGGGTCACAGCGCGGCGCTTGCATCCATTACCGTAAGCGAAAGTCTGAACGCACTGGCCGGGTTGGTGCGCGACCGTTATGGCCGCGCGGATATTCTGGTGAACACGGCGGGCTTCACCCAGCCCGTCAAGCATGCTGACCTGGATGCGCTCACCGACGAATTGATCGATGAGATTCTGAAGGTCAACTGGCGCGGCCAATTCGCGGCCATTCGCGCTTTCCGCGAACTGCTCGATGAGTCGGGGGATGGCCTGGTTGTCAACGTTTCCTCGATATCCGGCACCACGGGCGTGGGCAGCAACATCGCTTACTGCGCGGCTAAAGCCGGGCTTGACGTGATGGCGGCGTCGCTCGGCCGTGCGCTTGCACCTCGCATTCGTGTCCTGAATGTGTCCCCGGGAGTGGTCGACACGACTTTCGTGCCCGGCCGCGGCGATGACTTCAACGAGAAGGTGGCGGCCACCACGCCGCTGGGCCGCATCGGAACGCCAGACGATATCGCCGCGGCCATCGAAACCTGCGCCACTCATCTGAAATTCAGCACCGGGGTGACCATCGTCGTCGACGGTGGACGTCGCCTGAACTAGTTGCAGCGAGGACCAACATGCATTCCCGCAAGACCATCATCACCTGCGCTGTAACAGGCAATATCACCAAACCGGAGCAGCATCCGGGGCTGCCGATCACACCCGAGCAGATCGCGACTGCCTCGCTCGAGGCTGCACAGGCCGGTGCGGCCGCCGTTCACATCCACGTGCGCGATCCCGAAACGGGGCGGCCCTCGATGGACGTCGCGCTTTACCGGGAAGTCATCGAGCGCATCCGCGCGGTGAACGCCGATCTCATCATCAATCTGACAACAGGCCCAGGCGGCCGCTTTATTCCGAGCGACGACAATCCCAGAATCGCGGCGCCAGGCACTACATTGCTGCCGCCGGAAAAGCGCGTCGAGCATATTCTCGAACTCAAGCCGGACGTCTGCAGTCTCGACCTGAACACGATGAACTCCGGCGGTGACGTTGTCATCAATACACCTAAGAATGTCACGCGCATGGCCAACGTGATCCGCGAGGCGGGCGTCAAGCCTGAGCTCGAGATTTTCGACTCCGGTGACTTGCACCTTGCACTGGATCTCATCAAGGACGGCGTTCTCGACGGTCCGGGGCTTTGGACCCTGGTGATGGGCGTCAAATACGGCTTCTCGGCCAGTCCGGAAACCCTTCTCTACGCACGTAACCTGCTGCCACACGGGGCGGTCTGGTCGGCTTTCGGTGTCGGCCGATCCGAATTCCCGATCGTTGCCCAAGCCTGGCTGGCGGGTGGCCATGTGCGAGTCGGACTTGAAGACAACATTTATATGGCCAAAGGCGTGCTCGCCGAAAGCAATGCCGCGCTGGTCATGCATGCACGCGACATCGTGCATTCGCTGGGCGGCGAATTGGCGACCTGCCAGGAAGCGCGCGCGCTACTGGGGCTGAATCGATAAGCGCGGTCCAGAACAGATCGGCCCGTCATCTTGACCTATTAGGAAATAAATAATGAAAACGGTTCGTGTATTGGAAAAGAGCGCCGGTATCGATTCGCTCAATCTGCATATCGGCGCGCAAGACGCACCAGACGTCGACTTTTCCGAGTGTCTCGTGCGCGTGGTGAGTGCGGCGGTGAATCCCAGCGACGTCAAAGCGGTACTGGGCTTCATGCCGCACGCGGTGTGGCCGCGTACGCCGGGCCGCGATTACGCCGGCGTTGTTGTCGAGGGGCCGCAAGAGATGATCGGCAAGGAAGTGTGGGGCAGCGGCGGCGAACTGGGCATCCGTCGCGACGGCACGCATGCCGGCTTTCTTGCCGTGCCTGTGGGCAGTGTGCGCGCCAAGCCCGCCAATCTGACCATGGAGGAAGCGGGCGCGATCGGCGTACCCTTCGTGACTGCTTTCGAAGGACTGCAACGGGCCGGGGGCGTGGAAGAAGGCGACGTCGTCCTCGTGCTGGGGGCCAACGGCAAGGTGGGGCAGGCGGCGATACAGCTTGCGACTCAGGCTGGGGCCAAGGTGTTCGGTGTTGACCGCAAGAATGTGCCGTACATCGGCCATGCGAACGCCGACGTGACCATGATCGACGCATCGTCGCAAAACTTCGATGAAGTGGTTCGCGAATTGACCGACGGCCACGGCGCGGACATCGTGTACAACACGGTTGGCAGTCCATACTTTGAGAAAGCCAACAAGGCCATGGCGGTGCGAGGGACGCAGATTTTCATCTCCACCATTGAACGTCCGGTGCCATTTGACATCTTCACGTTCTATCGAGGGCAGCACGCCTATGTCGGCATCGATACGCTCGCACTGGACAGCACGGAGGGCGCGCTCATTCTCGACGCGTTGTTGCCGGCTTTCGAGCGTGGCACGTTAAAGCCCTTTCCGATCGTCGACGGTTTTGTCTTCGATCTCGCCGACGCGGCACATGCGTATCAGGCCGTCTTCCGCGGCGCGGCTAACCGGGTTCTGCTCAAGCCATGAACGTCACCCGTTTCGGAGAGGCGCCTGAATATTTTCCGCCCAATCACTTCTCGATGCGGTGTGTCCGGCTTCAAGGCCATGAGGCCGGACCGGCAGAGTCGCTGTGGCTGGGGGTGTCGGCGATCGAGCCGGGCGGTTACACCACGTTGGACGCGTCGCCGGTTGAAAAGCACTATGTGGTGCTGGAAGGTCAAGTCACCGTCGTCACCGAGGAAGGCGAGGTTGCTCTCGCGGCCTTCGATTCGTGCCGTATCGCGCCGGGCGAGCGGCGTGCATTGCAGAACCGCTCCGGGAGCCCGGCGAAGATTTTGCTGGCGATGCCGTTTCCGCGGCCCGAGCGCGGCCGATGAGGCGACGTTAGTGACAGGCGCACGCGAGCTTGCCATGGCGACCGGCGAAGGTTGCACATGATATACACCACCAGTGTCGTGACGGATGTGCGGCTCGGCGCGGGAGAGCATCGGCACGCCGAAACCGCCGCGGCCGGATGCTTTCTCTATGTGCGGCAGGGCGGCGCGTGGATAACGGCGGGACGCCGCGCGTTCTGTGTAACGCAAGGCAATGGTATCTGGCTTCCGCCGGCCGTCACGCATAGCACCTGCGCGGTGCATGGAGCCGCCATTTGCGCGCTTCGAATCGATACCGCTCTGTGCGCCGATTTCGCACCGACGGCGCGCGTTCTGCATTGCTCCGACGTATTGATCGCGATTTTCTCGGCGACGCAGCGGTCGGTTGTCGAGCGTTCATATGCTGCGGTCGTGGCGCTGTTAGCAGATGAACTGCGCGCGGTATCCGGAATTAGCGGGAATTTTTCTGTGCGCGTGCCTTCGCCGGGAAGCCGCGTCGCGGCGTTATGCGAAGCGCTGCTCATGCATCCAACCAAGGATATGGCGATTGAGGACGCGGCAAGCCGGGCGGGCGTCAGTTGCCGTACGTTGAGCCGGATCTTCACGAAGGAACTGGACGCCAGTGTCGGCCGATGGCGCCGGGAGGTGCAGGCAGGGGTAGCGATGTGTGCGCTGGTACACGGAATCTCCGTGGCCGAGACCGCTCGTGTTCTTGGATTCACGTCGAGCGCATTTTCGACGTTCTTTAAATCGCGGATCGGCAATGCGCCGCGCGAATGGCTCGCGCGTCAGCGCATCAAGCCGCCTGAATGAAGCGCGTCAAGTCGAGCCTGGCCCTTGTGTGATCAATCCGTGGAAGCGGATGCGGCTTTCGGTGCTCTCGCGCGCAGCGGTGTGCTGCGTGGCACGGCGGTCGAGCCGCGAACCATCAGTTCTGGAGGAAGCGTAATACGGTGTGGCGCTGCGCCCGGGTTCGCGATCATCCCGAGCAGCAGTTTCGCTGCCTGGCGGCCCATTTCTCGGTGCTGGATGCGCAGCGTGGTCAAGGGCGGATGGAGCATGTCGAGGAGCGGCATGTCGTTGTGACCGATGAGCGAAATATCGTTCGGGCACATCAGACGCTGTTCGGCGAAAACGTCATAGCATCCTAGCGCGATCAGGTCGTTCGCGGCAATGATTGCCGTTACGCCCTTGTGCTCCTTCAGCAGCTGGTCGCACGCAACCCGGCCCGCTTCACGCGTGAATTCCGCGGCCTCGAGGATCACCGCCCCCGACAGCCGATGCTGCTGCGTCGCCATCTGAAAGCCTTGGATCCGCGAGAGCCCGGTTGCCAGGCGCTCAGGGCCGGCAAGATGCGCAATCCGCTTGTGCCCCAGCGCCACCAGGTGGTCGACCGCGAGCTTCATGGAGAGGTAGTCGTCGTTGATCACTTCCGGCACCTGTCCGCCTTCTTCAGCGCGATTCACCAGCACGACGGGTATGCCGTCGATAATGCAACGGCGTACTAACGGGTCGTGACGGGCAGCGGTAGCGAGCACGAGGCCGTCGACCTGGCGCTCGAGCATCTGCTCGAGCATGCGTTCCTGATCTTTCAACGTGCCAACAGTGTTGGCAATCAGCACGCCGTAGCCTTCAGCCGCGAGTTCTTCCTCGATGCCGCAGACGATCGGCGGGAATACCGGGTTCTCGATGTCTGGCAGGCACACGCCGACCACCCTTGACTGGCCTCCGCGAAGCGCGGAAGCAAGCTTGTTCTGCCGGTAACCGAGCGATTTCGCGGACGCCAACACTCTGCGGACGACTTCGTCCCCAATCAGGTGACGGGTTGCGGGATTCAGGGCGCGCGAGACCGTCGACGCGTTGACCGACGCATGCTGCGCGACTTCGCGAATGGTGACGCGGCTTGTTGCCCGGGAGTCTGATGTTTTGGCCATGGAAGTCATTGTATAGATGCAAAGGGTTGCTCTCAATGTTGCAGGTACAAACCCTATGTGCCAGAGGGTATAAATGAATTGACAACGATATCCGCGTGGATAGTATATGCATACGTTTGCATAAAGATTTCCGTACGGTAAAAAAGCCGTAACGGCATTCATAACGCGGCAAAAAACGGGCTAACAAGCGCCCCGTTTAGCAAACGATTGCATGAATTGTGCAAGGATTGGACGCTCGCCCGGGATGCATTCCCGCAACCGGGCCGCCATACCGGGCCCGCGCTTGAGGCTTGGCAAGAACACATCAAACGGAGACGACCTTGAAACTGACGACAAAACTGACGAGCCGGCAGGCGAAAAAAAGCATCCTCATCGCCTGTGCGTTCGCACTGGGCATGGCCGCAGGATCAAGCGCATTTGCAACGGGCGAGAGCGTTGCGGCCTTCTACAAGAATCAGGTCGATCCCCATTTCGCGCTCGTTCACGCCGGCGTCGATGCGGCGGCGAAGGAACTCGGCGTTTCGGTGACCCATTACGCGCCGACCCGGCCTAACGATCTTGGCGAGCAACTCAGTGAACTCGAAGACGTGAGTGTCAGAAAACCCAACGTCGTGCTGTTCATGGGTGTCAATCCTCATGGTGTCGTTCCGGCGATCGAGAAGGTCAACGCGATCGGTATCCCGATCGTCAACTACAACGACCGGGTCGCCGGCGGCAAATTCGCCTCCGTCGTGGTCGCCGATGACTTCAATCTGGGGCTGGATGTCGGCCGCTATCTGCTGAAGAGCCTGGGCGGGAAAGGCAATGTCGTCATTCTGGAAGGCGTGAAGGGTTCCACCACGAGCGACGAGCGGGTGCGTGGTTTTCACAAGGCGCTGGAAGAGTTTCCGAACGTCAAGCTCCTCGCGTCCCAGCCCGCGAATTATCAGCGTTTGCAGGCGCTTCAGGTCATGGAGAACCTGATTCAGTCGAATCCGAAGATCGACGGCGTGCTCGCGGCGGCGGACGTGATGGCGATGGGCGCGATCGAGGCATTGGAGGCGGCCGGGCAGAAGCAGACCAAGGTAGTGGGTATCGGCGGCGTGCCGGAGTCGGTGAAAGCCATCAAGGACGGCAGACTGCTCGCGACCGCCGAATTCAACGGCTACAAGATGGGCTGCATTGCGACGATGGCGGGCGTGCGAACGGTGCGCAAGGAGTCCGTACCGCAGACCATTCTGATCAAGGGCATCGTCATCGACAAAACGAACTACGCGCCATTCGAAGCGCCGGGCGACAAACGTCAGTGTCCGAAGTGGGACGATATTGTGAGCAACTAACCATGGAAACAACCATTCCGACCAGTGGCGTGCCTCTTCTGGAATTGCGCAAGATCTGCAAGAGCTTCCCAGGTGTGCGCGCTCTGACTGACGTCGACCTCAAGTTGTATGCCGGCGAAGTGCATATGCTTCTCGGGGAGAACGGCGCCGGAAAGTCGTCCCTGATGAAGGTGCTTTTCGGTGCGTATAGAGCCGACTCCGGCGAGTTCTTCAGCGACGGTCAACCGATAACCATCGAGTCGCCTGGCCACGCCAAACGACTCGGCATTGCGGTGATCTTCCAGGAGTTCTCACTCGTACCGCATCTGAACATCGCGCAGAACATCTACCTGGGGCGCGAACCGCGCAATCGCTTTGGTCTGGTCGATCATCGCAAGATGCATCTCGATGCGAGAGCGGCGCTAGAAGAACTTGGGCTTGCTTACGATACTCATGCGTACGCGGCGGATCTCGGCGTCGCGCAGCAGCAGATGGTGGAAATCGCCAAGGCGCTCTCGCACGAGGCGCGCGTGGTGGTCATGGACGAGCCGACGGCAGCGATCTCCGATCGTGAGGCCGAGGCGCTGTTCAGTGTCGTCCGGAAACTGCGCGCCTCCGGTGCGGCGATTGTCTATATCTCCCATCGCATGAAGGAGGTATTCGACCTGGGCGATCGCGTTACGGTACTGCGTGACGGCCGTCTGGTGCAGTCGATGCCGGCCACCGAGGCAACACCCGATGAATTGATCGCATTGATGGTGGGCCGCTCGGTCGGGACCGTGTACAAGCGCAACTACTTCGGTGAGCCTGGCGAAGTGGCGCTCGACGTGCGTCAGTTGACCACGACAACGGGCGTTCGCGGAGTGGACCTGCAGGTACGGTGTGGCGAGATCGTGGGTCTCTCTGGACTGGTCGGCGCCGGGCGCACGGAGGTCGTGCGAGCGGTGTTCGGCGCGGACCCGATTCAAACCGGCCAGGTCACCGTCTTCGGGGCGCCTGTCACTGGCGGTCCGCACAAAGTCGCGGCAATGGGCGTGGGTCTGATTCCCGAGAACCGGAAACAGGAGGGGCTGGCGCTAAAGCGTTCCGTGCACGAAAACCTGCTCACTGCCAGCCTGTGGAAACTCTTTCCGCGTGGATGGTATCAGGCGGAGAAAGCAAGAAGGGCGACGAAATCGCTCATCGATTCGTTGCGGATCGCGCCGGGCGACCCCGGTAAGAGCGCCCGTGTTCTCAGCGGCGGCAATCAGCAGAAGATCGTGATCGGTAAATGGCTCAGTGCCGGTTGCCGACTGTTCATATTCGACGAACCGACGCGCGGTATCGACATCGGCGCCAAGACCGAGATTTTCAACCTGATCGAGAAGCTGATCAAAGACGGTGCCGCCGTCCTGCTCATCAGTTCTGAATTGTCGGAGATCGTTCACGTTTGCGATCGCGCTTACGTCATGCGCGAGGGCGTGGTTTCGGGCGAATTGCCCAAAGAGAACTTGAGCGAGCAGAACATTCTTCGCCTGGCGATGCATGGGAGTTAAATGATGGAAGCAACGGTTGAAAGAATCAGTGTGATGCGAAAGCGGCGGCCTGTGCCGTCGATTGTCGCGGCGAGCGCCGTACTCGTGATGGCGGCGACGCTCGGCGTGCCCGGGTTTGCATCGAGCGGCAACATCACCAACATCGGCCTGCAGGTTTCGATCCTGCTCATGATCGCCATGCCTATGACGCTGGTCATTCTGAGCGAAGGGCTTGACCTCTCCGTGGGGGCGCTCCTCAGTCTCTGTGCGGTTGTTTTCGCTCAGACTCTGGGGTTGGGGTGGGGCATCGCCCTGGCGTTGTGTGCATCGGTAGCGGTGGGAACGTTGACCGGACTCTTCAACGGCGCACTCATCGCGAAGCTCGGACTGCCGCCCTTTGTTGTCACACTCGGCACGCTCGGCATTGCCCACGGCGTCGCGCTAGTGCTGACGGACGGCAACGCGGTTGTCGTCGCGAACCCCGGCGTGGCGCAACTCTACGCGTGGACCCTGCTCGGCATTCCGCTTCCGGTGATCTTTGCGCTCGTGGCTTACGCGCTCACTCATCTACTGCTGTATCACACCAGGTTCGGCACGTATGTGTTCGCCATCGGCGGCAATCGGGATGCGCTGCTTCTCGCCGGTATCAAGGCCAAAGTCTTTCACATCGCGATCTATGTGTTCGGCGGCTTGATGGTCGGATTGGCGGCGCTGGTGCTGGTCGGCCGCATGAATTCCGCGGAGCCTGGATCGGCCATCGGGATGGAGTTCGATGCCATTGCTGCCGTGGTGCTTGGCGGCACGTCTTTCGAGCGTGGCGAGGGATGGTTGTTCGGCACGGTCATGGGCGTTCTGACGATCGGTGTTTTGCGCAATGCCTTGAATCTGCTCGGCGTTGAATCCTCTCTTCAGGTGGTATCCGTCGGGATGCTGGTGCTGCTCGTCGTCGTTGTCGATAGTGTGCGCAAGTCCAGGGCTAATGGAGCGAAAGCATGAGTATTCTGAACAACTCCCGCTTTGTATGGTCCCGTGTCAGTCAACTGGATGTGCGTCACCATGTCAGCGATCAAACCGCCACGCTGATCTATCGCGCCGCACTCATCATTCTGATCTCGTTGGCATTGGCTCTCGCGACGTCTGCGTTCTCCACGGCTCCCAATCTGCTCAATGTGCTGCGTCAGGCCAGCCTGATGTTCCTGCTTGCCTCCGGGCTCACGCTCGTGATTCTGTCCGGCGGCTTTGATCTCTCGATCGCGGCCAACCTTACGCTGTCAGCCTGTCTGGCGGCCGGTGTCATGAAGACTGGCGGGTCGCCTGTTCTCGCGGCTGCGATGGCGCTTTCGTGCAGCACGCTGATTGGGCTGCTCAACGGTCTTGCCGTGACGCTGCTGCGCCTGCCGCCGTTTCTCGCCACGTACGGAATGCTTTGGGTCGTTCAGGGGCTCGCGTTCCATTACATGGGTGGTAACGAAATCTACGGTTTTCCGGCGGGGTTCAGAACTTTGGGCACCGGATTTCTTGGTGGCATACCGCTGCCCGTCTACATGATGGCATTCGTGCTCGTTGGCGCGACGATCATCACAGGGGCGCTCAACTTTGGCCGGGAGATCTACGCGATTGGCGCCAATAGCGAAGTGGCGCGGCTGTCCGGCATACCGGTGCGCAGGCGAAAGATCGCGGTCTATACGATAAGTGGCTTGATGTCAGGGATTGCCGCGCTCATCTATCTCGCGCGGGTCAATGCGGCCGATTCAGCCATGGGAGAACCGCTTCTCCTTCCCGTGATCGCGGCCATATTGATTGGTGGCACGTCCCTGTTCGGCGGCGCGGGAAGCTTGCTGGGCACGCTGTCCGGTTGCGTCATTCTCGCGCTCGTGATCGACGGCATGAACCTTCTGAACCTCAACGCCAACTGGCAGCCGTTGATCGTGGGTGCGGTTCTGCTCATTGCCGTGCTCGCGGACGTGCTCGGGCGGGGTAGGAAGGAGCGGATCGGCTGACGCCGATTGCCCGCCACTGTTTGCGTCAGTCACGAAAACGGACGCTTTGATAAGTGGCGAGACTGCGAGGTCAAGGTCTTTACGCTGATGTTCCGTATTATCTGGATAACGATCCGGTCGACACAAACGAGATCGCAAGCCAGATCGGTTTAGAAAGCATCGCAGTGCTGGAACTTTTGCCATAACAATTCGTATAACGAAATAAAAATGAAGCCGTGAGTTAGAAAACGACCGGCAATGAATCCATTACTTAGAGCGAGTGAGGAAGACATGAAAAGAAGGCTGATTGCCGCGGTCATTGGTGCGGGATTGTGCAGCGCCGGTTTGAGCTGTGCGAGCTTTGCACAAAGCAGCATCACGATGGCGGGCAAGCTGGATGACGGTATTACGTTCGTCGACAACGACGGTGGTCACCACAATTACAAGGCCGATAGCGGTGTGCTGTTTCCGAATCTGTGGATATTGACGGGCGTCGAAGATCTGGGCGGTGGCATGAAGACCGTGTTCAAGTTGTCGACTCTGTTCAACCTGAACAACGGTCAGCTCAATCAGCCGAACACCTTGTTTGGCCAGCAGGCGTGGGTTGGTCTGCAAACCGACTACGGTACGCTGACCATGGGTAACCAGTTCGATTTCAGCGCGGACTTCTTTGGCCAGTTCAACGTGAGCGCTTCCGGCAGCGGCTACGCGATTCACCAGGGTGACTTCGACCATACCAACAACGACCGCATTAAGAACTCCATCAAGTACACGAGCCCGGTATGGGGCGGGTTCACGTTTGGCGCGATGTACGGGTTTAGCAACGTGGCGGGAAGCTTCCATGACGGAAGCGGTTGGAGTGCCGGCGTGCAATACGCCAACGGACCTTTGACTGTGGCGGCGGCTTACACGTACCAGGCCACGCCCACGTTGGATCCCTATGCGCAAATCGGTGTCCACTCGTTCTTCAATGTGCCTGTCGCTACGGTCTCGAACAATACGGCAACCGATCTGTTGCCCGAGTTCCAGATCCGCTCGCTGGGAACGCTCGGGGTCGGCGCATCGTATGCGATTGGCGACTTTACGCTTTACGGCAACTTTAGCGACACGGTCCTGAAGTACCAGGACATGACCTCGGTCATGCACGTTTATGAAGGCGGTGCGACTTACCAGGTCACGCCTGCTGCGCAGCTGGTTCTGGGTTATCAGCATACCGGCTTCGAAGGCCACACGTGGAATCAGGTGACCGCGGCGGCACTTTATTCGCTCTCCAAACGGACTCAGGTCTATATCTCATCGGATTACCTGAAGGCGTCGTCCGGCGTGGACGCTGTGATTGGCGGAAGCTTCGCGCCTTCGCTGGCGGGTCAGCAGGCTGACGTGCGTATCGGTATGTATCACGCTTTCTAAGCACCCAAATGACGCGGCGTTGTCCGCGTCGTCGTAACCGAATTGGGGAAGTGCTCCCCGTCCCAGCTGAGGCTGGAAATATTAACGATTAATTGGAGGAGTCAACACATGAAACGCACATACCTTGGACTGGCATTGGCGGGTACATTGGCGGCCGGCGCTTATACGTGGGCCAGCAGCGCGGCTGAAACCGCGCCCAAGTGGCTTGCGAATATTCCGGTGACGAGCGCCAAGCCGTTCGGCTTCGATATCAGTGCATCGGCGGACGGCAAGTACTACCTTGCGGACGGCGCGAACGCCACGCTGGACGTATTCGACGCGAAGACGGCCACACTGCTCGACCAGATCAAGGCGGACTTCGCCGGCATTGGCCCGAGCCATGACAAATCGGGACCGTCCGGCGTCAGTCCGCTGCCGGGTACCTCGCTGGTGTATGTGGGGGACGTCAACTCGGTCAAGGTGATCGACGTTGCGAGCAAGAAGCTGGTTAAGACGATTACCGTCAGCAAGTCCGGCATTCGCGCCGACGAGAGCTGTCTGGACCCCGAGCATCATGTCGTGATGTTCTCGAGCGGCGCGGAAGAGCCGCCTTTTGCCACCTTCATCAACACCGAAACGCAGGAAGTGATCGGCAAACTCCCGTTGAAGGACTCGACCGGTCTCGAAGCGTGCGCGTATGACCCGAAGGGCAAGAACTTCGTATTGAACAACGATGGCACGAAGGCCAACCCGAAAGGGGAGGTCGATGTGATTCCGGTCGCCTCAGTTCTCGAGGGCAAGCCTGTCGTTCAGAACGTGTTTGCACTGAAGGGCTGTGAAGGCCCGACCGGTCTCGCCATGGGTCCGGGCAACGATGCGCTGCTCGGCTGCGATCCGGACGAGGGTGGCAAGCAGACTACGGTGATCATCGACCGTACAAACGGCAAAACGCTCGCCGAACTGCCGTTCGGCGGCGCGGACGAAGTCGTGTACGACCCAGTGTCTAACCGCTACTTCCTGGCGGCCGGCCACCGTTCGGCGGACAACGTCTCGCAGGTGGGCAGCAAGACGGCGAAGTTCGACCCGGCGCTCGGCATTGTCGACGCGGCTACGCGCAGCATTGTCGCGATTGTTCCGACCACGATGGGCGCGCACTCGGTGGCCGTGGACGGTGAGTCACATCGTGTCTTCGTGCCGCATGGCCCGGGCCACTCGGAAGAGTTCGCAGGCGCGGGCGTAGCGGTATTCGCGACCCAGTAAGCGACGCACTACCTGGGCCAATAAGCAAACCGATAAGCAAACCGATAAGCGACCCAGCCGTCGTCCGGCGCACTAGCGCGCCGGACGGCGAAGCGTCGC